>NZ_DASVUE010000392.1:0-1631 GCF_036387215.1 Allosphingosinicella sp. | reverse complement strand
GACATGGCGGGCTACGCGCCGTTCCCGGTGGAATTCATGGAAGAGGGGCCGGACCAGACGGGCGGCTTCAATCCTTATGCGCGCGACGCGAAGCTGGCGCGCCCATGGGCACGGCCGGGTACGCCTGGCCTCAGGCACCGGATCGGCGGCATCGAGAAGAATGTCGGCACCGGCCATATCGATTACGCGCCGGCCAACCACCAGAAGATGACCGACATCCGTCACGACAAGGTGCGCGGCGTACGGGACTCGATCCCCGATCAGGAAGTGACGCTCGGCGACGCCCGCGGCAAGCTCGCCGTCGTCGGCTGGGGCTCGACTTTCGGGCCGATCCACCAGGCCGTCCGCCGCGGCCGCGCTCGCGGGCTTGACGTGAGCCACGTCCACATCCGCCACATCTGGCCGCTGCCGACGAATTTGGGCGATCTGCTAAGGTCTTACGGTCGAATCATCGTACCGGAAATGAACATGGGGCAGTTGAAGACCTTGCTCCGCGACCAATATCTCGTCGATGCGCGGCCGGTGACGAAGGTGTCCGGCCAGCCCTTCAAGATCGCTGAGATCGACGCCGCGATCGAGGAGGCGCTGAACTCATGAACGCGCGGCCGCTCCCACTCATTCTGATGCTGATCGCCGTATTGGCGCTGATCATTTTCCTTCGAGGCTGACATGAACGAGACGACCAAGCTCACCGCGAAGGATTTCGCAACCGACCAGGAGGTCCGCTGGTGCCCCGGCTGCGGCGACTATGCGGTGCTGAAGGCCGTGCAGCGCACGATGCCGGAGCTCGGCGTCCGGCCGGAGAACGTCGTGTTCGTCTCCGGCATCGGCTGCTCGAGCCGCTTTCCCTATTATATGGAAACCTACGGCTTCCATACGATCCACGGCCGCGCACCGACCTTCGCGACCGGAATCAAGCTGGCCAATCCCGAGCTCGACGTGTGGATCATCACCGGGGACGGCGATGCGCTGTCGATCGGCGGCAATCACACGATGCACGTCCTGCGCCGCAACCTCAACTGCCAGATATTGCTTTTCAACAACGAGATCTATGGCCTTACGAAAGGCCAATATTCTCCCACCAGCCGGGTCGGCACGCGCTCGCCCTCGACTCCGTTCGGATCCGTGGACCGGCCCGCCAGCCCCTGCGCATTCGCATTGGGTTCGGGCGCCCGCTTCGTCGCCCGCGGCATCGACGTGCACAAGAATTTGCCTGACGTGTTCAAGGCCGCCCATGCCCACAAGGGCGCGAGCTTCATCGAGATCTACCAGAATTGCATCGTCTATAATGACGATGTGTTCGCGCCCTTCACCGCCAAGGAGAATGCGGGCAACCAGCTCTGGCTGGCGGCGGGGCAGCCGATGCTGTTTGCCGGCGGCGCAAAGGGCATCGCCCTCGACCGCGAGGCGCTCGCGCTGAAGGTGGTCGAGGTCGAGGGCGGCGATTGGGAGGCGGCCGGCGTGCTCGTCCACGATCCGAAGAACCGCTCGGTCGCCCACATGCTGGTGGAGATGCCGCTGCAGGGTTTCCCGGTCGCGCTCGGTGTCATCTACGAAGACCCCGCGCCCACCTTCGAAAGCGCCGTCATCGAGCAGAACGCCCAGGCGAGCGCCGGCAAGAAGCCGGACCT
>NZ_DASVUE010000391.1:0-4315 GCF_036387215.1 Allosphingosinicella sp. | reverse complement strand
GTCACCGGCCCCGCCTTCAGCGGCCGGGTGAAGTGCAGGTTGAAGGCGGTGGTGAGAAGGAAGCGGTCGGTCACCATGCTGTTGCAGGCGTAGAAGGCCGCATCGTCCATCATCTTGAAATAGATCGTCCCGTGCGCCGCGCCGGCCGCGTGGAACATGGCCTCGTCCACTTCGAAGCGGATCCGGGCGAAGCCTTCGCCGACCTCGATGTCCGAAGCGAACATGCGGTTGATCGGCGCAGACCGGTAAAGCGCCTCGAGCGCCCGGAAGTGCGCGGCCGCGCCCCGGTTCGGCTCGCCCTCAGGCGGCATGCAGGGTTTCGACGCCGGACAGCAAAGCGAAGATCGCATCGCGCGAGCGCGCACCCCTCAGCTTCGCCACGGTCTGCCGGTCGCGAAGCATCCGGCTCACCCGCGCAAGCGCCTTCAGATGATCCGCGCCCGCATCCGGCGGGGAGAGCAGGAGGAAGACGAGATCGACCGGCAGGTTATCGACCGAATGGAATTCGATCGGGCTGTTGAGCCGCGCGAAATAGCCGAACACCGCGGGCAGGCCCTCGATCTTGCCGTGCGGGATTGCGGTGCCGCCGCCGAACCCGGTCGATCCGAGCCGCTCCCGCTCGCTCAGCGCGGCGACGATGTCCCTGGTCTCGAGGCCCGTCCGGCGCGATGCGGCGAGGCCGAGCTGCTGGAACAGCGCCTTCTTGTTGGCCACGCTCAACGTGGCGTCGATTCGATCGACGGTGATCAGGTCCGAAAGGTCGCTCATTCATGCACCTCGGGGCCGTGCTCGGCCCCTGTTCCGTAGGATATGTGAGTGCGGCCCCCCGACCCGCTCGATCAGTCGCGTTGCGGCTCGACCCAGCCGATGGTCCCGTCGCCTCGTCGGTAGACCATGTTGAACTTGCCGGTGCCGCTGTTGCGGAACAGGAGCGCGTTGGTGTTGCGAAGATCGAGCAGCATCACTGCGTCGGAGACGCTCGCATCGGGGATATCGACCCGCGTCTCCGCGACGATCGCCGGGTTGTCCGCGGGCTCATCCTCTTCATCCGGAGCCTCGAACACGGTGTAGGAAGCATCGGCGGCCGCGAATTCCGCCGTGGCATCGGCGCGGCTCGCCGCCCGCCGCTCCTTCAGCCTCTTGGTGTAGCGGCGGAGCTGCTTCTCCATCTTGTCCGCCGCGCTTTCGAAGGCGACATGCGCTTCGGCCGCCTTGTCGGTGCCCTTCAGCACGACGCCGTTCGGCACATAGGCGATGATCTCGCAGGTGAAGCCGTGATCGTGCGGCCCCTTGCCGAACGTCACCTGGGCCGAGATCATCCGGGAGAAATATTTATCCGCGATCGCCGTCAGCCGCTCCTCGACGCGCCCGCGAAGAGCCTCGCCGGTTTCGACCTGATGACCCGAGATCCGGATGTCCATCGCATTCTCCAGCTTCCAAAAACGGCGCCGGATTAAGCCTCACGGCTTCGCCCCGTCAACGGGCGGCTTCCAGCCTCACCCATATAGGGTCGACGAGCGAGGCTACAAAGGCGGCGTGCCGCGCGAGCTCCTCCTCGGTCGGGGCGTGCGGCCGCGGCGGGCGCACCTGGAACGTGATCGGAGCGGCCTCGCCGATCCCCTCGATGGTGATCGCCGCGTCCGTATCGCCCGCGAGCGAAAGCCCGATCTGCCGGCCGCCGGTGAGCTCGATATAGCATTGGGCGAGCAATTGCGCGTCGATGAGGGCGCCGTGCTTGATGCGCAGGCTGCGATCAATCCCGAAGCGGGTGCAGAGCGCATCGAGGCTGTGCTTGGCCCCCGGGTGCCGCTGGCGGGCGAGGACGAGCGTACAGATCATCCGCGACATGCAGATGAGGTCCCGCCCGCAATTGCGCAGTTCGTGGTTCAGAAACCCGAAATCGAAGCTCGCATTGTGGGCGATGAGCGGGCTGTCGCCGATGAATTCGAGCAGCTCCTCGCAGCGCTCGTGGAAGCTCGGCTTGTCCGACAGGAAGACGTCCGAGAGGCCGTGCACAGCCTCGGCGCCGGCGGGCATCGGCCGGCCGGGATTGAAATAAGCGTGGAATGTGCGGCCGGTCTCGATGCGGTTGACGAGCTCCACGCAGCCGATCTCGACCATGCGGTCGCCGGTAAGCGGGTTGAGCCCCGTAGTCTCTGTATCGAAAACGATTTCCCGCATTCGGCGATTATGAATCGGCGGCCCCGGCGAGGCAAGCGATGATCTCCCGCACCGCGGCTTCAGTCGTGGATAAGTCCCCTCCCGTGGGGATGACGAAATCGGCTCGCGCGCGCTTCTCAGCGTCGGGCACCTGAAGCTTCAGGATCCTGCAAAATTTGTCGAACGTCATTCCCGGCCGTGCGAGCACGCGCTGCCGCTGCACCTCCTCGGGCGCCGAGACGACCGCGATCTTGTCGACGTCGCTCCAGCCGCCTTTCTCGAACAGCAATGGAATGTCGAGGACGACCAGCTGCCGATCCGAATGCTCGTCCAGGAACCGTTTCCGCTCCCGGTCCACCACCGGATGGATCAGCCCTTCGAGGTTCTGGAGCGCCTCCGGCTCCGCGAGCACGCGCTCCGCCAGTGTGGTTCGGTTGACGCCGTCGGCGCTGGTGGTGCCGGGAAACCGCGCCTCGATCTGCGCCACCAGCTCGCCCGCCGGCCCCTGAAGCCGATGCACGACCGCATCGGCGTCGAACACCGGCACGCCCTCCGCTTCGAACATCCGCGCGACGGTGGACTTTCCCATGCCGATCGATCCGGTGAGGCCGAGCTTGATCATGACGTCAGCAGCCCTCGCAGCTCCTCGTCATGCTCCCGCGGCGCCGCCTGGCCGAAGAACAGCCGAAACGCCGCATCCGCCTGGCCGATCAACATGTCCAAGCCTCCGATCGCCCTCAGCCCCCGCGCCCGTGCCCGCAGCAGAAGCTGCGTCTCCACGGGCGAATAGACCATATCAAAGACGACGCCCTCCGGCTGCATCCGATCGACGAGGCCGAGCATCGGCTCCGGCATCGCATCGAAGCCGCTCATCCCGAGCGGAGTGGCGTTGATGAGCAATTGCGGCTCCTCCCGTTGCTCGCCCCCAAGCAGCTCCACTCCGAAGCGCGCTGCAAGCGCCTCGCTCTTCGCGTGATCGCGGCTGACGATCATCACCTCATGCAGGCCCTGCTCGCGCAGGACCGCAAGAGCAGTGCGCGCAGCTCCGCCGTTGCCGACGATCGCAACCGGCCGCTTCGCAAGCCCCTCCTCGCCGAGCGCCGCGATAAGCCCGTCGATATCCGTATTGTGCGCGGTGAGCACGCCATCGGCGGCAGTGACCGTATTCGCGCTGCCGATGGCATTTACCTCTGTGTCGGTGCGGTCGACCAGCGCCAGCACCGCGGCCTTGTGGGGCATGGTGACGTTGCAACCGGCCCAATCCGGGTCGACGCGCCGGGCGGAGAAGAAATCATCGAGCCCGTCCGGGTTCACCTGCGCGGCGCGATAAACGCCATCGATCCCCAGCTTGCCGAGCCAGAAATTGTGGATCAGCGGCGATTTGCTGTGTGAGATCGGGTCGCCGATCACCTCTGCGTAGCGGCGCGCCATCAGCGCTCCACCACCCCGCGCTCGCGAAGATAGGCCAGCAAAGGAAGCAGCGGCATTCCAAGGATCGCGAAGTGGCTGCCTTCGATGCGGTCGAACAGCTGCACGCCCGGTCCCTCGATGCGATAGCCGCCGACGCTCCAGCGGATCGCCTCATATTCCAGGTCCAGGTAGCGGCGCAGAAACGCGTCCGAGAGCGGCCGCACCGCAAGAGTCACCGATTCGATCGCCGTCCAGACCGCCTCGCCTCCCTCCACGATGGAGGCGGCGGAATGGAGGCGGTGCGTACGTCCGGACAGCGACCGGAGCTGCTCGAGCGCGTCCTCCCGGCTTTTGGGCTTGCTCAGCATCCTACCGTCGTCGCGCTCCAGCGTCTGGTCCGAGCCAAGGACCAGGGCGGTTGCATCCGCAGTCACCGACCGCGCCTTCGCCTCCGCGAGTGCCGCCGCGAGATCCGCGGCGCCCAGACCGGCGAACCGCCGCTTCGCCTCTTCCTCGTCGAGCGGCGCTTCGACCGCTTCGAACGGCACTCCCGCCGCCTCCAGCATGTGCCGGCGGGCCGCGCTCTTCGATGCGAGGAGAAGCCTCAAGCGGGTTCGGCCGCCTGCTCGGTGCGCTGCTCGCACAGCTTCACGATCGCGAAGGCGGTCTCCTCGATCGACCGGCGGGTGACGTCGATCACCGGCCAGCCATTGTCGGCGAACATGCGGCGCGCGAAGGCGAGCTC
>NZ_DASVUE010000390.1:0-3573 GCF_036387215.1 Allosphingosinicella sp. | reverse complement strand
GCAGGGCGGGCGCACTCTCCACGTCCCGAAGAGCCTGAAGGGCGTCGCCGTCTTCTCCTTCAAGCGCCTCTGCGGAGAAGCGCGCGGGGCTCCGGATTATCTGGCGATCGCCCGCCGCTTCCACAGCGTCATCATCGTCGGCATCCCGAAGCTGGGGCCTGAGAACCGCAACGAGGCCGCCCGCTTCGTCACCCTCATCGACGCCCTCTACGACCATAAGGTGAAGCTGCTCGCCGCTGCCGATGCGCCTCCGGCCGAGCTCTACACCAAAGGCGACGGCGCCTTCGAATTCGAACGCACCGCCTCGCGCCTGATCGAGATGCAGTCGCAGGACTATCTCGCCGCCGGCCATGGCGAAGAGGCGGCAGCCTAGCCATCTTTTGTTCAGTTTCGGATGTGCAACGAGCGCTGGCGCGATCGGAGGCAAAGATGAAGCTCGCAACGAAATTCCTGGCAGTTGTCCTCGCCACTGCACTGGCATCAGGCGCCGCCTCAGCCTCGCAGGCACCCGAAGCGGTGCTGAAGCTCGAGCCTTACCGCAAGGGCGTCGCGGTCCGCGTGGAGGCAAACGGCAAGCGCGGGCTCTTCACGGTCGACACCGCCGGCGGGATCACGATCGTCTCTCCCGCCTTTGCCAAGCTGGTCGGCTGCGAGCCCTGGGGACAGCTGGTCGGTTATCAGATGACCGGCAACCGCCTCGCCGAGCCGCGCTGCGACAATTTCTCCTTCAAGGCCGCCGGCGTGCCGCTCACCGCGCGGGCGGCAGGAGTGATGGAAGTCGCGCCGCTCATCTCCAAGGATGCCGAACCGATCGAGGGGCTGCTGGCGCTCGACGTGTTCGAGGGGAAGACGATCACGTTCGATCCCGCAGCCGGAAAGCTGATCGTCGAGTCTCCCGCCAGTGCGGCCGAGCGCATCGCTTCGGCGCGGGAGCTCCCGATCCGGCTGGCGCGCGAAGTGAGCGGCCTCGCCCTCGCAGCCTATCTCGAAGTCCCGACTGGGAAGGGGCCGGTGCGGTTCGAGATCGACAGCGGCAATGGCGGGACGATCCTGGTCTCGAAGCCCTATGCGCGGCTGTTCGGGCTCGATCCCGAGGCGAAGGGCCGCAGCAGGGCTCGTTCGAAGTAGCAAAGGGCATCCGCGCCGAAGGATTGACGTTCACTCCGGACATGACGATCGACGGCAATCTCGGGATGCCGTTTCTCAAGGATTATGCGGTGACGCTCGATCTTGCGGCTGGCCGAATGTGGATCGCCCGGAGCAAGTCGACTCCACCTCCCGGCATGGGCACTCCGCCGCCGCTGCCCAAGGAGTGACGGCCGGGGCGAGAATCTGGCTGCACCCGGTTGCCCCTGCTCTCCTACGGGTCTAAGCGGGCGCCACATTTCCTCGGCTGCTCACCGCGGCCGGCCCCGCTTTGACAGTAGAAAGGCTGGAGGGCCCATGGCTCGCAAGAAAATCGCGCTTATCGGCGCCGGCATGATCGGCGGCACCCTCGCCCACCTCGCGGCGATCCGCGAGATGGGCGACATCGTCCTCGTCGACGTTGCCGAAGGCATTCCGCAGGGCAAGGCGCTCGATCTCGCCCAGGCCGGTCCGGTCGAAGGCTATGACGCCATGCTCACCGGCACCAACGACTATGCAGACATCGCTGGCGCCGATGTCTGCATCGTCACCGCAGGCGTCGCCCGCAAGCCAGGAATGAGCCGCGACGACCTGCTCGGCATCAATCTGAAGGTGATGAAGGCCGTCGGCGAGGGCATCAAGACGCACGCGCCCGACAGCTTCGTCATCTGCGTCACCAATCCGCTCGACGCGATGGTGTGGGCGCTCCGCGAATTCTCCGGCCTCCCGCACGAGCGGGTCGTCGGAATGGCGGGCGTTCTGGATTCGGCGCGGTTCCGCCATTTCCTCGCCGAGGAGTTCAAGGTCTCGGTCGAAGACGTCACCGCCTTCGTGCTTGGCGGCCACGGCGACACGATGGTGCCGGTCGTCCAATACTCCACCGTCGCCGGCATTCCGATCCCCGACCTCATCAAGATGGGCTGGTCGAGCCAGGAGCGGATCGACGAGATCGTGAAGCGCACCCGCGGCGGCGGCGGTGAGATCGTGGCTCTCCTGAAGACCGGCTCCGCCTTCTACGCACCCGCCACCAGCGCCCTCGAAATGGCCGAGAGCTATCTCAAGGACAAGAAGCGGGTCCTCCCCTCGGCCGCCTACCTCACCGGCCAATATGGCGTGAACGACCTCTATGTCGGCGTCCCGGTCGTGATCGGCGCCGGCGGCGTCGAGCGGATCGTCGAGATCGAGCTCGACGAGACGGCGCGGCAGAACTTCACCGTATCGGTCGATGCGGTGAAGGAGCTTCTGGAAGCCTGCAAGGGCATCGACGGGAGTTTGGCATGAAGATGCGCGGCGCCCCGGCTATTGTCGCGTTCGCGTTCGCCGGCGTTGCTAATGCTCAGTCGGTGACGCTGACGGAGGATAGCGGTCGCCCGCTTCTCGTGGGAGACGCAGCGGGAATTGCCGAAGGCCTGAACCCCTCAGCCATTGCTCCGGCTGTCGTCGTTGCCGAGTTCCGCCGCCTCTGCCTGCCTGATCCGGGGGCGGCGGCGCAACGCGTGTCCGGATCGCCGCTCCAGCTGGTGTCCAGCGATGCTCAGTTCCCAGCAGCGGGCAAGAACCAGCAGGGGCTAGTAACCCAGTGGCGCGGCCCTTCCGCGATCTTGTCGATCTGGTCTGGCGATCATTCCGGCCTGAAGGGACGCCCGATTGCGATTACCAGCCGCGGCTATTCGACCACCGGCCCTTATGGTCCGTTCAAGGCCGAGGGTGTTCAGTGCAACCTCGTTGTGGCCCTTACCGATTTTTCAGCCGTCCAGGGGCTCACCGAAGCGCTGACGACCGCATTGGGCCAGCCTGGCAAGCTCGTCGCCAAGAAGAGCTTCGCTGATGGCTATTGGAACGTTGGAGACGCCGGTCGGCCGATCCGCATCAATTTCACCGCACCTTCCGTGCGTGGTGCTCCGCAACCGGTGCACCTGTCCGCCCAGATCCTGACCAAGGGGAACAAACGTTGAGCATTTTGGTCAATTCGAACACCAAGGTCATCACGCAGGGCTTTACCGGCGCGCAGGGGACCTTTCACTCTGAGCAGGCGATCGCCTACGGCACAAAGGTCGTCGGCGGCGTGACCCCCGGCAAGGGCGGGCAGACGCATATCGGGCTGCCCGTCTTCAACACCGTCGAGGAGGCGGTCGAGGCCACCGGCGCGGATGCGAGCGTGATCTACGTGCCGCCGCCCTTCGCAGCAGACTCCATCCTAGAGGCGATCGATGCCGAGGTGCCGCTGATCGTCTGCATCACCGAGGGCATTCCGGTGCTCGACATGGTGAAGGTGAAGCGCGCGCTTTCCGGTTCGAAGTCACGGCTGATTGGCCCGAACTGCCCCGGCGTTCTGACGCCGAACGAATGCAAGATCGGCATCATGCCCGGCAACATCTTCAAGAAGGGCTCGGTCGGCGTCGTCAGCCGCTCGGGCACCCTCACCTACGAAGCGGTGTTCCAGACCTC
>NZ_DASVUE010000389.1:0-8446 GCF_036387215.1 Allosphingosinicella sp. | reverse complement strand
CGGGCGACGCGGACCTCCGCGCGGCCGGCGCGGGCATAATCGAAGGTGAGCGTCTCGGCGGCGCGCTTGCCCTCGTCGTAGCAGGCGCGGGGGCCGGTGCAATTGACCCAGCCGCGATAGCCCTCGGGCTGCGGATGGACTTCGGGATCGCCGTACACTTCGCTCGTCGAGGTGAGGAGGAAGCGGGCGTTCATCTCCTCGGCGAGGCGGAGGAGGTTGCGGGTGCCGAGCACGCAGGTGAGCATCGTATGCTCGGGGTCAGCCTGGTAGTGCGGCGGCGAGGCGGCGCAGGCGAGGTTGTAGATGTGGGTGAACGGCGTCCGGGCGAGGCGGAGCTTCGCGGGAAGCCGATCGACGATGTCGGCCTCGACGAAATCGAAGCGCGGCTCGGACTTCAGGTGGTCGAGATTGCAGGCTCGGCCGGTGAGATAATTGTCGAGGCAGACGACGGTGGCGCCTTCGGCCAGCAAGGCATCGATGAGGTGGGAGCCGATGAACCCGGCGCCGCCCGTGACCAGCGCCGTCTTGGTCGTTCCATTCTTCACGCGGCGGCTCCCCTTTCAGCTTCTTCAATGACTTCTTCTACTTAGTCTCTAGGTGAACGCGGCAATCCGGCTTTGGTTCACATGAGCAACGATCCAGCCTCTCTGCCGAGTCACGACGCCTCCATCAGCTCGGGCGCGGCGGCGGCGGCGGCCGCTTCGCGGAGGTGGCGTTCGAGCTCGGCGGCGCGGTGGGCGGCGGTGTGCCCGTCGAGGACGCGGGAGCGGGCGGCATGCCCCATCGCCCGCGCCTCCGCCTCGCCGAAGCGGTTGAGGATGGCGATCACCTCGTCGCTGCTTTCGGCGAGAAGCATCTCGCTGCCGGGCGTGAAGAGGCTGTCGATGCCCTCCCATTTGTCGGAGATGACCGGGACCGCGCAGGCCGCGGCCTCGAACAGGCGCACCGAGGGCGACCAGCCGGCGGCGATCATGTCGGCGCGGGTGACGTTGAGGGTGAAGAGCGAGGCGGCGTAGAATTCGGGATGGTCGCGCGGGGGCAGATGCTCGATCCGCTCGACGTTGGCGGGCCAGTCGATGTCGGCGGGATATTGCGGGCCGGCGACGACGAAGCGGCGATCGGGCATGCGGCGCGCGGGCTCAATCAGCAGGCGCTCGAGCGTCGGCTGCCGGTCCGGACTGTAGGTGCCGAGATAGGAGAGGTCCCACTTCTTGGGCACGTCGAGCGGCGGATAGGCGTCGGGGTCGACCGAGCAATAGAGCGCGCGGGCGGCGGGGGATTTGTAATGATGCTCGAGGTGGCGGAGCGTGGGGCCGCCGGTGAAGGAGAGGTAGACGTCGTAGCCGGGGACGATCTCGGGCGAGAGATATTCGAAATCGCCGCGTTCGAGCTTGGCCAGGGTCACCGGCGTGTCGATGTCGTAGAATGCGGTGACGCCCTGTGCCGTCTCCTGGACGAAGCGGCCGACGGCGACGCCTTCGGGCACGTAGGAGCCGACCATGACCGCGTCCGCCGCGGCGATGTCGGAGCGCCATTTGTCCAAGCCGGCGAGATCGGAATAATAAGCGAGCTGGCAATAATCGGGATCGGTGACGTCGCGGTTGGAGGCGTACCAGGGGACATCGCGCTCCAGGAACAGGATATCATGGCCGCGGGCGGCGAACTCCTTGAGGAGCGCGCGGAAGGTCGTGGCGTGGCCGTTCCCCCAGGAGGAGGAAAGCGAAAGGCCGAGGACGACGAGGCGCATCGGGCGCTCGGTCATGCGGCGGTCCTTTGCTGGGCGAACTCGGCCTTCCAGAGCGCGTCCACTTCGGCGCCGCGATGGGTGTAGGTGTGCTCGGCGAGGATCCGGCGGAGGGCGGCCTGACCGATCTCGCGGGCGCGCTCGGGGGTGAGGGCGCGGACGTGCTCGGCGACGTCCTGGCCGTCGCGGGCGACCAGGACTTCCTCGTCGGGGGTGAGGAACTGCTCGATCCCCTCCCAGGCATCCGTGATCAGGCAGGCGGCGGCGCCGGCCGCCTCGAACACGCGGGTGGCGGGGGAGAAGCCGATATCGGCCATGCTGTGCCGGGCGACGTTGAGGACCGCCAGAGGCGTGCAGTTAAAGGCGTTGTGCTGGTGCGTGTAGACGTGGCCGAGGTGGCGCACGTTGCCGGGCATCTCCTTCGTCTCCCAGCCGTTGCCGCCGATCAGGAAGCTTCGATCGGGGAGGGCGGAGGCGGCGCGGAGGAAGAATTCCTCCACCCGCGCCTCGCGGTCGGGAAGGCGATTGCCGAGGAAGGCCAGGTCCGAGGCGAAGCGCTCGTCGGGCTCGACAGGGTGGTGGGTGGTGGGATCGAGCGCGTTGTAGATCGGGACGCAGCGGCGGGCGCCGAACCCCTCATAAGCGTTCACCACCGGCGGGCCTCCGCCATAGGTGAGCACCATGTCGAGATCGGGCAGCATACGGCGGACGACGTGGCTTTCGTCGGAGCGCATTTCTTCGAGCGTGGCGGCGGCATCGACGTCCCAGAAGATGCGCATCGCGCCGGGGCGGCTGTGCTCGATTATGCCTTCGAGCAGCTCGGTGTCGAATACGCCGACGCCGTTCGCCTTGACGACGATGTCGGCGGCTCGGGCTTCTTCGAGCACTCCGCGCATGGCTTCGGGCGTGGCGGGATAGACGACCGACTTCGCCCATTCCGGCGGATCGATGTCGCGATGCTGCTGACGGTCGAATGCGTCAGGCTCGTAGAAGGTGATGTCGTAGCCGCGGCCGGCGAGATCGCGGAGCAGGCCGCGATAGTAAGTGGCTGCGCCGTTCCAGTAGGAGGAGAGCAGGCTGGAGCCGTAGAATGCGATTTTCATGCGGGGATCCTCTGCTCTCTCCCCTCCCTCCCAGGGAGGGGATCGAGGGGTGGGTGGCAGACGAGCGGGCTCGATGCCCGCGAGGATGCGTCTTCACCGGCATCGAGCCGGTTCAGCCGCGACCCACCCCCAACCCCCTCCCTTGCAGGGAGGGGAGCTTTGAGGCGCTCGACGATGCCCAGCAGCTCATCCGCGCGGTGGCCGCAGGTGTGGCGGGCGCGGATAGTTTCGAGGCCCTTTTGCGCGAGCGACGCGCGGAGGTCCGGGTCGGACTTCAGGCGCTTCATGGCGTCGGCCATTTCGGCGCCGGTTGAGACCATCAGGAAATCCTCGCCGACGCGGAACAGGTTTTCGCTGTCGCTCCACGGCGCCGAGAGCAGAGGGATGCCGCAGGCGAGCGCTTCGAACGGGCGGATGGTGGGGATGCCGGGGAGCATCTTCGTGTAGAAGCGGCGCGGCACGTGGACGGTGGCGAGGTGGCGGGCGAAGATCTCCGGAGCCTGCGCGTTGGCGAGCCAGCCGTGGTAGCGGCCGCCGTAGCGGCGGACCGTGTTCTTCGCGGTCTCGTGGTAGCGCACGCCGTAAATGTCGAGCGGCAGGCCGGCTTCGCGGGCGGGGGTGAAGAGATACTCCTTCAGCTCCTTGGTGCGCTCGCCCTCGCCCCAATTGCCGATCCAGACGAGGCCGGAGCGCTCCTGCTCCACTTCGGGCGGGTGGAAGTGGCGGATGTCGGCGGCTTCGTGCCAGGCGAAGACGTTGTTGCCCCAGCCCCAGCCGCGATAGACCTCGGCCAGCGTCTCCCCGAAGGCGAGGACGCCGTCATAGCCGGACAGGTCGTAGGCCTTCATCGACTTGGGTTCGCTGACGGCGCGGTGGTGCGTGTCGTGGAACAGGAGGGTGAAGCGCCCGCCCCGCTTCCGGCGCTCGCCGATCGCGGCGACCAGATCGTGCTCGTTCCACTCGTGGACGATGACCAGATCGGCGCCGTCCAGCATCCGGCCGAGCGCCGGCCGCTTGCCGAAGGTGGTGGAGCTGAGCTCCGGATAGGCCTTTCGATAGGGCTCCAGCCCCTCCTCGCCATGATCCTTGAGGAGGTTCTCCATGCTCCAGGCCTTGGCGGGCTCGTAGGCGACAACTTCGTGACCGCGCGCGATCAGCTCGCGGAGCACGCCGCGAAGGAAGTGCGCGTTGCCGTGGTTCCAGCAGGAGGCCAGCGAATGGGTGAAATAGACGATCTTCACGCCGCCACCCTGCCCTGCTTCGCCGGAGCGGCGAGCTCGCGATAGATGGCAAGCATCTCGCGGGCCATGGCTTCGGGCGTGTAGCGGCCGGCGCGCTCCTTTGCCGCCGTGCCCATCGCGGTGCGGAGATAATCGTCGCCGACGATCGCCTCCACGGCCCTGGCGTAGGCCATGGGATCCATCGGATCGACGAAGGTTGCGACGCCGTCCCAAAGCTCGCGGAAGGTGGGGATGTCCGAGAGCACGAGCGGGCACCCGGCCGCGGCGGCCTCGAGGACTGCGAGGCCGAAAGGCTCGTAGAGGGCCGCCGAGACGAAGACGGGCTTGGCCGCAAGCCAGCGCGCCAGCTCCTTTTCACCGAGATTGCCGAGGGCGCGGGCATGGTCGAGCCGGGTGGAGTCGCCGTTGGGCCCCTCGAGAGGCCCGGCCATGTAGAGCGGCACCGGCAGGTCCGCGGCGGCGCGGTCGAGCGTGGCGGCGTTCTTGCCCTTGTCCCAGAGGCGCCCGGCGGTGAATGCGAAGTCGTGCGGCGCCACCCGCGGCAGCGCCAGCGGCGTCCGGCCGTTGTGGACGGTGGTCGGGAGCACGGGAAGATCGTGCGCCTTCTTCGTGGCTTCCGAGAAGGCGGCGGTGGGCGTCACCACCCGAGCGGCCCTGCGGAGGCCTTCACCGCCAAGATCGGAGCGCCACTTGAAGGCGCCGTCGACCCGCTCTCCCTTCACGCTGCCCCACCAGGTTGCGAGGCAGCTGTGATTGACGGCCACGACCGGCACGGGGAATTCGGCTTCGGCTGCAAGGGCCGGGGAATTCAGCTGGACGAGATCGACATTGTGGGACTTGGCGAGCTTTGCGACCGCCTCCCCCGCTTTCCGGACCGAGGCGCGGGTGCGGGCGAGCCAATCGAGCGGGAGGCCGGTGTCCACGAGCGTGAGGGCCTCGATGCTCCCCGCCATCTTCAGCTGCGCCTCGGACGGCGACGGGCCGAGGATCGCGAGCACCACCTCCACGCCGAGCTTCGAGAGGCCGCGGGCGAGATCGACGCTATATTGCCAGACCCCGCCCACCGCGTCGGCGGTGAGGAGGAGCCGAAGGTTCGGCTGCTTCATGGGGCTCCCCTCCCTGCAAGGGAGGGGGTGGGGGTGGGTCGCATCGGGCGGGCTCGATGCCTGCCCGATGCGCCTTCGCGGGGATCGACCCCGCTCAGTCGCCACCCACCCCTTAATCCCCTCCCTTCAAGGGAGGGGAGATGTAGTATCCGGCTCTTCACGCGACGGCCTGCTGCTCTGCCGGAACTTCGCGATCGAGCCCACGGGATTCGCGCAGCCATTCGGCAAGCATTGCGACGCCCTGCTTCCACGGCACCTCTGCCGAGAGGCCGAGCTCGCTGCGGATGCTGCGCGTGTCGGCGACGAAATAGCGCTGGTCGCCCGCCCGCCAGTCCTCGAAGCGAACGCTGGTCTCGCGGCCGGTGAGGTCGGAGATGTGGGCGAGGAGTTCGCGGAGGCTGACGGCGTTCGAGGGCCCGCCGCCGAGGTTGAAGGCGCGGCCGGCGAGGCGGCCGATATGCTGCCAAGCGTGGAGATAGGCCTCGACCGCGTTGGAGACGTCGAGGATGTCGCGGACCTGATAGCCGTCGCCGTAGAGCGTGATGGTCTCGCCTTCGAGCGCCCGGATCAGGAAATGGGCGACCCAGCCCTGGTCCTCGGTGCCCATCTGCCGAACGCCGTAGATGCAGCTCATCCGGATGACCGCGGCGGGGATCCCGAAGCTCCGCGAATAATCGAGCACATATTGGTCCGCCGCGCCCTTCGAGCAGCCGTAGGGCGTGTGGAAATCGAGCGGGCGTGCTTCGGAGATGCCGTGATCGCGCACATGCCGGTCCTGCGGGACGTAGCGCTGGCCTTCGAGGCGGAAGTCGATGTCGGCGAGATCGCCATAGACCTTGTTGGTGGAGGCGAAGATCACCGGCGTGCCATCGTTCTTCAGGCGCAGAGCGTCGAGCAGGTTCAATGTGCCGCGAAGGTTGATCTCGAAATCCTCGCGCGGATCGACCATCGAGGTGGTGACCGCGACCTGCGCCGCCATGTGGAACACGGCCTTCGCCTCGCGCGCGGCGCGGGCGAGCTCGTCCTCGTCTCGGATGTCGGCGACGACGTCCGTGATGAGGGCGCCGTGCCGCTCCTTCAGCCAGGCGAGGTTCTTTTCGACGCCGGGGCGGGAGAGCGCGTCGTAGATCAGGACCTCGTGCCCGTCCTCGGCCAGCCGGTTGGCGATGTTGCAGCCGATGAAGCCCGCCCCGCCGGTGACGAGGACCGGGCGGGTGTCGGTGGGGGTGGTGGGGATGGCGCTCATAGAGATCCTCCCCGGCACGGGGAGGGGGACCGCCGCCGCAGGCGGGGGTGGAGGGGGCCCTCCACACGCACTGCCGGACCCAGGGCCCCCTCCACCAGCCTGCGGCTGGTCCCCCTCCCCGTCCCGGGGAGGATCTTCGAGATGCCCCTCATGCCACCAGCCCCCTCGCCTCGAGCTCGGCCCGAGCCTGATCGACGCGGTCGTCGGCCGTCTCGCCAGCGACCCATTCGGCGAGCTCGGCAAGGCCTTCGCCGAAATCCTGGGTGGCTCGGAAGCCGAGCTTGTCGGCGGCCTTGGTGCCGTCGCAGAAGCAGTGGCGGATGTCGCCGATCCGGCTCTTGCCCACGATCTGGGGCGAGATGTCGTTCTTGCCCATCGCGCGGGCGAGCTCCTGCGCGACCTCGGTGACCGACCGGTCGTTGCCGGAGCCGATGTTGAAGATCTCGCCATGTGCCTGCGGAAGCTCGAGCGCGTCGGCGAAGGCGCGGGCGACGTCGCCGACATAGACGAAGTCGCGGCGCTGCTCGCCATCCTCGAAGATCATCGGCTGCTGCCCGTTGAGGAGCCGCGAGGCGAAGATCGCGAGCACGCCCGTATAGGGGTTGGAGAGCGCCTGGCCCGGGCCGTAGACGTTGAACAGGCGAAGGCAGGCGGCCTCCATGCCATAGGCCTCGGCCATGATCATGGTGGTGCGCTCCTGCACATATTTGTTGAGCGCGTAGATGGAGGCGAGATCGGGCCGCTTGGTCTCGGGCGTTGCGACCGGCTTCAGCGGGCGGCCCTCAGCGTCCACCGGGTCCCAGCTCTGGTCCTCGCTGGTGCGGGCCTGGCGCTTGGCCTCGTGCACCGGATTACCGTCGGCATCGACATAAAGGCCTTCGCCGTAGATGCTCATCGAGGAGGCGGTGACCACGCGGCGGACGGGATCGTCGATCAATTTCTCGAACAGGACCGCAGTGCCGACGTCGTTGACCGAGGTGTAGCGCTCGACCGCGTACATGGACTGGCCGACGCCGACCTCGGCAGCGAGGTGGATGACGCTGTCGACGCCCTTCAGCGCCTTCGCGACCGCATCGCCGTTGCGGACGTCCGCCCGGATCAGCTCGACGTCTTCCGGGAGATCGTCCGGCCGCTCCCGATCGCCGTGGACCTGCTCGATCAAGCTGTCGAGAACCCGAACCTCATGCCCCCGCTTCAGCACTTCCCTGCAGACGGCGCGGCCGATGAAGCCGGCGCCGCCGGTGATCAGAATCTTTTCTGGCAATGCGTCCCCCGTTGGTGATTATGGCAGCCGAAGAACCGATTCCGGCCCGTTTGCGGGAGCAGGATCATCTTCTTCATCACCGCCCGTAATGCTTCTTCATCTACTTTGTTCCGCATGCGATCCATTCGCACGAGGTTTGACAGCGGCTTGGAACTGCTCTTTCAAAGATCACAAAAGCAGGAACGAGATCGTTACATGTCGGTTCCGATTGGGCTGTGACCGCCACTATCCTTCTCATCCGCCATGCGGCGCACGTCGAGCTCGGGCAGACGCTGACCGGGCGGAGGCGCGACATCGCGCTCAGCCCCGAGGGGCTCGAGCAAGCCGAGATCGTCGCCGACCTGCTGGGGGTGGAGCCGCTTGCGGCCGTCTATTCGAGCCCGCGCGAGCGCGCTTACTACACCGCGCGGACGATCGCGGAGCAGCATGAGCTGAAGGTCGAGATCGCGGACGGGCTCGACGAGGTCGATTTCGGCGACTGGACCGGGATGAGCTTCGACCGGCTGGAGGGCGACCCGCAGTGGGACCAGTGGAACAGCGCCCGAAGCATCGCCCGGCCGCCGCAGGGGGAGAGCATGGAGGAGGCCTGCCGCCGCGCCGTCACCCAGATCGAGGAGATCGCCGGCTGGCATCCGGACCAGACGATCGTTGCCGTGAGCCATTGCGACATCATCCGGGGCCTCATCGCTTATTACCTGGGATTGCCGCTCGACAATCTTCTGCGGTTCGATATCGACCCCGC
>NZ_DASVUE010000388.1:0-1793 GCF_036387215.1 Allosphingosinicella sp. | reverse complement strand
GCGAGCGTCAGGCCGGCGGCAAGGCCGGAAAGGCCGAGTGCGAGACGCCTCAGCGAACCAAGCTCTTTTCTCATTGGCCGTATCCATAATAGCTGCCGAAGCGTCGGCCGGTGGCTGGGAAGCCAGCGCCGTTGAGCATCAGGCTGACATTCTCGCAGCCCGAAAGCAGGCCGATCGCTTCGCGGAGGTCGGCCTCGGTTGTCTTGTCTGCCCGCACCACCATCATCACCTGGCCGACCTTGCCGGCGAGGACGGATGCGGGCGAAGCCATCAGAGCCGGCGGGGAATCGAAGATCACGATCCGGCGGGGATGGCTCTCGGTGAGCGCGGCGAGCACGTGCCGAGTCCGCTCCGACGCGAGCAGCTCAGGCACGTTGTTCGCCTGCCTGCCGGCCGGAAGAACGGAGAGCCGTTCGATCTCGCTCTGGATGACGAAGTCGTTCGGATCGCGGTTCGGATCGGCGATCGCGTCGATAAGGCCGGGGCCGCCTTCCATCCCGAGGATCGAGAGGATCTCCGGCTTGGCGAAGTCGCCGTCCACGAGAAGCACCTCGACATCCTTCTCGCTCGCAAGCGAAAGCGCGAGATTGACGGCGCAGAAGGTCTTGCCCTCGTCGGGCGAGGCCGAGCAGACCAGGATCGTCTGGCGCTTGTCGGCCGGAATGCCGCTCTTTCCGCTCGCCGCCTGGAGGAGCTGGCGCTTGATGATCCGGAACTCTTCGGCAAGACCGCTGACCGGCGCATCGGGCAGGATGAAACCCGCCTCGCGGAGTGCCTCGCGGTTTACCTTCGAACGACGCCTCCCTGCGGCCTTCGACGCCCGCTCCTGCCGCGGAACGGGGGCCGGCTCCATGAAGTCATCGTCCTCGGCGCCCTGCGGCGCCTCAAACGAGACCTCGACGTTGGACATGATGATCGGCTGCCTGGCCCGTCGCGGAGCCTCGGCGGCATCCTCAAGCTGCAGATCGAGCGGCTCGGGAGCCGGTGCGGGCGCCGGAGCCTCGAAAGCCTCCGGCTCCCGCACCTCCCCCTCATCCTCGTGCTTCCGTGCCTCGGGGAGGTCCGGACGCGCGGGGCCGCGCAAGCTTTTGCGGAAATCGTAGATCTCGGACGCGCGCTCGAGGAGCGAGCCGCTGATCTTGAGAGGCGTGTGCTTGTTCATCATGACCCCTCAGGCGACCGTGCTGCGCTGCCAGAATTCGACGACCATCAGCAGCGCGTAGCTGGCGGCCAGTGCGCCGCCGGCGCCCGCGAACCATTTGAGCCGCTGCCGCTGCTGAGCGCGGCGGGCGGCGGTGAAGACCTCACCCACCGATCCCAGGACACGCATGCCGGTGACCTGCTCGAGCCGTCCCTGCGTAGGGAAGGTGGTCTGAAGCTGGCCCTTGGCGAAGGCTGCGCCGACGCCCGCGCCGATCGCGGCGAACAGGATCAGCGTCAGGAAGAGCGGCCGGTTGGGAGCGCTCGGCACCCTCGGCTTCGAGGGCGGGTCGATCACCTTCACCTGGATTGCGTCGGTCTTGGTGCGGATGTCGCCGCGGAGACGAACCTGCTCGCGGCTCTCCAGGAGCTTGTCATATTCGCGCTTCAGCACGTCATAGTCGCGGTTGAGGCGCGCCTGCTCGGCAAGAACTTCGGGCTCGGCGGTCTGTTTGGCGCTCAGTTCGGCCATCGCCGCCTGGATCTGGTTCTTGCGCATGTTGGCCGCGGCGACCGTCGCCTCGCGCTCGGCGAGCATCGCCCGGAGCGAAGCGAAAGCGGGATTGGGCGTGCTGCCGTCGCCGCCGCCGGAC
>NZ_DASVUE010000387.1:0-3141 GCF_036387215.1 Allosphingosinicella sp. | reverse complement strand
TGCCAGCAGGCGAGGCAGAAACGGTGCTGTTCCGGAGTGACGGCGCCGCAGCCGGGGCAGCGCGGCGGAAGCGCGAAATCCACCGCCTGACGCGCCGCGGCGCGCGCGGCCTGGATCGCCATCTGCATGGCTCCACTTGTTCCCGAGCCTGCCCGTCGGCACAAGCCCGAACATGAGTGAGGACACGCCCTTCGACCGCCGGCTCCGCCGCATCAGGAGGGATCGTGCCGCGCCGCTGTTCGAAGGCGCGGACTATCTGCACCGGCTCGCTGCCGACGAACTGCTCGACCGGCTGGGCAGCGTCACGCGGGAGTTCCGGACCGCGCTCGATCTCGGCTGCTTAGGCGGCTACGCTGCGGATCGACTGCGCGCGATGGGGCTTCAGGTGACCTGCGCCGACCCCGGATTCCGGTTCGCCGATGCTGCTGAGGGCGTTCAGGCGGACGAGGACCGACTTCCATTCGCCGACGGCAGGTTCGATCTCGTCATCTCGGTCGGAGCGCTCGACAGTGTGAACGACCTTCCCGGTGCTCTGACCCTTGTCCGGCGCGCGCTTCGACCGGACGGCCTGTTTCTTGCCGCTTTCGCGGGTGCCGGGAGCCTTCCCCGGCTTCGAAACGCGATGAGCGCCGCCGACGCCGCCGTCGGAGCCGCCTCGCCCCGGATCCACCCTCAGATCGATGTGCGTGCAGCGGGCGATCTCCTCACTCGGGCGGGTTTCAAGCTGCAGGTTTCCGATTCGGACCCGGTGGAGGTGCGCTTCTCGAGCCTTATGGCGCTCGTGCGTGATTTGAGAGCAATGGGTGCGACGAACATCCTCGCGGCACGCTCGAAGCTGCCGATCGGCAGGCACGGGCTGGCGGCGGCCATGGCGACCTTCGACGCGCAGGCCGATCCCGACGGCAAGACGAGCGAACGGTTCGAGATCGTCTACCTCACTGGCTGGGCGCCCTCACCCGACCAGCCGCAGCCGGCGCGGCGCGGCAGCGCCACTGCTTCCCTTGCACAAGCCCTGCAGCGAAAAGGTTAGAGAAGGGCCTCGAGCAGCGCCACGAGCGGCTCGTCCGCCGGAGGCATCGGCAGCTGCGACATCTCGCCAGTCCGAACCCAATTCAGCGCACTCGCGTCGAGCGCCTGCGGCGTTCCGTGCCACTCGCGGCAGATGTAGAGCAAGAGGAGCAAATGGCGATCCCCTAGCGGCGCACTCGCAAAGGCCGCCGGCATAAGCGATGCGACGTTCACACGGATTCCAAGCTCCTCGCCCAGCTCGCGGATCAGCGCAGCCTCAGGAGTTTCGCCTTCATCGATCTTCCCGCCGGGAAATTCCCAGAGACCTGCCATCTGGCGGCCCGGCGGGCGCTGCTGGAGGAGCACCCTGCCCTCGGTGTCGACCAGAGCGGCAGCGACGACGATCATCGTCGGATTACTTGCCACTTTAACCCCCTCTCCTAGGCATTCGTTAACCGACGCCGGGTTATTGTTGCCGCGAGCCGGAAAATAGCTTCCGGCGACGGGGCTTAAGAAATGACGCGTCTGCTACAAAGACTTGTCGAAGACGACCGCGGCGTGTCCGCAGTCGAATATGGCCTCATCGTAGCATTGATCGTGGTTGCGATGCTTGCCGGGCTTGCCCAGGTTGCGACCGCGACGACGGGTATGTGGAACAATGTTTCATCGACTACCCGCACCCATGCTCCGATGTGATTTTTTTGCTGCTGCGCATTAAATATTTGGAAACCTCTGCCCCGTAGAACCAGCTTAGCTCACTCCAGAAATCCAGCGGAGGGGCAGGAAGTGTGGACTTCCAAAGCTTTGGAACAGGAGACCGGAACATGATGATCAAGATTCGCAAGATGCTGAAGGACACCAAGGGCGCCACCGCGATCGAGTACGGCCTGATCGCCGCTCTTATCGCCGTTGCCGCCATCACCGCCATGTCGGCGCTGGGCACTCAGCTGAACAACACGCTGACCAAGGTCAAGACCGAGATGGCCAAGACCGGTTCGTAAGCTCGCTTACGACTGAATGAGGGCCGGGCGGCGGGACCATGTTCCGCCGCCCGGTTTCGTTTGTGCTCAGCTTCTCGCGCCGTAGACGACGAGCTTCACCTTGGTGCCGGGCCGAAGCGTGCTGTTCGCCTCGAGCGAGTTCAGCGTCAGGAAGCGCTCCAGCTTCAGATCGTTATAGGCCATCCGTCCGGCGAGGCTCTGGACCGTGTCCCCTGCCCTCACCGTCACCACATCGATGACCCGCGGCCGGATCGCCGCCGCTTCGTTGGCGGTTAGGCGCCGAAGCGACCCGACCATCGAGGAAAAGGCGCCGAGGCCGCTGCCGCCCGGGGTCAGCGTCACGAAATGATAAGCCGTGTCGGCATCCCACTGATAGGCGAAGACGGTAACGTCCACCACGCCCTGCTGGGTCTGTGCTCGGGCGGTGGTGTAGGCGGCGGGGATGCCGTTCACATTCGTCATGCGCGGCTGCGGGATCTGCAGCTGACCAGCCTGCTGGCCGGCGATCGAGCGGAACACCTGGCCGATATAGGCGGACATGTCGCCGTTATACGCGCCGGTCGAGAATTGCGCCTGGCCGTTCGCGCCCGAGATCGTCACCGCCCGGGCGCCGTTCTGCATCCCATAGCCGGTGGGAACGGTGAAGCCGATGCGAAGGTCCGGGTGGAGGAAATCCCGACCCTCGACGACCCCCTGGCGGGGATCGTCGCCGACCAGCACGCCGTCGAGCCGAGCAAGAAACTGGTCGCGGTTCCGATAGCCCGCTCCGACCCTTCCAGTCGCCTGGGCGCGCTGGGTTGCGCGGCGGACCCGGTCTTCGCTGAGCGGATGAGTGCGAGCCCAGGTGGGCACGGATCGCTCGTCATTGCGTCCTGAAGCACGCGCCTCGAGCGCCGTTGCGGCTCCGAGCGAGGCAAGCAGGGTCGGCGATGCGCCGGCGTCGTAGCCCGCCGCTGCCAGATAGCGGATGCCGAGATCGTCCGCCTCGAACTCCTGCTCGCGCGAGAAGCTGAGGGTCAGGATCTGGCTTCCCTGGCCGATGCCTTTCTGCAGGAGCTGGCCGAGCCCGGAATTCCCCGCCACGGCGCCCACGACGAGCTGGCCGAGCGCACCGAGAATGGTGTTGCGGGTT
>NZ_DASVUE010000386.1:0-3900 GCF_036387215.1 Allosphingosinicella sp. | reverse complement strand
GTTGGCTTCGAGACGGTCGACGTGCTCCAGGACCCGGAGATCCGCCAGGGCATCAAGGCCTATTCGGACTGGCCCACCATTCCGCAGCTTTACGTGAAGGGCGAGTTCGTCGGCGGCTCGGACATCATGATGGAGATGTTCGAGGCGGGCGAGCTCCAGCAGCTGCTGGACGAGAAGCAGGTCGCGAAGGCGGAGTAGTGGGCCCCGCCAAGCGGCTGCGGCAGTTTCTGAAAAAGATTAGGGCGGGCGGCGCGACCAGAAAGCGCCTGCCCGCCCTTTTCAGTGGAACGGTGTGGACGCGGATAGAGATACACGCTGCGTGCCAGACTGTGCCAGCGGCGGAAATGTGCGGCTTTCGGTGGTGAACGGGAATTAACCTCTTCCCGCCGGTGTAAAGCTTTCCGACAAATCTGCGCGCCGCTGCGGCCGCTGACGCAGCCGAAACATTCATATTCCGTTCAGTCGATTGATTACATCTGTAGTCCCGAGAGCTGCACGAGCAGCCGGATTTCAGGGAGCCGAGCGCAGATGCGCGAACGTGATTCGATCGACGATGTGATTTCCCGCGGCCGCTTGCATCCCGGCGGCTCGGGAATCGGCCGTGCTGCCGCCGCCTCCGGGCGGGCCCGGGCAGCGGGTGCCCCCGATGCTTGCGCTGGGGCTGGCGGCGCGGCCGCCTTCCTTTTCAATCACGACAAGACGGAGACGATGAAATGAAGTCCAAGGGGTTTACCGGGGGTATGTTCTTCGCAAGTCTGGTGGCCGGAGCAGTCGCGCTCGGCGGCACTGCCAATGCGCAGGAGAAGAAGGAAGAGCGGACCGAAAACATCATCATCAAGCGCTACGGCAAGGACAGCAAGCCGATCGTGCTCGACGGCAAGGAGCTCTCGGAATTCCGGTCGAAGTGCAACGACGCCAACAAGGCGGAAAGCGATGTCACGAGCGGCGACGGCAACAGGAAGTTCGTCACCCGCGTCGTCGTCTGCGGCGACAAGGGAGAGAGCTCGGCCGACGTTCGGGGCGAGCTCGTAAAGGCCCTCGAAAAGGCGCGCGCCGAGCTTAGCGAGCGTGACTCGGGCGATGCCCAGCATCGCGCCGAGGCAATTGCCGCTCTCGACCGCGAGATCGCGCGGGTGAAGGCGCAGAAGGACTGACTTACGCGAGGGGCGGGGGCGCGCATCGCCGCGGCTCCGCCCCCAATCCACAAACAGCGAAGCGAGCAGCGAGATGAGTGAGCGTATTTCCGATGCCGAACATGCGGTGATGGAGGTCCTCTGGGAGGAAGCTCCGCTCGCCGCCGCCGACGTTGCGGACCGGGTGGATCCCGCCCGCGGCTGGAGCGCCCGCACGGTCAAGACCCTGCTTTCTCGGCTCCTCTCGAAGGGCGCGATCGTCCACGAGGAGGACGGCCGCCGCTACCTCTACCGCCCCACCATTGCGCGCGAGGAGTTCCTGGAGCGGGAATCGGAGAAATTGCTGGACCGCATGTTCGGCGGCCGGGTCACACCGCTGGTCGCTCACCTCGCCGAGCGCAACCGCCTCTCGCCCGAAGACATCGCCGAGATCGAAGCCCTTTTGAAGGAGCTCAAATCATGATCGCCTGGATGCTGCAGAGCATGGTCGCCGCGACCTTGCTGATGATGCTGGTGCTGGCCGTGAGGCGCCCAGTGGCTGAGCTGTTCGGCGCGCAATGGGCCTATGCGCTGTGGCTTCTGCCGGTGCTTGTGCCGCTGCTGCCGCCGATCCCGAGCTTCCTTCCCGCCGCGGCGGCGCCGGTGACGATCATCATTCCCGACATGGCCGCGGCCAGCGCGTCGGCCGCTTCGGCGCCCGCGCCGGAGTCCGGCGGCGGCTCGGCCGACCTGATGCTCACCCTGCTCGCGCTCTGGGCGGGCGGAGCGATCGCTTTCGCGGTCTGGCAGCAATCGACCTACAGCGCCTTTATGCTGCATCTCGGCCCCACCGGCCGGAGCGCCGAGCCCCCGAGCTTCGGCGGCATCCGCGTCGTCGAGAGCGATGCCGTCGACGGTCCGGTTGCGGTCGGCCTGTTCAGGCGCCGGATCGTGGTCCCTGAGGATTTCCTCACCCGCTACAGCGAGACCGAGCGTCGGCTTGCGCTGGAGCATGAGCTCGTGCACCACCGGCGCTTCGACCTGCTCTGGAACTGGATTGGCCTCGGGCTCCTCACGCTCAACTGGTTCAACCCGATCGTTCACATCGCTTTTCGCGCCTTCCGCGCGGACCAGGAGCTCGCCTGCGATGCCGCTGTCACCCGGCGCGCCCCGACGCAGCGCCACGATTACGCCTGCGCCCTTGTCAAATCCGCAAGCCACCCTGGCCTGATTGCAGTCTGCCCGCTCAATCACGCCGACATGCTGAAACGGAGATTGAGAATGATGAAGAAGCACCGGGCGAGCTGGGTCCGAAGCGCCGGGGGCGCTGCCGCGCTTGCGCTGGTTGGAGCGGCCGGCCTTGCTGTCGCGACGCCAGGGTTTGCCAAGGAGGAGCGCGCCGAGCCCGTCGACGTGGTGATGGCGACGCAGGGACGCGAGCCGGTCATCGCCCGCGAGGAGATCGAGCGGCTGCGCGAGAAGTGCGGAACGCCGCGCGAGCGGGAGCGGGGCGCCATCGTCTGCTCGGGCGACGAGGCCAAGGACCCGGAAGTCCGCGCGATCGTCGCCAAGACCAAGGAGCGGGTGCGGGAGCGCATCTCCCACGCGCGTCTCAGCCGCAAGGACCGGGCGGAGATCCGCCGCTCGATCGAACGGGCACAGAAGGATCATCGCCGCGGGATGGAGGAGGCGCGGCGGGCGCTTGCCGACTCGCGCGTGCACATCGTGCGGCTCGAGCGGGGCGAGCATCTCGCCGAGATGGAAAAGGCGCTGGAGCGCGCCCGGCTCCACATCCAGCGCATCGACACGGACCGGATCCACGCGCAGGCGATGCGCTCGGCGATGCTTGCGACCCGAGTCCATCTGCCCCGCCACGTGCTGACGCCGGCGCAGGTGCGCGAGATCGAGGCCGCTCTGGCCGAGGCCGGGAAAGAGCTGGACCGGATCGAGGTGGATGTGAACCTGCGCGACCTGGACGACGACGAAGCCGCACCGTCCGCGCCGCGGGCGCCTGTGCGGATCATCGTCCCGCGGGCAGCGCCGCAGCCGCCGCTCCCGCCCCGCAACTGACCGACTGCCAGGCGGGGCGGCTCCCTTTCCCGCCCCGCTTGGTTTTTCCGCCCGCCGGTGCCACATGCGCCCCATGGACGAGGCGCGGCCCGGCACGATCGAACGGCTGAGCCCGCTGGTGCGCAGGCTGCTTGCGCCCAATCCTTCGCCCTTCACCTTCACCGGCACCTGGACTCATATCGTCGGCACCGGCGCGGTGGCCGTAATCGATCCGGGCCCAGCCATTCCCGAACATCTGGAGGCGATCCTCGCCTCACTCGAGGGGGCACGCGTGGAGGCGATCCTGTGTACGCACACGCATCGCGATCACAGCCCGGCCAGCCGTCCGCTCCAGGAGGCGACCGGGGCGCCGATCGTCGGCTGCGCCCCGCTGACGATGGAGGACGAGGGGCCGCGCGCCGACGCAGCATTCGATGCCGATTATGCACCCGATCGCGTGCTCGCCGACGGCGAGGCGCTGGCGGGGGAGGGGTGGACGTTGGAAGCGGTCGCCACGCCTGGGCACACGTCGAACCACCTCTGCTTCGCACTGCCGGAGGAGCGGGCGCTGTTCAGCGGCGATCATGTGATGGGCTGGTCGACCACCATCGTTTCTCCGCCGGACGGCGAGATGGGCGCCTATATGGCAAGCCTCGCCAGGCTCCAGGGGCGGGACGAAGCGGTCTACTACCCCGCGCACGGCCCGGTGATCGACGCTCCGCAAAAGCTGCTGCGCGGC
>NZ_DASVUE010000385.1:0-3678 GCF_036387215.1 Allosphingosinicella sp. | reverse complement strand
CTTCCGGGCAGCTTCGAGACTTCGGCGGCGGTGCTGAACGGCATGCAGACCAACGTGCTCTACAACCGGCCGGACAATTATTACGAGCAGCTGGCCGGCATCTACCAGGCGCAGACCTCGGCGCGTCTCGACGCCGCGGCGCGTGCGGCGATCAACCCGAACAACTTCGTTTGGGTGGTCGTGGGCGAAGCGGCCAAGGTACAGCCGCAGCTTGCGAAGCTGGGCATCCCGGTGGAAGTCCGTACGGTCCAGTAAGGTCTGGGCACGGCCGATAAGGCGATCGTCACCCCGGACTTGATCCGGGGTCCACCTTCTTCCCGGCGTTCGTGCTGAAAGAAGGTGGATGCCGGATCAAGTCCGGCATGACGGTTTGGTGAGCCCCGTCCATCAACCGAGGCGCGTCACGTGGCCCATCTTGCGGCCCGGGCGCGCCTCGCCTTTTCCGTAGAGATGGAGATGAGCGGCGGGATCCGAGAGGATGTCCCGCCAATCGTCCGCATCCGTTCCGATCAAATTCCGCATCGTGACGCGCGAAGCGGCGAGCCCGGTCGCGCCGAGCGGCAGCCCGCAGATGGCGCGGATGTGGTTTTCGAACTGCGAGGTGATCGCGCCCTCGATCGTCCAGTGGCCGCTATTGTGGACGCGAGGCGCCATTTCGTTGAAGATCGGCCGGCCTTGGCAGGCGAAGAATTCGAGCGCTATCACCCCAACATAGTCGAGCGCTTCGGCGACCTTGCGCGCGAGCGGCGCGGCCTGCGCGGCAGCCGATGCGATCTCTGGCCCGCCGGGGACTTCGGAGCGGTCCAATATGCCGTTCACGTGGGTGTTGCGCGGCGCGTCCCACGTCAGCGTCTCGCCGGATGCCGAGCGGCATAGCAGGAGCGAGAATTCGGCTTCGAAATCCACGAACGCCTCGAGGATCGACGGGGCGCCGCGCACCGCTTCCCAGGCAGCGTCGGCATCCGCGGGGGACATGATCCGCGCCTGGCCCTTGCCGTCATAGCCGAAGCGGCGGGTCTTCAGGATCGCCGGCGTTCCCACTTGTGCCAGCGCAGCACCGAGCGCTTCCCTCGTGTCGACGGGAGCGAAGGCGGCGGGCTCTCCGCCGAGCCCAAGCACGAACTGCTTCTCGGAAACGCGGTCCTGCGCGATCGCCAGAGCGGAGGGGCGGGGATAGAGCGGCACCTGCGCGGCGAGCGCGGCGAGCGGGGCGGCGGCGATATTCTCGAATTCGTAGGTGGCGACGTCCACTTCGCTTCCGAACCGGGCAAGGGCGCCCTCGTCGGACCAGTCGCCGCGCGTGAAGCGGGCCGAGACCTCGGCTGCGGGCGGAGCTTCGTCGGGCGCGTAGATGTGGCATTTGTAGCCGAGCTGCGCCGCCGCGATCGCGAGCATCCGCCCGAGCTGGCCCCCGCCGACGATGCCGATCGTGGAGCCGGGAGCGACGGTCATTCCGGCCGTTCGGCGATCGCGTCGGTCTGCCGGCGCCGCCAGTCTTCGAGGCGTCCGGCGAGCGCCTCGTCGGTGGTGGCGAGGATCGCGGCGGCCATCAGGCCGGCATTCACCGCCCCGGCCTTGCCGATCGCAAGCGTTCCGACTGGGATGCCGGCCGGCATCTGGACGATCGAGAGCAGGCTATCCATCCCCTGGAGCGCCTTCGATTCCACCGGTACGCCGAGCACCGGCAGCCGCGTCATCGAGGCGGCCATCCCGGGCAGGTGCGCGGCCCCGCCCGCGCCGGCGATGATCACCTTGAGGCCGCGCGCTGCGGCGCCGCCGGCATAATCGTAGAGGCGTTTCGGGGTGCGGTGGGCGGAGACGATCCTCGTCTCATAGGCGACGCCGAGCTCGTCCAGGGTCTCCGCGGCATGACGCATCGTTTCCCAGTCGGACTGGCTGCCCATGATGATGCCGATCGGGGGAGCTTCGTCTGCCATCCAAAACCTTCTGCGCGGCGAAGCGGCCTCTTAAGCGGCGGCGCGAGGGGAGGCAATGCGCAGGGGCGGCCGCTTTTCGCGTTGTGTTAACCCGCGCCGCATATGATGATCGCTTCATTAGGGACGCGGGGGCTGCGGTGGCTGACGAAGGGAACATGCAGGCGGGGTCGAGCAGGCTCGGCGACCTTGCGGACGAGAATGCGCTGCTTCGCGCATCGCTTGCGGAAATGCGGGACCGGCTTGCCGAGCTCGAGCAGCTTGCGGATACCGATACGCTGACGCCGCTTCCGAACCGGCGGCGGTTCATCCGCGAGCTCGAGCGCGTGGTCGGGCAGGCGAACCGGCACGGAACGCCGGCCGCGGTGCTCTACGTCGATCTCGACAGCCTCAAGGCCATCAACGACGCCTATGGCCACTTCGCCGGCGATGCGGCCCTGATCCATGTGGCGCGGCTACTCGGCGGCCTCATCCGCTCCACCGATGTGGCGGCGCGGATCGGCGGCGACGAATTCGCACTGATCCTGGACCATCTGGACCACAACAGCGCGATCGAGACCGCGGACCGGATCGCCCGCTGCATCTCGTCAAATCCGCTCGATCTGGGCGGCACGGAAGTCGCGCTCCAGGCCTCGATCGGCACCGCCACCATCCTCTCCGGCGACACTGTCGAAGACGTGATGCAGCGCGCCGACCGCAACATGTACATCGCCAAGACCGAGCATTGACTCGGACCGTCATTGCGAGGAGCGCAGCGACGCGGCAATCCAGCAGCTGGATTGCTTCGCTTCGCTCGCAATGACGGCTTAGCGGTCTTTCAGATAATAGCGATCAGTCGCGTTCAGATCCCCGTCCAGCTCGTAGACGATCGGCTGGCCGGTCGGGATTTCGAGGCCTGTGATCTCGTCGTCGGGGATGTGCGACAGATGTTTCACAAGCGCCCGCAGCGAGTTGCCGTGCGCTGAGATGAGGACTCGCTCGCCGCTGCGTAGCGCGGGTGCGATCCGCTCTTCCCAGTAAGGCAGGACGCGGGCGATCGTGTCCTTGAGGCTCTCCGTGCGCGGTACCTCGATGCCGGCGTAGCGGCGGTCGGCGGAGAGGTCGAAGGGGCTGTCTTCCTCCATCGGCGGCGGCGGGATATCGAACGAGCGGCGCCAGATGCGGACCTGCTCTTCGCCGACCTTGGCGATCGTCTCAGCCTTGTTGAGGCCGGTGAGGCCGCCATAATGGCGCTCGTTAAGGTGCCAGTCCTTCTCGACCGGCAGCCAGAGCCGCCTCATCTCCTCGAGGACGATGTTCAGTGTCTTGATCGCGCGGGACTGGAGGCTGGTGAAGCAGGCGTCGAAATCCAGTCCGCGCTCGGCGAGCAGGCGGCCCGCGGCGCGCGCTTCCTCGATGCCCAGCTCGGTGACGTCCACGTCCCACCAGCCGGTGAAGCGGTTTTCGAGGTTCCACGACGACTGGCCGTGGCGGATGAGGACGAGGCGGGGCATGAATTCTCCGTCGATGCGCTATTCACGCTCATCCTGAGTAGGGGCTGAGCCTGGCGAAGGCCGGTATCGAGGATGGTCCTTCGATACGCCGGTTCGACAAGCTCACCGGCTACCCAGGATGAGCGATCTTGGGTTTGCTCCTAACGGCGCTTCGGAAGCGCGTCGATCATCGCGTGCAGCGCGTCGAGGCAGGAGCGGGCGAGGAGCCTGCTCCGGTCCGGCGACCAGCCTTCGTCGGGATCGGGAAGGTC
>NZ_DASVUE010000384.1:0-5040 GCF_036387215.1 Allosphingosinicella sp. | reverse complement strand
CGCTTCGGATTCTCGCCGCACGCCATCTTCAGCGAATAAGGCGCGCCGGGGAACTTCATCTGCTGCATCGTGCGGCCGGGGACGTTCTTCAGCGTGACTCCGCGCCCGCCGAACAGGTTCGCCGAGCCGGGGAGCACGTGGAGGCTGGTGACGCCGCCATTGGCGAGCGCGCGGGTGAAGCCCGGGTCCTGCGGCCAGATGCTGTGCTCGGCCCAGACTTCCGGCCGCACCGGCCCCGTCACCTCGTTGCCGTCCGAATGCGCTTCGACGGCGGGCGAGGGATAGTCGCCGAGATGGCTGTGGATGTCGATCACCCCCGGAGTGACCCACCGCCCCCGCGCGTCGATCCGAGCGGCGCCCTCCGGGACCGCAGTGTCGGCGCCGCCGACCGCGCCGATCGTTCCGTTCGCAAGCACGATCGTGCCGTTCTCGATCCGCCCGCCTTCGCCGTCGTAGATCGTCGCGCCGGTGATCGCCGTGACGACGCCGGGATAGGCCCGGTAGGTCGAGGGGAAGGGATTGCGCGAATAGGTCTGCGGGCGCGCCTTCGGCTCGTCCGAGGCGGCGGCGGGGCGGTCTCCTTGCGTGCAGGCGGCGAGGAGTGCGACCGCAAGGACGCCCGAAAGGCTGATCAATCGCTTCAAAGTGCCGTTCCTAAGGCTGGAGTGGGATCAAAGGGGCTTGTTGTCGGGCTTGGTCTCGCGGTCCGGGAACATGCCGACGGCTTCGCGCTCGCCGATTTCCTTGTAGCCGGCGAGCTCCCGGTCGCCGTCCTCGCCGATCGTGTCGAGGTGCATCAGCCGCTTGATGAACCAGCTCACCGGCACCGCGATTCCGCCGACGACGATGATCGTCCAGCCGATCGTCTGATAGACTTCGAGCACCCGGTCCGGCCCGGCGCCCTCGCCGCCCGTCGCCTGCGCGATCTGCGCCGCGAGGAAGTTGCCGGCCGCCGTCGAAAGGAACCAGGTCCCCATCATCAGCCCGACCATCGAACCGGTCGACAGGCGCGTCATGCTCGAAAGCCCCACGGGCGAGAAGCAGAGCTCGGCCGTCGAGTGGAGCAGATAGAGCAGAATGACGAAGATCATCGGCGTCAGCGCGCCATTCTCGCCCGCACCCGCGACGAGAACGAGGAAGCCAAGGCCGATCTGGATGAGCCCGAGCGCGAACTTCAATGGCGCGCTCGGCTCCAGGCCGCGTTTCCCGAGCCAGGTCCAGAGGGCCGCGAACAAAGGCGCGAGCGTGATGATCCAGAAGGAGTTCACCGACTGGAACCATGAAGCGGGCATCTCCCAGCCGAGGAAATGCCGGTCCACCCGCTCGTCCGTGAACACGTTCAGCGACGACCCCGCCTGCTCGAACAGCGCCCAGAACAGGGGGCAAAGCGCGATGAGGTAGAGCGCCGCATAGACGCGGTCGCGCTCCACGCGCGGCAGCGTGAAGATGGCGCGGTAGAAGATGTAGAGGAAGGTGATGCCGAAGCAGGCGAGCAGCAGCGTTCCAACGACGCTCTCGTCCCGGATCAGAAGCCAGGCGATGCCGACGGTGACGAGGGCGCCCAGATAGATCATCCACTCGCGCGAGATGCCGACGGAGGTCTTGGCCTGAAGCAGCGCCGGATCGGCCGGCGAGCCCGCGCCGTGAAGCTCCCGGCGGAACAGGACGAACACGACGAGGCCCAGCAACATGCCGACACCCGCGGCGCCGAAGCCGTAGGACCAGCCGACCCGCTCGCCCAGATACCCGACCAGCAGCGGCCCGATGAAGGCGCCGAGGTTGATGCCCATGTAGAAGATCGAGAAGGCGCCGTCCCGCCGCACGTCGTCGCGCGGGTAAAGCTGCCCGACCAGCACCGAGATATTGGCTTTCAAAAAGCCGGTGCCGACGATGATGAATGCAAGACCGGCGTAGAAGCCGTTCAGATAGACGCCCTGCTCCCCCTGCGGCCCCTCGACCAGCGCGATCAGCAGGTGCCCGATGGCGATCAGCACGCCCCCGGCCAGGACGGCCTTCCGCGCGCCCAGATACCGGTCGGCAAGATAGCCGCCGATCACCGGGGTGATGTAGACCATCGACGTATAGGCGCCGTAGATGGCGTAGGCCGGATCCTTGTCGAAGAGGAAATGCTTCGTCAGGTAGAAGATCAGGATGGCGCGCATCCCGTAGTATGAGAAGCGCTCCCACATCTCGGCGAAGAAAAGCATGTAGAGGCCGCGGGGGTGACCGAGGAACGTTTTCCGTTCCGCAGGTGCGGCTGCGGGATGAGCGGTGGATGCCACGGCGCGCTACTCCTTACGTCGGCCGCTCTGACGGCAGCCTGAAGGGGGCGCAGACTAGCGCCGAATCCCGGCTTGTGAAGCTGCATTGTTGCAATGTCACAAGGATGCTAGCGCGCGGCGATGCTGAACGACCGCTCCTCGACGCTGGCGCTGCTCCGCACGCGGCGGTCCGGCCGCCCGAGGGACATGGTCGGCCCGGGGCCGGACGCCGCTCAGCTCCGGCAGATCCTGGAGATCGGGATGCGGGTGCCCGATCACGGCAAGCTCGCGCCCTGGCGCTTCGTTCATGTCGCGAGGGAGCAGCGCCCGGACCTCGCCGCCCTCCTCCACCGGGCCTTCCGCACTCACAATCCGGAGCCCACCCGCGCCGAGCTCGAGGCGGTCGACCGGCTCGCATTCCAGGCGCCGGAGCTGGTGGTGGTGCTTTCAAGCCCGGTGCAAGGCACCAAGATCCCGGTCTGGGAGCAGGAGCTTTCCTGCGGAGCCGCCTGCATGAACATCCTTACGGCCGCGCATGCGCTCGGCTTCGCCGGCGGCTGGATCACCGGCTGGGCCTGCTATTCGGAAGAGGTGAGGCAGGCGTTCGCCCGCGCGGACGAGCGCCTCGCCGGCCTCATCTACATCGGCACTCCGGGCAATCCCCTGGAGGAGCGGCAGCGGCCCGCTTACGATTTCGTCGTTTCGGAGTGGGTGCCCCAAGCCTGAACGCCAGATGAACGTTTTCCCCTTGACTGGGATGGTGTATTAGTACAGCATAGCGGCATGATCAACGACGACCGTCCGGTATACCTCCGCCTTCGCGACAGCATCGCGGCCACTATTCTCGATGGAAAGGTCCGCGACGGCGACGCCCTCCCCTCCGTCCGGAGCCTCGCTGCCGAGCATGGCGCCAACCCGCTCACGGTCGCCAAGGCCTATCAGACCTTCCAGGACGAAGGCCTCGTCGTCGTGAAGCGCGGCGTGGGCATGTTCGTCGCCGAAGGCGCGACCGCGAAGCTCCGCTCGGGAGCCCGCAAGGAATTCCTCGAGCAGCGCTGGCCCGCAATCGTCGCCCACATCCGCCGCCTCGACCTCGACGTGGCCGATCTCGTGGAACGCACGCTCGCCTGAGCTCTGGCGATCGACGCCACCCACTCGTCCAGCTCGGCAAGGCTCGCCAGCTCGGTGTAGCGCGGATGCCCCACCGGCGCCTCCGCCGCCTCGTGCCCCCAGACCAGCTCGAACGGGATGAAGGCCGCCCAGGCTCCTGCCTCCAGCGGCGGCAGCACGTCGGAGCGCATCGAATTGCCCGCCATCACCGCCTCGGCCGGCGCTGCCCCATATCGTTCGAAGATGCGGGCGTAGGTATCCGCGCGCTTGTCGCTGACGATCTCGACCCCGGTGAAGTAATCGCCGACGCCGGACGCAGCGAGCTTCGCTTCCTGATGATGAAGGTCGCCCTTGGTAACCAGCACCAGCCGCGCCCGGTCCCCGAGCGTCCGAAGCGCCTCCTCCACGCCCGGCAGAAGCTCGATCGGGTGCGCGAGCATTTCCCGGCCGAGCGCAAGGATCTGCCGCACCGTCGCCGCCGGCAGATCGTCGCCGGCAAGCTCGCTCGCAGTCTCCAGCATCGACAGGATGAAACCCTTTGCGCCGTAGCCGTAGGCGGCAAGGTTGCGGTGCTCGATGTCGTCGAGCCGCCGCTGCACCTCCTCGGCGGGCGCGAACGGGCTCAGCAGCTCGGCGATCCGGCCGAAGGTGCGGCGGAAGAAGGTCTCGTTATGCCAGAGCGTGTCGTCGGCATCGAGGCAGATGAGGGTGATCGGCACGAATGGGTCCTGAATGAAGAGCGTCCGCTCCTAGCCGTCATTGCGAGCGAAGCGAAGCAATCCACGCGGCCGAGGCTGACTGGATTGCGTCGTCGCCTCCGCTCCTCGCAGCGACGATGCCCGCATCAGGCGGCGAACGCCTCTTCCGGCACTGAATAGAGTATCTCCGCGCTGGCCGTGGCCGCCGCCTGCAGCCCGGATGCTTCCGGCACCAGCTGGTCGAGATAAAAGCGCGCCGCCGCCTTCTTCATCGCCAGGAAGTCCGCCGGAGCATCGGACCCCTCCGCCGCGCGAAGCTGCCGCGCCATTAGCCAGCCGCAGACCGCGACCGAAAGCATCGTCAGGAAAGGATAGGAAGCTGCCAGGCGGTCCTCGGCCTCGGCGCCCGACAGGTTCGCCGCGATGGCTTCGCATGCATCGACCAACGCCATCAGCTGCGTTTCATCCCCTGCCTCGGACCGGATCTCGGCAAGCAGCCTCGCCAGCACCGCGCCGCCTTCCATCCCGAGCTTCCGCCCGACGAGGTCCGCAGCCTGGATGCCGTTGGTGCCTTCGTAGATGGGCGCGATTCGGGCGTCGCGGTAATGCTGGGCGGCGCCGGTCTCCTCGATGAAGCCCATGCCGCCATGCACCTGCACGCCGAGGCTGGTGACCTCGACGCCCACATCGGTGCCATAGGCCTTTACCAGCGGCGTCAGCAGGTCGACCCGCGCCTTCGCATCGGCGTCACCGGCGCTCGCCCGGTCGGTGAGCCCCGCCGCATGATAGGCAAGCGCCCGCGCCGCCTGGGTCAGCGCCTTCATCCGAAGGAGCATCCGCCGCACGTCCGGGTGCTGGATGATCGGCACCGGATCCCGGCTCGCCCAGCCGGCGCGCGCGGATTGGATGCGCGATCCTGCATAAAGCACCGCCGCCTGCGTCGCCCGCTCGGCGATCGAGACGCCCTGAAG
>NZ_DASVUE010000383.1:0-4615 GCF_036387215.1 Allosphingosinicella sp. | reverse complement strand
CTATGCCACCCGAATGGCGGCCAACAGCAGCGAGGCGCTTGCTGCGCTGGGCGAGCGGCGGCCGTCGCTGGTGCTTCTCGACGTGTGGCTGCAGGGCTCGAAGCTCGACGGCCTCCAGGTGCTGGAAGAGATCAAGCGGCGGGATCCGACGCTGCCGGTGCTAATGATTTCCGGCCACGGGAACCTCGACACGGCGGTCGCCGCGATCCGGCAGGGTGCTGTCGATTTCATCGAAAAGCCGTTCGAGGCGGGTCATTTGCTGCATCTCGTCGCAAGGGCCACGGAGACGGACCGGCTCCGGCGCGAGAACGAGACCCTCCGCGCCCAGATCGGGCAGGAGACGGAGCTCACCGGATCGAGCGTCGCCATCAATTCGGTGCGCGCGACGCTTAAACGTGTGGCGGGGACCGGGAGCCGTGTGCTGATCACGGGGCCGGCTGGAGTCGGCAAGGAGGTCGCCGCGCGGCTGCTCCACAATTGGAGCCAGCGCTCGAAGGCGCCGTTCGTCGTGGTCAGCGCCGCGAGGATGACGCCGGAGCGCGTCGAGGAGGAACTGTTCGGAGTGGAGGAGGGGGGCGAACTCGCACGCCCGGGCCTCCTCGAGCAGGCGCATGGCGGGACATTGTTCCTCGACGAGATCGCCGACATGCCGCTGCCGGCCCAGGCCAAGATTCTGCGCGTCCTCACCGACCAGAGCTTCACCCGGGTCGGCGGCCAGCGCACGGTGAAGGTTGACATGCGCGTCGTCTCGTCGAGCGCTCGCCAGCTCTCCGAGGAGATTGCCGGCGGCCGCTTCCGGGAGGATCTGTTCTATCGCCTTAACGTGGTGCCGGTGCATCTGCCTGCGCTGTCCGACCGGCGCGAGGATATCCCCGAGATCGCAGCCCATTTCGCGGCGCGGTTCGCGGCCGAGCAAAGGCTGCCGACGCCGGACTTCTCCGACGACGCGATCGCTGCGCTCCAGGCCTATGACTGGCCCGGAAACGTCCGCCAGCTTCGCAACGTCATCGAGCGGACCATCATCCTCGCCCCTGCGGCGCGGGTGGGGCAGATCGAGATCGACATGCTCCCGCCTGAGATCCTCAACGAGCAGGCGCAATTGTCGCCCGGCGAAGCCGTGAAGGCGATCATGGGGACGCCGCTCAGGGAAGCGCGCGAGACGTTCGAACGGGAATATCTGCGCGTGCAGATCCGCCGCTTCTCCGGCAACATCTCGCGCACCGCCACCTTCATCGGCATGGAACGCTCCGCGCTCCACAGGAAGCTGAAGGCGCTCGGCATCGGCGACACCAAGTCGGACGAGCCCGAATAGCCGCCAATGGCGAATTTCCTTCGGCCATGTTATTGCAGGGGCGGGCGGCGCCCCTAAGTTGGAAACAGCCGGCGACGGATCTGCTCTGTTTCGCCGGCAGGAGAGCGGGCAATGGCCGACAAGGTCAACAATCTGCAGGACATGTTCCTGAACAGCCTCAGGCGTTCGAAGACCCCGGTGACCATGTTCCTCGTGAAGGGCGTGAAGCTCCAGGGCATCATCACCTGGTTCGACAATTTCTCGGTGCTGCTGCGCCGGGACGGGCAGGCGCAGCTCATCTACAAGCATGCCATCTCCACGATCATGCCGTCACAGCCGATCGATTTGGCCGAGATCGAGCGTACTTTTTCCGAGCAGATGCAGAAGAAGAAGCCGACCCTGCTTCAGGAGGTCTTCCTCAGCGCGGTCCGGCGGTCCGGCGGGCCCGTCACCATGTTCCTCGTCAACGGCGTGATGCTGCAGGGCGAGATCGCAGCGTTCGACCTGTTCTGCATGCTCCTCCAGCGCGAGGGCATGTCGCAGCTCGTCTACAAGCACGCCATCTCGACCGTGCAACCGGAACATCCGGTAAGCTTTATAGAGTCGGATGACGAGGAGTCCGGCGGCTGAGCGCTTTCAATCGGGAGAATGACGGGGAAGTAAGCCGCGGCGCACGGGCGATCGTGGCGCTGCCCGAACTTGCCGCCAACGGCCGCCGCGACACCGAGGCGCGGCTGGACGAGGCCGCGGGTCTGGCGGAGGCGATCGGCATCGTCGTCGCCGAGAAGATGCCGTTCAAGGTGCGCGCGCCGAAGGCCGCCACGCTGTTCGGATCCGGGCAGGTGGAGACGATCGCATCGGCGGCGGAAGAGGCCGAGGCCGAGCTCATCATCGTCGACGCCCCGATCACGCCGATCCAGCAGCGCAACCTCGAAACCGCAACGAAGCGGAAGGTGATCGACCGTACGGGACTCATCCTCGAGATCTTCGGGGAACGTGCGGCGACCGCCGAGGGCCGGCTCCAGGTCGAACTCGCACATCTCGATTATCAATCCGGGCGGCTCGTGCGCTCCTGGACCCACCTCGAGCGGCAGCGTGGCGGCTTCGGCTTTTTGGGAGGCCCAGGCGAAACCCAGATCGAGGCGGACCGCCGCCTCATTCGCGATAGAATGGCCAAGCTTCGCAAGGAGTTGGATCAGGTCGCTCGCACGCGAACACTGCATCGGGCGCGGCGTCAGCGGGCGCCGTGGCCGGTGATCGCGCTGGTCGGCTACACCAATGCCGGCAAATCGACCTTGTTCAACCGGCTGACCAACGCCGACGTGATGGCCGAGAACCTGCTGTTCGCGACCCTCGACCCGACGATGCGCGAGATCGCTATGCCGGGTATTGAGAAGGCGATTCTCTCCGACACGGTCGGCTTCATCTCGGAGCTTCCGACGCAGCTCGTCGCCGCCTTCCGTGCGACGCTGGAGGAGGTGATCTCGGCCGATCTCATCATCCACGTCCGCGACATCTCGCATCCCGACACCGATGCCCAGCGCGAGGATGTGGAGCAGGTGCTGACCGAGATCGGCGCGATGGGAGAGGGGCGTGCCCCACTGATCGAAGCCTGGAACAAGATCGACCTGCTTGGCGAAGAGGAGGCCGATCGCATCCATGCCGAGGCGGAGCGGCGCGAGAATGTCGTCCGGATCTCGGCGCTCGGTGGGGAAGGGGTGGACGATCTCATCGCGGCGGCCGCGGAGAGGCTGAGCGAGGGCAACAAGGTTCGCAAGGTAACGCTGTCGGCCGCGGACGGCGAAGCGATCGCCTGGCTGCACGCAAATGGCGAAGTGGTCGACCGGCGCGACGACGAACTTGAGACCGAGTTCGAAGTCCGGATCAGCGATGCCGACTGGGCGCGCTTCCAGAACCGCCAGCGCCGGAGCGCCTAGAGCTCGCGCTTCGCCCGCTGCCAGAGCGCTTCGAGCTCGTCGATGCTCATGGCCTTGAGCGGCCGTTCGGACAAAGTCTCAACCTTGCGGAAGCGCGTCTCGAAGCGCGCCGATGCGTCGCGCAGCGCCGTTTCCGGATCGACGCCGAGATGCCGCGCATAATTGACCACCGAGAAAAGCAGGTCGCCAAGCTCCGCCGACCGTTCTTGGTCGCTTGCAGCGGCTTCGATCTCGGCGAGCTCCTCATCAATCTTGACGCGCGGGCCCGAGATGTCCGGCCAGTCGAATCCGACGCGGGCCGCGCGGCTCTGGAGCTTCTCGGCGCGCTTCAGCGCCGGCAGCGCCAACGCGACATGCGCAAGGGCGCTATCATCGTCCCGCTGGCCGCGCTCGGCGGCCTTCAAGGCTTCCCAGCCGGGGCTTTCGGCGGCGTCGCCGAAGATGTGCGGGTGCCGCCGGATCATCTTGGCGCAGATCGAGGCGAGCACGTCGTCGATTGAGAATGCGCCGAGCTCCTCGGCGATCCGAGCATGGTAGACGACCTGGAGCTGGAGGTCGCCGAGCTCGTCCTTCAGCTCGTCCAGGTCGTCGCGCGCGATCGCGTCGGCGACTTCATAGGCTTCCTCGATGGTATAGGGCGCGATCGTCTTGAACGTCTGCTCGCGATCCCACGCGCAACCATTCTCGGGGTCGCGCAGCCGGCGCATGATCTCGACCAGATCCCCCAGGGCGGCCGCTGAGGGGGCCTCCGCCTCAGACATAAATTAGTGCGATAATATACATTATGTAAAATACGCCTTTGTAGTTTTAGAGCCGACGACTAGGCCCCTCACGGCTTCAGAACGAGCCATTTGCCTTCCACGCCCCAGCTGGAGAGCGACGAGAGAAAGTTCATCCCCAACACGTCCGTATCGCCGAACGTCTCCGAAATGTGGACGGCGAGATCGCTACGCTGGATCTTGCCGACTTCCAGCCGCTCCGCTCGGCCCCGTTTGACGGCCACGGTGCCATTGGCCGTGTTGACGAGCACCGGAAAGCCATTGCTGGGCTCGATGCTCGCGCGCCGGGCCGTATCAGCCGAAATGCTCGTCACGGTAGCGCCGCTATCCAGGAGGAAGCGCACTCGCTTACCGTTGAGTTCGCCGTCGACCCAGAAATGACCGTCGTCCGACTGCTTGATCCGTAACGTCTCGCCGGCCTGAACCGCGACGGAGCCGCCGCCGCTCGCTTCCTGGTACACGCGCTTGCCCGCGCTGACGATCTCATCCTTCAAGGCGAAGATCACGAACGCGCCGAGGAAGATCAGCGCCCAGGCGGCGAACATCTTGAGGCTCTGGCCGAGCGGGATCCGCCGCACCAGCAAGGCGCTGCCGACGAGCACCAGCAG
>NZ_DASVUE010000382.1:0-1901 GCF_036387215.1 Allosphingosinicella sp. | reverse complement strand
CCAGGCCATCAGGCGCCGGGCTCCACGCCGGGCAGCGGCGCCGAGCTCGGCCGGGCGGCAACGAGGCAGGCGGCGACGATCATGGCGGCTCCGATCAGGGTGAGGGGGCGGACCGGCTCGGCGAAGAAGAGGAAGCCGAAGACCGAGGCCCAGACGAAGCCGGTATATTCGGTCGGCGCCAGATGCTGGGCCTCGCCGCGTGCATAGGCCCACGAAAGGAGCAGCAGCGACCCGAATGCGAGCGCCGCCGCGCCCAGGATCTGAGGCAGTTCGGAGCTGGGTGGAAGCACCGCGAGCAAAGGCGCGGCAAGGATGAACCAGCAGACCATGATCCCGCTGGTGAAAAAGGCGATCTCAACCGGCTGGGCGAGCAGCGCCTGCTGGCGCATGAGGATGATGTTCCAGGCGTAAAGGCAGGCCGAGCCGAGGATGGAGAGGGAGCCGAGCAGCGCCTCCGCCCCGAGCTCCGCCTTCGCCTGCGCCGTCAGGATGACGACCACGCCGGCAAAGCCCATTACCGAGGCGACGATCGCTTTCCGCTCGATCTTCTCGCCGAGCAGCATCGCCGCGAGGTAGAGCGCGACCAGCGGCGCCACGAAGGCAAGCGCGATCGCCTGCGCCATCGGCACCCGGGCCAGGCCCCAGAAGAAGAGAACCGCCATCAGGCTCGACATGCTGCCGCGGATGAGGTGGAAGCGCATCGCCGCGCGGCTGGGCCGGGGCGAACGGCGCGCCAGGAAGACGATCCCGGCCATCGCAGCGCCCGCCAGGGTTCGCCAGAGCAGCGCATTGTAGGTGCCGATGGCGAGCGAAAGCCCCTTCATCAGCGCGTCCATCAGCGAAAAGAGCGCGATGCCGAGCGTCGCCACGGCGAACGCGGTCGAACTTCTGGAGGATTGCGCCAGGGAAGCCATGCGGCTGCCCTTAATGCGCCGTCAGCGCCCCGTCACCCGCGCTATCCGTCACCCGCGCTATTCGGCGGCGTGATGCGCATGCGGGTGCTTGTATTGTGGCCATGCTTCGACCGTCACCCGCATCGCTGAGCGGAGGAACAGGAAGGCGATCACCGCCGCCACCGCAATGTCGGGCCAGGGCGACTGGAACAGGGCGACGCCTCCCGCGGCCGCGATCACGCCTGCATTGGCGATCACGTCGTTGCGCGAACATTCGAACGTGCTCGACAGGTTCACGTTATCCGCCCGGAACCGCCATAGCAGCCGGAGGCAGGCGAGGTTCGCCGCCAGCGCAAGGACGCCGAAGACCAGCATCAGCCACGAAGAAGGCGGAACGCCGTAGAGCACCTTCACCGCGATCTGATAGACTACGGCAAGGCCGAGAAAGAGGATGAAGCCGCCCTTGAACAAGGCTGCGCCCGCCCGCCATTTCGATGACCGGTCGAGCGCGTAGAGGCTGACCGCGTAGACGAGGGCGTCGCCGAGCATGTCCATCGAATCGGCCATCAGCGCGGCCGATTGCGCGATGAGGCCGGCGCCGAATTCCAGAACGAACATGCCGAAGTTGATGGCGAGCACGATGATCAGCACGCGGCGAATGTCCGCCCGCCGCGACATCAGGGCGAGGTCCTCGCCCTTGGCGTGGCAGCAATGATCGCTCATTCAGCCGCCTGGAGCGGAGCGTCCGTCATGTTGCTCTCGATCTCGGCCGCCTTGGCTTCGACGAGCTTCACGATGTGCTCCACCATGTCGGAATCCTGCACATGATGGTCGGTAACGCCCGAAAGGTAGACCATGTGCCGCCCATTGCCGCCGCCGGTGATGCCGATGTCGGTCTCGCGCGCCTCGCCGGGCCCGTTCACGACACAACCAAGGACGGACAGCGACATGGGCGTACGTATATGCTGGAGCCGCTCTTCCAAAGTCTGAACGGTGCGGATGACGTCG
>NZ_DASVUE010000381.1:0-1858 GCF_036387215.1 Allosphingosinicella sp. | reverse complement strand
GGCGATGGATTCGAACGACCTCGAGAAAGAGCGCGGCATCACCATCCTGGCCAAGTGCACCAGCGTCGAATGGTCGCCTCCGGGCGGCGGCGAGACCCACCATATCAGCATCGTCGATACGCCCGGCCACGCCGATTTCGGTGCCGAGGTGGAGCGGATCCTGTCGATGGTCGACGGCGTGATCCTGCTCGTCGATGCCGCCGAAGGCCCGATGCCGCAGACCAAGTTCGTCACCGGCAAGGCGCTTGCGCTCGGTCTCCGGCCGATCGTCGTCGTCAACAAGATCGACCGCCCCGATGCGCGCCCGGCCGAAGTGCTGGACGAATGCTTCGAGCTGTTCCTCAGCCTCGACGCCAACGACGAGCAGCTCGATTTCCCAGTCCTCTACGCGTCCGGCCGCGCCGGCTATGCGGGCGAGACCGACGACGTGCGCTCGGGCGATCTGACGCCGCTCTTCCAGAAAATCGTCGATCATGTGCCCGCTCCGGGCCTCGATCCCGACGGCGAGTTCAAGATGCTCGCCACCCTGCTCGATCGCGATCCCTTTCTCGGCCGCATCCTCACCGGCCGGGTCGAGAGCGGCCGGCTCGAGGTCAACATGCCGATCAGCGCGATCGACGTCGACGGCAAGCCCGTCGAAGCGGGCCGCGCCACCAAGGTGTTCGCCTTCCGCGGCCTCGACCGGGTTCCCGTCGAGACCGCGCAGGCGGGCGACATCATCGCCATCGCCGGCCTCACCAAGGCGACCGTCTCCAACACCATCGCCGCTCCGGGCGTGACCGAGCCGGTCGCCTCCCGCCCGATCGACCCGCCGACGCTTGCGATGAGCTTCGCGGTCAACGACAGCCCCTATGCCGGCCGCGACGGCGACAAGGTGCAGAGCCGCGTGATCCGCGACCGGCTTGAGCGCGAGGCGGAGACCAACGTCGCCATCCGCGTCACCACCGCCCACGACAATGACAGCTTCGAGGTTGCGGGACGCGGCGAATTGCAGCTCGGCGTCCTCATCGAGACGATGCGCCGCGAGGGCTTCGAGCTCTCGATCAGCCGCCCGCGCGTCCTCTTCCGCGACGGCCCCAACGGCCGCGAGGAGCCCTATGAGACGGTCGTCGTCGACGTGGACGACGAGCATTCCGGCACCGTCGTCGAGAAGATGGCGATGCGGAAGGCCGAGATGACCGACATGCGCCCCTCGGGCGGCGGCAAGACGCGCCTCACCTTCTCCGCGCCCAGCCGTGGCCTCATCGGCTATCACGGCGAGTTCCTGTCCGACACGCGCGGCACCGGCATCATGAACCGGCTGTTCGAGAAATACGGCCCCTACAAGGGTCCGATCCAGGGCAGGCAGAACGGCGTCCTCATCTCGATGGAGCAGGGCGAGGCGGTCGCTTATGCGCTGAACGCGCTGGAAGAGCGCGGCATCCTCTTCATCGCCCCCGGCGACAAGCTCTACGAGGGCATGGTGATCGGCGAGAATGCCAAGCCGCAGGATCTCGAGGTCAACCCCCTCAAATCCAAGCAGCTCACCAACTTCCGCGCCTCCGGCGGCAAGGACGACGCCATCCGCCTGACCCCGCCCAAGCGAATGACGCTGGAACAGGCGATCGCCTACATACAGGACGACGAGCTGGTCGAAGTGACGCCGAAGGTCGTGCGGATCCGCAAGCGCTTCCTCGATCCGCATGAGCGCAAGCGGGAAAGCCGGAAGTCGGAAGCGGCCTGATCGGCGGGGAGAAGAGACTAGTCCTCTTCGCCGCCCAGGTCCGCGTCCGATCGCTCATAGCCCAATATGTCGCCGGGCTCGCATTCGAGGTAGCGGCAGATCGCCGCCAGCGTCGAGAAGCGCACGCCCTTCACC
>NZ_DASVUE010000380.1:0-3889 GCF_036387215.1 Allosphingosinicella sp. | reverse complement strand
GGATCGCTGTCGTAGACGACGCCCGCGCCCGCTCTCACGAAGGCGGTGCCGTCCTTCACCACCGCCGATCGGATCACCACGCCCGTATCCATCATCCCGTCTCCATTGAGCCAGCCGATCGCGCCGCCATAGGGGCCGCGCTTGGTCACCTCGGCTCCGCGCAGAAGCTCCATCGCGCGGATCTTGGGCGCGCCGGTCAGGGTGCCGACGTTGAGGCAGGCCTGAAGTGCGTGCAGCGCGTCGAGCCCCTGCAGGAGCGTGCCCGTCACCGAGGAGACGAGGTGCATCACCCGGGCATAGCGCTCCACGCTCATCAGCTTGGCTACCCGCCGCGTGCCGCGCTCGCTCACCCGAGCGACATCGTTCCGGGCAAGGTCGACCAGCATCATATGCTCAGCCGTCTCCTTGGCATCAAGCCGCATCTCGGCCTCCAGCCGGTCGTCCTCGTCTCCCGTGGCGCCGCGCGGACGCGTGCCGGCGATCGGCTTCACCTCGACGGTGCGGACGCCCTCGGCGTCGAACACCCGCACCGACGTCTCGGGCGAGGCGCCGAACAGCACATGGTCGGGCCCGGACACGAAGAACTGGTACGGGCTCGGGTCGAGCTTCCGTTGCGCCGCATAGGTGGCGAGCGGGGCGGGGCAGGGGGCGCGGAAGGTGCGCGAGGGCACGACCTGATAGATGTCGCCTGCGGCGATATGCTCCCGCAGCCGCGCCACCACCGCGCAATAGGCGGCGTCGTCGAGATCGACCTGGGTCGCCTCGGCCGGGGCGGGGGCGGGCGGCTCCGCAAGCGCTGCCGTCGCCTCGCATCGCTCCACCAGCCGGGCCAGTCTTTCCGCGGCATCGTTATGCACCTCCGCGCTCGGCCCAAAGGCGGTGCAGACCAGCCTCGGCCGCGCGCCCGGCTCGAGCACGACCAGGGTCTCGGCGAGCCAGAAGATGTAGTCGGGAAAGCCGAGCGGATCCTCGGCATTCGCCGGGAGGTCCTCGAACAGGTCCGCCTGATCGAACGCGCTGACGCCCATCAGCGCGATCGTGAAGGGCTCCTCCCGCGACCCCGATCCGATCCCCGCCAGCGCCCGAAGCGCGTCGAGCGGCGAGGGGGCCAGCAGCCGCTCCTCAGGGTCCGGGCTGTGTGCGCGGGGGAATTCCAGCACCAGCCGTCCCGCATCGCTGGAAATCACTCGCTCGCCAAGCTTGCGGGCGACCTCGCCCAGCACCTCGCGTCCGCCGGCGGAAAGGGCGCTCAGAACGACCTGCTGCCCCCGGCATTCCGCCCGCACCGCCGCCTGGTCCATCAGCAGGCTCGGCCCGACGCTGCGCTCGATGAGAAAGGTGTCCCGCCGCCGCCCGCCGTCGCTCAACGCCGAATAGAGCGCGATCCGGTCCGGGCTCGACGGCAGCCGCCGCTGCAGCGCAATCGCTTCGAACGGGCGGCTGCCGTGCATCACAGCTCCCGGCCCACCGCCTTCACCACCGGCCGGAGCGTCGCCATCAGCGCCTCGAACTGGTGCGGGTAGAGCGACTGGGCGCCGTCGGAGAGCGCAACCGCCGGGTTCTCATGCACCTCGATCAGAAGCCCGTCGGCACCGCAGGCCGCCGCCGCAAGCGCCATCGGCGCGACGAAGTCGCGGATGCCGGTGCCGTGCGAGGGATCGACCAGCACCGGCAGATGGGTCTTCTGCTTGATGTAGGGGATCGCGTTGAGGTCGAGCGTGTTCCGCGTCGCCGTCTCGAAGGTGCGGATGCCGCGCTCCACCACCACCACCTGCTCGTTGCCGGCGGCGAGCAGATATTCGGCGGCAAGCAGAAGCTCCTCGATCTTCGCCGACATGCCCCGCTTCAGCACCACCGGAAGCCGCGTCTTCCCAACCGCACGCAGCAACGCGAAATTCTGCATGTTGCGGGCCCCGATCTGAAGCGCATCGGCATGATTGACGATGATGTCTAGGTCCGCCGTGTCCATGACTTCCGTGATAACCGGCAGCCCCGTCTCGTCGCCCACCTCGCGGAGCAGCTTGAGGCCGGCCGGGCCGTGCCCGGCAAAGCCATAGGGGCTGGTCCGCGGCTTGTAGGCGCCGGCCCTCAGGCCCGACGCCCCCGCCGCCTTCACAGCCACGGCCGTGTTGCGGAGCTGTTCCCGGTTCTCGACCGCGCACGGCCCGGCGATCACTTCGAAGCGGCCGCCGCCAATCGCCATCCCGCCGATCCGGACGATCGTGTCGTGCGGGTGGAGCTCGCGGCTGACGAGCTTGTAGGGGGCAAGGATCGGCTTCACCGATTCCACCCTCGGATCGCTCTCCAGCTGAAGCTCGGCGAGCACGCGCTCGTCGCCCAGCGCTCCGAGCACGACCCGCTCGGACCCCGGCATGTGGAGCGGTTTCAGCCCCGCGGCTTCGATCCGCTCGAGGATCTGCTGCGCGGCTTCGGGGGCGGCGTCGGGGCGAAGGACGATGATCATCTGGGCAATTCCGGTACGTGAGGGACGAAAAAAAAGGCCCGCTTGCGGCGGGCCTGGATGGGTTCGGATCGGTCTGGGCTGTTCGGCCGAAACGGGATCAGGCAGGCGCGCCGGTGGCTTCATATGAAAGCCAGCGCCACCAGCTGTTCGAAGTGTCGGCGAGGGCGAAACGCGTCTGCATCGCTTGATGGCTAAGTGACGTGCCCTCGCCCGTCAATCCCTTGCGATGTCAGCATTATAGCGTCGGCCAGGAAGCATCGGCGGCGCTACGGGCTTTCTGACGTAGCAGGAACATCGCCATCCCGGCCGTGTTCTCCACCTTGAAACCATCCCATGAGGAGTAGGAAGATGGCCCAGTTCGGGTTGGATGAGACCGCGGGCGAGGATGATCGCGGCGGCGAGACCCTCCAGCGCGCGCTGCTTGGCGTTGCGGGCATCGCAGCGGCGGCGGGCGTTGCTTATCTCCTTGGCGGCCGGAAGCGCTCCGACGAGGCCGAGCGCTCGCTGATCAGCGATGCGCCGCCGTCCACGTTGCGCGGCAGGGCAGGGAAGGACGCGCTCGTCAGCCGTACCGTCACCGTCAATCGCCCGCGGCAGGAGCTGTACGATTTCTGGCGCGACTTCACGAACTTCCCGCGGTTCATGGACAATATCCGCTCGGTCGAGAAGCTGGACGAGAAGCGCTCGCGCTGGGTGATCGAGGCGCCGGCGGGCACCAGCATCGAATTCGTCAGCCGGATCACGGAGGAGGAGCCGGGCCGGCTGATCGCCTGGCAATCGGAGGATGACGCGACCGTCCGCAATGCGGGCCGGATCGAGTTCCTGGATGCGGGTCCCGGCCGCGGCACGATGGTGCGCGCGACGATCAGCTACGATCCGCCCGGCGGCACCGCCGGCCGCCTCATCGCCAAGGTCCTCCAGCGCGAGCCGAACGTGCAGGCGCGCCGCGACCTCCGCCGCTTCAAGCAGCTGATGGAAACCGGCGAAGTCACCAGCTCCGCCAGCCCCTCCGGTCGCAAGTCCGAAAACCCGACCCAGCAGTATCTCTAGGAGACGCATCCATGCGCGCACTCACCTGGCAGGGCCGCCACGACGTCCGTGTCGACACCGTTCCCGATCCCGAGATCGTCAATCCGCGCGACGCGATCATCAAGGTCACCTCGACCGCGATCTGCGGCTCCGACCTTCACCTCTATGACGGCTACATCCCCACGATGCGCGCCGGCGACATCCTCGGCCACGAGAATATGGGCGAGGTCGTCGAGGTCGGATCGAAATCGACGCTCCAGAAGGGCCAGCGGGTGGTGATCCCCTTCACCATCTCCTGCGGCAATTGCTTTTTCTGCGGGAAGCAGCAATTTTCCGCCTGCGACAATGCCAACCCGGCGACCACTTCGGACATGTCGGAGACGCTCTACGGATATC
>NZ_DASVUE010000379.1:0-2341 GCF_036387215.1 Allosphingosinicella sp. | reverse complement strand
CCGACGCGCGATCGCTGAGCAAGCGGCAGTAGCCGGATGGGCGAGGCCGGCACTTCCGAGGTGATCACCGGCACATAGCGCGCCATGAACTCGCGGCGCTCCGTCAAAACAACCTCGGCGCCTTCGGTGCTCATCCGCTTGAATAGTGCTTCCCATTCACCGACGTGCGTGCGTGGCCCATCACATCAGCACGCATGTTCTCGTTGACCCCGTCGACCTCATAGAAGCTGGAGCCGAGGGCGCGGATGCTATGCAGGCCCGGTCCCTTGCCGGACGCGTTGCGCGGCAGCTCCATGCGCGCGCCGATCCAGTCCACCATGTGGTGCCAAGCGATGGCGTAGAACTGCTGGCCACCACGCTTACCGTCAGTGCGGTAGAGCTCGGGAAACAGCGCGACGTGACCCTCGGCCCGGATCGCTTCCACATAATCGAGGAAACCTAGGCGGATCAGCTCTGAGTGAATCGGCAGCACGCGGCGCCGAGCCGCCCGCTTTTCGCCCGCGAGCTCGCCATCGCGGCCGCGGACGTCGTTCGCTTTGATTCGAAAGTCGGGATGCCGTGATCGGTTCGGATCTCGTCGACACGCAAGCCGCAGGTCTCTTCGCGGCAGGTGTGGTGGTAGTAGCAGATCAGCGGAACCCGATAGGCGGCATCGTGATAGACCCGGCCCTCACCAACGGCATGGAGGCGCCTCAGCGTACCGCCGCCCTCCGTGAACAGCGGCGAGCTGAACAGCAATGAGAGGTGCTCCTTGGTCCACGGCGGCCGCGGGTCATCGCCAGCCTTCTTCTTCACGGTGATCGTCGCTGCAGCGAAATCGAGCACCAACGGGCCCGGGTACCTCGGCTTCCAGGAGGTGAGCGCCAGATGGCGCGAGACGCGCGACATGGTGCTGAGGTCGCGATTGATCGTCTTGGCGTGGCGCTCGTCGGAGCGCTGAAGTGGCGGCAACTCGGCGACAACTTCGGCGAAGGGCCGCTGCATGGCGCCAAACCTGAAATCCTTGGGCAGGCGCATGAGCCCCTGCTTGAATACATCAACATCCATGTGGCCGTAGTCGCCGACCTTCTTGTCGCCTGTGATCCACGCGAAAGTCTGCAGAATGCGCCGCGGCTGATCGTTGGTGCGGCTCCAAACCCCTTCCCGGCGAAGCTGCTCCACGATCTCGTCGATCACCGCGCTAAAGCGCCGCTCGTCATAAGCGATGAAGGGGCGCTGGGAGCCGCTCAGGTCGTGCTGCAGGTTAGGTGATCCGGTCGGCGATGCGTACACCGCCGGCTCAGCATGCTGAAGCAGCGCCCGGACCGGATCGGCCGCATCCATGACGAAGTCGTCGAAGACGCGTTGGCCGGTCATCCAGGCTGCCGCGCGAGCACGCAGAATATGCGCCCGCGCTGAGGCAATTGCCACTCCGGATTGGTCACGCCGATGACATCAAGCCGACTGCGGACCTCCTCGTCAGTGATTTGGTAGCAGAACTCGGCCAGATATTCTTCGACTGCCTGCACATCGGCGGAGTGCAGGCGGCCTGCGAGCTCCGCGCGCTGCGCTTCGCTCAGGCGGCGGGGTCGATCAGGACGCCGCGCGATCCGATACGCCTCTGCCAGCGGCACGGCATTCTCGGCCATGTCGCGGGACCAACTCGCATTCTCATAGGCGTCGTGAACGATCTGGGACAGCTCGCGCTCGAGCTCCAGGCGAAACAAGGCGTCGATTTCACCGCCGCTGAGCGGCCTGCCGGTCTCCAGCATGCGTTCGATCTGCCCCTTCACCTCATCGAAGCGCACCGCCAGGCGCGCCGCGCGGCAACGGGCGATCGCGGGATCGGCCGTCCGCAGCCGAAACGCTACGACGTTAGAGATAATTTTTCGGAAATGTACGCGGCGGCGCCAGACATAGCGGCCGTCGATGCGGTGAGCGTGCGGGATACGGGCCATCAACACCTTCCGGTGTGCCCGCGCCGTGTGTGCTGATTATGGTCTCAGCACCCCCGTCCGGGCCACCTATAAAGGCGGATTTCCAATCGCTTGCGCGATAAAATGGTCGGGGAGACAGGATTCGAACCTGCGACCCTCTGCTCCCAAAGCAGATGCGCTACCAGGCTGCGCTACTCCCCGACTGTGCCGCTCCTAACGCGCAACGGGCGATGGCGGCAACCGGAAAGGCCGCTCGCCTAGCTGAACTGGGGCTGGAAGCCGGATGCGAGCCGCTTCAGGCCTTCGATCTGGTCGCGGCTGAAGCCCGCCTGCAGAGCCTGGCGGATACTGGTCTCTGCCGGCTCGCCCCGGGTGGCGAAGGTGGTGCAGGCAAGGCGGCGGAGCGCTTCGAGCCGCTCGTTGGC
>NZ_DASVUE010000378.1:0-1905 GCF_036387215.1 Allosphingosinicella sp. | reverse complement strand
CGTCGTCACCGGCCAGCGCGAGGAATATGGCGTCAAATCCACCCGCACCGGGACCCGCACCGACACCGAGATCAAGGACATCCCGCAGGCGATGACAGTCATCTCGGAGGCGCAGATCGAGGACCAGGCGCTCCGCTCGATTGCCGACGTTCTCACCTACGTCCCCGGCGCCATGCCCGGCACCGGCGAAGGCAACCGCGACCAGATCACGCTTCGCGGCAACAACACCACGGCCGATTTCTTCGTCGACGGCATCCGCGACGACGTCCAGTATTTCCGCGACCTCTATAATGTCGACCGGGTCGAGATCCTGCGCGGCCCCAATGCGATGATCTTCGGCCGCGGCGGCGGCGGCGGCATCGTCAACCGGGTGACCAAGCGCTCCAGCCTCAATGCCTATCGCGAGGGCTCCATCTCCGCCGACAGCGAGGGAGGCTTCCGCCTCACCGCCGATGTCGACCAGCCGCTCGGCGCCTCCGCCGGCGTTCGCCTCAACGGCGTCTACGAAGACGGCGAGAGCTTCCGCCGCGGCGTCGATCTGGAGCGCTACGGCGTCAACCCCACGGTCGGCTTCCTGCTCGGCCCCGACACCCGCCTCGATCTGTCCTACGAATTCTTCCACGACCGCCGAACCGCCGACCGCGGCGTGCCGTCGCTCCTCGGACGGCCGCTGAAGGGCGCGGACCGCGTCTTCTTCGGCGATCCCCGGCAGAGCTTTGCCGACGCCGACGTGCATCTCGCCGGCCTCGCCTTCGAGCATCGCTTCAGCGACGCTCTGACGCTGCGCAACCGCACGCTCTATGGCGATTACGACAAATTCTATCAGAACATCTATCCGTCCGGCGCCGTCAATTCCGCCGGAAATCTCACCCTCTCCGCCTATAATGACGCGACGCGGCGCAAGAACGTCTTCAGCCAGACCGACCTCGTCTGGAAGGGCCGCCTCGGAGGTGTCGATCAGACCTTCCTCCTCGGGTTCGAACTTGGGCATCAGGACAGCCGCCAGCGCCGGCTCAACGGCTTCTTCGTAGCCGGCGACAGCGCCTCGATCACGGTTCCCGCCGCCCAGCCGACGGTCAGCCGGGATATGATCTTCCTTCCCTTCAACACCACCGGCGGCTGCAGGCCGAGCAACAGGACCGGCTGCACGCCCGCCAACTTCAACCACACCGATGCTTCGATCCTCGCGGTCTACGCGCAGGACCAGATCCGCCTCGGCATGGTCGAGATCGTCGCCGGCCTCCGCTTCGACCGGTTCAGGCTCGAAGCCACGAACCTCAACAATAATGCGGAGTTCACCCGCACCGACGAGCTGTTCTCGCCCCGCATCGGCCTCATCCTGAAGCCGACCGACGCCTTGTCCTTCTATGCCAGCTACAGCCGCTCCTATCTGCCGAGCTCCGGCGACCAATTCTCCTCGCTCGACATCACGTCCGAAGCGCTGAAGCCGGAGAAGTTCGACAATTACGAGGTCGGCGCGAAGTGGGAGCCGCTCCCGGGCCTGCTTGCCACCTTCGCCGCCTACCAGCTCGACCGCACCAACACCCGCGCGCCCGATCCCGCGAACCCGGCCCGGACGGTGCTCACCGGCGCGCAGCGGAGCCGCGGCATCGAAGTCGGCCTCGAGCGCAACATCAGCGACCAATGGCAGATCTCGGCGGGCTATTCGCACCAGAAGGCCGAGATCCGGTCCCGCACCACCGCCTGCAACCCGGCGGTCGCGAACTGCGAGGTGCCGCTCGTCCCGCGGCACCAATTCTCGCTCTGGAACCGCTACGATTTCACGAAGAAGCTCGGCCTCGGCCTCGGTATCGTCGCCCGCTCCAAGGCCTATGCCTCGATCAGCAACGCGGTGACCCTGCCCGGCTACGTCCGCGTCGACGCCGCCGCTTATTACGAGATCGC
>NZ_DASVUE010000377.1:0-2120 GCF_036387215.1 Allosphingosinicella sp. | reverse complement strand
CTTCATCGCCCATCCGATGAAGAAGCTGCTGAAAGGCAGCGAGCTCGTGCTCGGCGTCGTCCATCGGGAGGGCGAAAGCCTTTGGCTCCGGCCGGTCGAGAAAAAGGAGCGGCGGGAGCTTCCGATCTCGGAGCTTGGCCGAGCCGAGGTCGGCGATCTCGTCCTCGCGGAAAAGACGGGACGGCCACCGCGGCTTAGCGCGCGGGTGTCCGAGGTGCTCGGCGACCCATTCGCTCCGCGCAGCTTCAGCCTGATCGCGATCCACAAGCATGGCATTCCGCATGAATTCCCCGACCGGGTGCTCGAAGAGGCGGAGCGGGTTGCGCAGCAGGAGCTCGGGTCCCGCGAGGACCTCACGCACGTGCCGATCGTCGCGATCGATCCGGCGGACGCCCGCGACCATGACGATGCCGTCTGGGCGGCGCCCGACGAGGATCCCTCGAACGGCGGCGGCTGGAAGGCGATCGTCGCCATCGCCGATGTCAGCTTCTACGTCCGCCCGGGCTCCTCCATCGACAAGGAAGCACGGAAGCGCGGCAACAGCGTCTACTTCCCTGATCGCGTGGTGCCGATGCTCCCGGAAACACTTAGTGCCCACGTCTGCTCGCTGAAGGAGGGGGAGGACCGCGCCGCCTTGGCCTGCCACCTGCAGGTGACGAAGGACGGGCAGCTCAAGAGCTGGCGCTTCACACGCGCCCGGGTCCGCATCGCGGCGAACATTGCCTACGAGGACGCGCAGGCCGCGATCGACGCTTCGGCTGGGCAGGAGCGGACCGAAGTCTCCTCCTCGCCCTGCTCCATGCCGGAAATCGAAGCCGATGCGCCCGCCGTGGATCCGGCCATCGTCGAGGGCACTCTGAAGCCGCTCTGGGCCTGCTGGCGCGCGCTCTACAAGGCTCGGGAGAAACGGGCGCCGCTCGACCTCGACCTCCCCGAGCGGCGCGTAGTGCTGGACGAGAAGGGGCGGATCACGTCCGTGGCGCCGCGCGAGCGGCTCGACGCGCACAAGCTGGTCGAGGACTATATGATCGCCGCCAACGTCGCGGCCGCAAAGGCTCTGGAGGCGAAGAAGGCTCCCGTCATGTACCGCGACCACGAGCCTCCGAGCCGCGAGAAGCTGGTGGCGCTGAAGGATTATCTCGAGACCTTCGACATCCCCTTCGCGCTCGGCCAGGTGATCAAGCCCGAGACCTTCAACCGGATCATCGACCGGGTGGGGGAGGCGGAGTTCAAGCCCGAGATCATGGAGCAGATCCTCCGCACCCAGACCCAGGCTTATTACGGCCCCGAGAATCACGGCCATTTCGGCCTCTCGCTCGGCTCCTACGCCCATTTCACCAGCCCGATCCGGCGCTATGCGGACCTGCTCGTCCACCGCTCGCTGGTGCGCAGCTACGGTCTCGGCGAGGGCGGCCTCACCGACGCCGAAGCGGAAGCGATGGACATCATCGGCGAGTCCATCTCGCAGTTTGAGCGGCGGGCGATGGTTGCGGAGCGCGAAACGCTCGACCGCTATGTGGCCGCCTATCTGTCGGAGCGGGTCGGCGAGCTGGTCGATTGCCGCATCACCGGCGTGCAGCCGTTCGGCTTCTTCGCCGCCGTGGAAGGCCTCGGCGGCGACGGCCTGGTCCCCGTTTCCACCCTCGGCACCGAATATTTCCGCTACGAGGAAGCGAGCCAGACCCTCGTCGGCGAGGACACGCAGCAGACCTTCGCGCCCGGGCAGCGGCTGAAGCTGCGCCTGGCCGAGGCCAATCCGGTGTCTGGCGGGCTCCGCTTCGAAGTCCCGAACATGCCGGCTTCGGGTCCCCAGCGCCGAACGATCAAGCGCGACGGCCGCCGCGGCGAGGAGAAGCCAAAGCGCGTCCAGGGCAAGCGCGGCCGTCCCTCGAATATCCGGCACAAGGGCGGCCGGCGCTAGATTTCCCGGCAGGATCAGTCCGCCTGCGGAACGATAGGCACTTGTGCCGTGTTCTGCCTCTTGACGCACAAGTGGTTGCAGCAGGTGGCGTGCCAATGCCGTTGTTCTTGAAGTCCCTCGGCTATTTCGTTTCCATCATCAGCGTGATCCTGCTGGGCACGGTCGCCTGGAAGAGCGCTTCTGAGGATTCCACTCTGCT
>NZ_DASVUE010000376.1:0-3656 GCF_036387215.1 Allosphingosinicella sp. | reverse complement strand
GTTCCGGAAAATCGCATTAACCTGGGTCATTACGGCAGGATAAGAACCGGCCTTCAAGGCGGGCCTCAGCCGCATCGGAGGCGCCGGAGCACTGCTCCGGCGCGCTGATCAGCGGATGCGCGGGCCGCCGAACGGGAGCGGGGGCGGGGGGCGGCGGTCGCGGCGCGGAAGCTGCGCCTGATAGGCCACGCCGCAATGATCGACGCAATAGGGGAAGCCGGGGTTCGACGCTTTCCCGCAGAAGTGGAAATCGGGCTCCCCCGGGTGCCCGATCGGCCACTTGCAGATCTTCTCGTTGAGATCGAGCAGGCTGGTTTTGTCGGCGACGTCGGCGCTTGGCTTCGCGGGCACGAGCCGGCGCGGCGGGGCAGGGGGGATGGGCGGCTGCTGGTCGCCCGGACCCTGGCGCAGGAAGCCGCCCGGGCCCACTGAAACGACCCTCGGCTCCGGCGCTGCAGGCCGTTCGGCCGCCGGAGCGGCCGCGGCTGCGGCAGCGGCCGGTTGCGGGGCGGGCTGCGGCTCGGGCGCCGGCGCGGCCTCCCAGGGAGCCTCTGAAGCGGGTTCGGGCGCGGCCGGCTTGGCGCCCGCCGGCGCGGGCTCGTTCGGCTTCACCGGCGAGGGGCGCGACTGGAGGCCGAGCCGGTGCGCCTTGCCGATCACGGCGTTGCGCGACACGCCGCCGAGCTCGTCGGCGATCTGGCTTGCAGTCATGCCTTTCGACCAGAGCTCCTTAAGGCGCTCGATGCGCTCGTCGGTCCATGACATCAGAAATTCTTCCTCAGGTTCACGGCTTGCGGCTCCCGGCGTGGCTCTCTAGCGAGAGCGCCATGAACGACCAGCCTTCGAAGTGGGTTCGTACCGACCCTGGCGTCCCTGTGATCAGGAGCGTCAATTGGGGCGGCCTCAAGACCCTCTATTTGAAGGAGGTGAGGCGTTTCTTCAAGGTCCAGCTCCAGACGATCTGGGCGCCGGCCATCACCACCCTCCTGTTCCTGGTCATTTTCACCGTCGCCCTCGGCCGCACCGGACGTACGGTGATGGGCCTGCCCTTCGCCGATTTCCTGGCCCCCGGCCTCATCATCATGGGCATGATCCAGAATGCCTTCGCGAATTCCAGCTTCTCGCTGCTGGTCGGGAAGATCCAGGGCAACATCGTCGACTATCTGATGCCGCCCCTGTCGACTGGGGAGTTGATCGCCGGGCTGGTCGGAGCGTCGGTAACCCGCGCTTTTCTCGTCGGTTTTGCGGTTTGGGGGATCATGCTGCTGTGGCCCGGAGTGCACGTCGCGCCTCGACACCCGCTCACCATCCTGTGGTTCGGACTGCTTGGCAGCTCGATGCTTTCCTTCCTCGGCCTCCTCACCTCGATCTGGGCCGAGAAGTTCGACCACGCCGCGGCGGTTTCGAACTTCGTCGTAGCGCCGCTGTCGCTCCTGTCGGGCACCTTCTACTCGATCGAAAGCCTCGCCCCCGCATTCCGGGCGGTGAGCCACGCCAATCCCTTCTTCTACGTCATCTCCGGCTTCCGCTCGGGCTTCATCGGGGTCGCGGATTCGCCGCTCCACGTCGGCGGAGTGCTGCTGCTGGCGATCAACGTCGGGCTCTGGGCGCTCTGCTACGTTCTGCTCCGCAGGGGCTGGAAGCTCAAAAACTAGTTTCGGGCCTGAACCGTTGCTGACGGCCCCATTCAGGGGCCGAACAGCGACTCGCGCCTATACCGGCAGCATCGGGATGAGAGACTAGGAGTAAGACCATGCGTAAGATTTTGATTTCAGCAGCGATCCTCGGTGCGGTGGCAGTAACGGCTCCTGCAGCGGCCCAGTACGGTCAGTATGACCGTGGCTACGGCTACAACCAGGGCCGCGACATTCCGCAGCAGCTCAACCAGATCTCCGACCGTATCGAGCGGCTCCGCGAGCGCCGGCTGGTGTCGCGCGACGAAGCCCGCCGCCTCCACAACGAAGTGGAGCGGATCGACCGCCGCTACGACGACTATCGCCGCGATGGCCTGAGCCGCTGGGAGCATCAGGAGCTTCAGCAGCGGATCCAGAACCTCCGCTACCGCGTCCAGGCTGAGCGCCAGGAAGGCCGCCGCGACCGCTGGGACGATCGCCGCGACCGCTGGTAATCGCTGAGACGAATGGCCGGGCGCTGAATTGACGCGGCGCCCGGCCGATCCTTATAGAAGTGCATGAGAGGCGACCGTGATGGTCGCCTTTTTCGCATCCGTCGACCGAAACTCCGAGGAGCCCAAAATGGCCATCACGCCGCTCATGCCCGTCTATCCGCGCTCGCCGGTGCGGCCGGTCCGCGGCGAGGGGGTGTATCTCTACGGGGAGCAGGGCGAGCAATATCTCGATTTCGCGAGCGGCATCGCGGTGAACCTGCTCGGCCACGGCCATCCGCACCTCACCAAGGCGATCCAGGAGCAGGCGGCGACGCTGATCCACGTCTCCAATCTCTACGGCTCGCCGCAGGGCGAAAAGCTTGCGCAGCGGCTGGTCGACGCAACCTTCGCCGACACCGTCTTCTTCACCAATTCGGGGGCCGAGGCCGTCGAGTGCACGATCAAGACGGCGCGCCGCTATCACCATCACCACGGCAATCCGCACCGAAGCGTGCTGATTACCTTTTCGAACGCCTTCCACGGCCGGACGATGGCGACGATCAGCGCAACCAACCAGGAAAAGCTCCGCGACGGCTTTGCGCCTCTGCTGCCCGGTTTCACCGTCGTCGAGTTCGACAACCTTGCCGAAGCCGAGGCGGCGATCACGGAGCACACCGCCGGCTTCCTCGTCGAGCCGATCCAGGGCGAGGGCGGGATCCGCCCCGCGAGCGCCGAGTTCATGAAGGGGCTCCGGCGGCTCGCCGACGAGCACGACCTCATGCTCGTGCTCGACGAAGTCCAGTGCGGCGTCGCCCGCACCGGCAAGCTCTACGCCTACGAGCATTACGGCATCGAGCCGGACATCCTCGCAACCGCCAAGGGCATCGGCGGCGGCTTCCCGCTCGGCGCCTGCCTCGCCACCGAGAAAGCGGCGGTCGGGATGGTGGTCGGCACGCACGGCTCCACCTATGGCGGCAACCCGCTTGCAATGGCGGCGGGGCAGGCGGTGCTCGACGTCGTCGCCGCTCCCGAATTCCTCGATCACGTCACCCGCATGGGCGAGCGCCTGCGCGGCGCACTCGAGCAGATGATCCCAAACCACGACCATCTCTTCGAAAGCGTCCGCGGGGTCGGGCTGATGCTCGGCATCAAGATGAAGACCGACAGCCGCGCCTTCGTCACCTACCTGCGCGACCACGGGCTGCTGACGGTTGCAGCGGGGGACAACGTGATGCGCGTGCTTCCGCCGCTGGTGATCGAGGAGAGCCACGTTACCGAATTCGTGGAGCGCCTCTCCGAGGCCGCGCGGCGGTACGAGGTGCCGCAGGCGGCCTGACCTGAGCCGGGGATACTGAAAACGCGGCGGGCGTTCCCTACATCTTCGATCATGGCTTCACATCAATTCGAAGCGGCAACGGCCGCCAATCTCGACGAGGCGCTCGGCTTCACCATTCCCGCCCGCCACGCCCGCGGCCGGGTCGTGCGGCTGGGGCCGGTGCTCGACCAGATCTTGTCGGCTCACGACTACCCCGCTCCGATCGCGCGCATC
>NZ_DASVUE010000375.1:0-2757 GCF_036387215.1 Allosphingosinicella sp. | reverse complement strand
GGACCCTTGGCTAGAGCCGCCCCAACATCAGTTTCATCCTGAAAGGGGCATTATGAGCGAGACCGCCGAGCGCGTTAAGAAGATCGTCGTCGAGCATCTTGGCGTGGAGAACGAGAAGGTTACCGAAGAGGCGAGCTTCATCGACGACCTCGGCGCGGACAGCCTCGATATCGTCGAGCTCGTCATGGCGTTCGAGGAAGAATTCGGCGTCGAGATTCCCGACGATGCGGCTGAGAAGATCGGCACCGTTAAGGATGCGATCGACTATATCGAAGCCAACAAGGCCTGAGCTTCGAGCTGATCCGCCTTACGGCACGGATCGAGCCGCTTTACGACAACGGCTCCTCGTCCTAGGGCGGGGAGCCGTTTTGCCTTTTTGATGGTTTTCCCAGTCGCTGAGGGAGTTTACGCATGCGCCGCGTCGTCGTCACCGGTCTAGGGCTCGTCACGCCGCTCGGCGCGGATGTCGAGACGAGCTGGCGCAACATCCTCGCCTCGAAAAGCGGCGCCGGCCGCATCACGCGCTTCGATCCGTCGGACCAGGTCTGCCAGATCGCCTGCGAGGTGAAGCCCCCCGAGCATGAATATGGCTTCGACGCCGGGAAAAGGGTCGATCACAAGGTTCAGCGGCAGGTCGATCCGTTCATCGTCTACGGCATTGACGCCGCGGGCCAGGCGATCGAGGATGCGGGCCTTGCCGACATGAGCGAGGCGGACCGTTACCGCGCCGGGGTCTCGATCGGATCGGGGATCGGCGGTCTTCCCGGTATCGAGAAGGAATCGCTCGTCCTTCACGAGAAGGGGCCGAAGCGCGTCAGCCCGCATTTCGTCCACGGCCGCCTGATCAACCTCGTCTCCGGCCAGGTTTCGATCAAGTACGGCCTGATGGGTCCGAACCACGCGGTCGTCACCGCTTGCTCCACCGGCGCCCATTCGATCGGCGATGCGGCCCGGATGATCATGCTCGACGATGCCGACGTGATGCTTGCCGGCGGCGCCGAGAGCGCGCTCTGCCCGCTCGGCATTGCCGGCTTCGCGCAGGCGCGGGCGCTTTCGACTCGGAACGACGAGCCGGAGCGGGCCTCGCGTCCCTATGACAAGGATCGGGACGGCTTCGTGATGGGCGAGGGCGCGGGCGTCGTGGTGCTCGAGGAATATGAGCGGGCCAAGGCGCGCGGCGCCAAGATCTACGCCGAGATTATCGGCTACGGCATGTCCGGCGACGCCTATCACGTGACTGCGCCGCACCCAGAGGGCGCCGGCGGGTACCGCGCCATGGAGGTGGCGATGAAGCGGTCGGGTCTCGACCTAAGCGACATCGACTATATCAACGCGCACGGCACCTCGACGCCGCTCGGGGACGAGCTTGAGCTTGGGGCGGTCCGGAGGCTGTTCGGAAACGCCGTCGGCAAGCTTTCGATGAGCTCCACCAAGTCGGCGATCGGCCATCTGCTGGGCGGCGCGGGCGCCGTCGAGGCAATCTTCTGCATCCTCGCGATGCGGGACCAGATCGTGCCGCCGACGCTCAACCTCGACAATCCGAGCGAAGGCACTGCCGGCGTAGACCTGGTGCCGCACGTGGCGAAGGAGCGTTCCGTCAAGGCGGTGCTGAACAACAGCTTTGGCTTCGGCGGCACCAATGCCAGCCTGGTGATGCGCGCGATCTGATGAACCGATGAAGCGGCTGCTGCTGATCCTCGTCGCGGTCGCGGCGCTCGCCGGCGCAGGGGCTTACTGGATGCTGTGGGCGAGCACCGGGCCCAGGCAGGGGCCGCACACGCTGATCGTCGAGGAGGGCTCGAGCCTCGGCAAGGTCGCCGATCAGCTCGCCGGCATCGGCGCGATCCCCGGCAGCGCCCAGACCTACAGGGCGATGGCGCGGCTGTTCGGGTCGGGCGATCCGATCCAGGCAGGCGAGTTCGAGATCCCCGCCGGCACGAGCGGCGCGGAGGTCCTCGATATCCTGCAGCACGGCCAGCCGGTGCAGCGGCTTGTGACGGTCCCGGAAGGAATGCCTTCCATCCTCGTCTACGAGAAGCTGATGGAGCAGAAGCTTTTGACAGGCTCGATCCCGGTGCCGGAGGAGGGCTCGATCCTCCCTGACAGCTACAGCTTCAAGCGGGGCGAAAGCCGAGCCGCGGTGCTGAAGCGTATGCAGGACGCGATGACCAAGCAGCTCGATGCGCTCTGGGCGAAGAAGGGGCCGAACAGCGTCGTCAACTCGAAGCGGGAGGCGGTGATCCTGGCCTCGGTAGTCGAGAAGGAAACGGGCAAGCCGTCGGAGCGGCCGATGGTCGCCGGAGTCTATTCGAACCGCGTCCGGATCGGGATGAAGCTCGATGCGGATCCCACCGTCATCTATCCGATCACGAAGGGAAAGCCGCTCGGCCGGCGCATCCGGCGCTCTGAGCTGCAGGCGAATAACGGCTACAACACCTATGCGATGGCGGGCCTTCCTGCCGGTCCCATCGCGAATCCCGGTCGCGAGTCGATCGCCGCGGTGCTGAACCCCGCGCAAACCAAAGCGCTCTATTTCGTCGCTGACGGCACCGGCGGGCACATCTTCGCGAACACATTGGCGGAGCACAATGCCAACGTGCAGAAATGGTATGCCCTTCGCCGCCAGCGCGGCGAGATGTGATCAGTCGAGGGCGGGCTCGAGCAGGTCAGTGGGCACGTAGCCGACATGGTGGTCGAGGCGGCGGTAGCCCCAGGCCCAGCCGCCGGTAATGTCCAGCACCGCGAATTCATCGCCTG
>NZ_DASVUE010000374.1:0-2668 GCF_036387215.1 Allosphingosinicella sp. | reverse complement strand
TACCTCGCACGGCCATGACGGGGTTACGGATGCGGCCGGATATGTGCTGAACGACGAGACCAGCGCGATTCTGGTCGAGCAGGCGCTGGTGCAGGCGAGGGCCGGCGCGGACATCGTCGCGCCTTCGGACATGATGGACGGGCGGGTGGGGCGCATACGCCTGGCGCTTGAGCGGGAAGGGCACCCGAACGTCGCGATCATGGCCTATGCCGCCAAATATGCGAGCGCCTTCTACGGTCCGTTTCGCGACGCCGTCGGATCGCGCGGGCTGCTGAAGGGCGACAAGAAGAGCTACCAGATGGATCCCGCCAACAGTGACGAGGCGCTTCGCGAAGTCGCGCTCGATATCGCCGAGGGTGCCGATTTCGTGATGGTGAAGCCGGGCCTGCCCTATCTCGACATCGTCCGGCGGGTGAAGGAGCGGTTCGACGTCCCGCTCTTCGCCTACCAGGTGTCCGGCGAATATGCGATGATCGAGGCCGCCGCAGCCGCGGGCGCGGGCGATCGCGACGCCTTGGTGCTCGAGACGTTGATGGCGTTCAAACGCGCAGGCTGCTCCGGGGTGCTGACCTACTATGCGGCCCACGCTGCGCGGCTGCTGTCGCGCTGATGCTGGACGCGCTTCGGCTGGAGCTGGAAAGCCTTCGCGCCGCGATGGCGCCGCTGGAGCCGGACGCCGGGGAGCGGACGCGCCTGGGCGGGCTCGCGATGGATCATGCGCTCGCCTATCTGGACGCAGTGCCCGAGGCGGCGTCCAACAGCCCCTGGTCCGACGTGTTCGCGCGTCGGCTGGAGCCGGAATTCGGCGAAGAGGGGCGCGACCCGGCAGATATCCTCGATTATGTCGGGCAATGCGTGGAGCGGCCCGGCTTCGCCACCACTTCGCCCCGCTTCATGGCGTACATTCCCGGTGGCGGCCTGTTCCATTCGGCGCTCGGCGACATGATCGCGGCCGCGTCCAACAAATATTCCGGCTTCGCCTCGGCAAGCCCCGGAGCCGTTCGGCTCGAGAATGCGACCACCGCCTGGCTTGCCGAGGTGATCGGCTACCCTGAGGGCGCAGCGGGCACTCTGACATCCGGCGGCAGCCTGGCGACGCTCGCCGCCATCGTCGCTGCCCGCGAGGCGCGGGACCCGGACGGCGGCGGGGCCGTCTACATGACCCGCTTTGCCCATCATTGCATCGACAAGGCGCTTCACATCGCCGGCCGCGGGAGGGCGCCGCGGCGTACGGTCGGGACCAACGCCCGCTATCGGATGTCGCCGGAGGCGCTTGCCGAAGCGCTGGAGCGGGACCGGGGAGCGGGCATAAGGCCGTGGCTGGTTATCGCATCCGCGGGGACGGTGGATACTGGAGCGGTGGATCCGCTTGCCGAGATTGCCGAGGTCTGCGCCCGCTACGGCGCGTGGCTGCACGTCGACGGCGCCTATGGCGGGCTGTTCGCGCTGTGCGAGGAAGGCCGCGCGATCCTCAACGGCATCGACCGCGCCGACAGCGTCGTCCTCGATCCGCACAAGACCCTGTTCCTGCCCTACGGCACCGGCGCGGTGCTGACTCGCGAGGGGCGGCACCTCCTCGATGCCTTCAGCGCCAGCGCGGACTATCTCAAGCCGCTCGGCGAATCCGAAGTGGGGCCGTCGCCCGCCGACTTGTCGCCCGAGCTCACACGCCACTTCCGGGCGCTCCGGCTGTGGCTTCCACTTCAGATCGCCGGCGTCGCCGCATTTCGAGCCGCGCAGAAGGAGAAGCTCCGGCTCGCGCGCTATTTCCATGCGCGGCTCTCGCAGCTTCAAGGCTTTGAGGCAGGCGAGGCACCGGACCTCTCAGTCGTCGCCTTCCGCTACCTGCCGGCCTCCGGCGACGTCGATGCCTTCAACGAGCGGCTGATCGCCCATGTGCAGCAGGAGGGGAGGGTGATGCTGAGCGGCACCCGCATAGACGGCCGCTTCTACCTGCGCTGCGCGATCCTGTCGTTCCGGACGCACCTCGAGCATGTCGATGAGGCGCTGGCCGCGCTTGAGCGAGGCGTGGCTGCACTCACCGCGCAGCACGAAACGGCGGACGCGTGAGGGACGAAACGGCCGCACAGCCGGTGCTCGCGGGCTTTGCCCGGCCGCTGTTCGTCGCGACCATCGTCACCGGCTCGTTCCTGCTGTTCCTGACGCAGCCGATGATCGGGCGGATGGCGCTGCCGCGGCTCGGCGGTGCTCCCACCGTCTGGAACAGCGCGATGCTCGTCTATCAGGCGCTGCTGCTCGGCGGCTACGCATACGCGCACTGGCTTGCCCGCCTTCGCCCGCGGCGGCAGGCGGGGCTTCACCTCGTCTTCTTCGCGCTCGCGGCTTTCTGGCTGCCGATCGGCCTTCGCGCCGCTGCGCCGCCGGTCGACGCCTCGCCCATCCTGTGGGTGCCGTGGTTCCTGATCAGCTCGATCGGGCCGCTCTTCTTCATCATCTCCGCGCAGGCGCCGCTGATGCAGCGCTGGTACGCGCTCGATCCCGCGCGCGGCGAACCCTATCCGCTCTACGCGGCCTCGAACCTCGGCAGCTTCGCCGGCCTCATCTCCTACCCGCTGATCGTCGAGCCTTTGCTGACGCTTCACCAGCAAAGCGTCCTCTGGACGGGGGGCTATGCCTTGCTGGTGCTCCTCGTCGCGGCCTGTGCGCT
>NZ_DASVUE010000373.1:0-4628 GCF_036387215.1 Allosphingosinicella sp. | reverse complement strand
TTCCCCACTGCTGCCTCCCGTAGGAGTCTGGGCCGTGTCTCAGTCCCAGTGTGGCTGATCATCCTCTCAGACCAGCTAAAGATCGTAGCCTTGGTGAGCCTTTACCTCACCAACTAGCTAATCTTACGCGGGCTCATCCTTTGGCGATAAATCTTTGGACCGAAGTCATCATCCGGTATTAGCTCAAGTTTCCCTGAGTTATTCCGAACCAAAGGGCAGATTCCCACGCGTTACGCACCCGTGCGCCACTAGACCCGAAGGTCTCGTTCGACTTGCATGTGTTAGGCATGCCGCCAGCGTTCGTTCTGAGCCAGAATCAAACTCTCAAGTTTATGTACGACAACCACCTCGCGGGAAAACGCGAAGCAGAAGCCGGCATCTCTGGGAGCCGTTCCTGCACAAATACATATTACTGTGGATATGTAAGAGGACATTCGAGAACCCGCCGAGCAAGCTCGACGAGGACCCGTTAAGGAACGGCTTGAATTTAACCGATCGTCCGGCACCCAGAGGTTGCCGGTGACCGGAGCCGCCGCCCACATGTCCCTTCATCTAAAACCAACAATGTCAAAGAGCCGACGCTTCACCTCCCCCGTTTTACCGGGGCACCGGATCATCCGATTGGTGAAGCGCGAACGAGGCCTACCCGAAGGCCGTCCTCGTCGGTGAAAAGCCATATATGATCGAGATTATCGACCGTCAACAGCTTTTTCGAAAACTTTTTGGAGAAGCTTTCTTCCGGTCGGTCGCTGGCTGCATCAGCCGTGAGCCCCGCCGGTGAGTGGTCATATGGCGTCGGCCGAGCCGATCGTCAAGACCATTTTTCGAAAGCTTTTCGAAAAGTTTTCAATGACTAAGCCGAGGAAGCTCCAAGGCCGTGCCATCACGCGAGGCCATATGGGAGGGAAAATTCCCGCCGTCAATGGCCTCTAAATTCTCTCGATTTCAAAGAGCCGAAAGGCACCTTGGCAACGGCAGCGCCGTTCCCGAGGGAGCCGATCGATAAGGGGTCGCGACGGTCTGCGGATCCACAAGGATCGCTCACGCCGCGGTGGCCATATGGAAAGGTCGAACCCGTCCGTCAATGGCCTGACGCCCCGAAATTTCAAAGAAGCGGGCAGCCTCAACAGCGGGTTAACCCCCATGCTGTATGCGCCGTCCGATCGAGGATTTAGGTGCAAGGATCAGGCCTTCAAGTGGGTGCCGAGGAAAAAATCCAGCCGCACGAAGCAGTTGGCTTCACCCAGCGGGTGAAGCGCGCGATCGTCTGGCGCTCCGGCAGCCAGGTTGCCGGGCAAATCCTCACCTGGGGCGCGACCTTCCTCGTCATCCGGATGCTGGAGCCGAGCGACTACGGCCTGTTCGCGATGACCCAGGTGGTACTCGTCTTCCTCAATCTGATGAACGGCTGGGGATTCGCGAACTCGCTCGTCCGCGACGAATCGATATCGCCGCGGAAGATCCGCCAGGCGTTCGGGATGCTGATCCTCCTGAACGGCGCGCTGGGCGCCGGGCAGCTGATGCTTGCACCGGTGGCCGCAGCCTATTTCCACCAGCCGATGCTGGCCGATCTGCTTCGAGTCCAGGCGCTCCTCTTTATGACGACGCCCCTGATCGCGGTGCCGAGCGCCCTCCTCAGCCGCGAGATGAACTTCAAGAGCCTTGCGCAGGTCGACCTCGCCGCCGCCGCCCTCAGCGCCGCCACGATGCTGACGCTCGCCTATCTCGGCTACGGCGTCTGGACGCTGGTGCTCGGCGGGCTGGCGCTGTTCTGGACGCGCGCTGTCGGACTGGCGGTGAAGACAAGGTGGCTGGTGGCGCCCAGCTTCCGATTCGAGGGCGCCGGCGCAATGTTCCGGTACGGAAGCGCGATGGTGGCCGTGCAATCCTTCTGGTTCGTGCAGAGCCAGAGCGACGTCTTCATCGCGGGCCGAGTGCTCAGCGCGCACGATCTCGGCCTCTATACCACGGCATTGTTCCTGACGCAGATCCTGACGCACAAGTTCGTGCCGCCGCTGAACGAAGTGGCCTATTCCGCTTATTCGCGGATCCAGGACGATCCGAGCGCAGTCGCCTTCTCCTTCCTGAAGTCGGTGCGGCTGATCCTCCTGATCGCGATGCCGTTCTACCTGGGCCTTGCCGCCACCGCCGAGCCGCTGGTGCTGACGGTGCTTGGAGAGAAATGGGCCGCGACCGCGCCGCTGGTCCGGACGCTCGGGCTGGCGATGCCGTTCCTGACGCTGCAGCTCCTCTTCACGCCCGCCACCAACGCGCTCGGCCGCCCCGCAATTGCCCTTCGGATCGCGATTTCGGGCGCGTTCACGCTATCGGTGGCGTTCCTGATCGGCATCCACTGGGGCACTCAAGGGATGGCCTGGGCATGGCTCATGGCATTGCCCATCCATCTCGCGATCAGCGCCGCCCTCGCGCTGCCGGTGATCGGCGCCGCACCGATGGCGCTGGCACGGGCGGCAGCGCCGGCGTTCGGCGCCGCCGGGCTGATGGCCTTGCTCGTGCTCGCGATCGACTCGGTGCTTCCGCCGCTGGCGGCGCAGACGCGGCTCGCGATTCTGGTGGGTTCGGGCGCGGCGGCTTATGCGGCCCTGTTGTTCCTGTTCGCGAGAGCGGTGATCGAGGAGATGCTGGCGCTCGTACGGAGGCGACCCGCAGCCGCTCAGGCGCTCTGAATATAGGCCCGCATCGCCTCGGCTTCCTGCTCGATCCGTGCGATCCGATGGGCGACGAGATCGCCGATCGAGACCAGCCCCACCAGCCGCTCGCCCTCCACCACCGGAAGATGCCTGATCCGGCGCTGGCTCATCATCGAAAGCGCGGCGAGGACCGGAACGTCGGCCGTGACGGTGATCGCCGGTGCGGTCATGACCTTCTCGACGAGCAGGTCGAGCACCGATTCGCCGTCGCGCGCGAGGCAGTAGATGATGTCGCGCTCGGACATGATCCCCACGACCTTGCCGTCCCGTACGACCGGCAGCGAGCCGATCCTGTTTTCGGCGAGCAGGCGCACCGCCTCCCGAACCGGAGTGTCGCACTCGACGCTGACGAGCCGCTCGCCCTTTTGCCGGAGGATCGATTCGATGGTCATGAGCGCAGCCTCCTCGGATGCCTTTGGTCAACGCCTACTCAAGCCTTGATGATCCCATGCCGCGCCTCCAAATGGAAGCATGCCCAGACCCGATCCCGCTCCGCCCTCCATGCAACGCACCGCCGAGGCCTGGGCGCGCTACAAGCGGCTGATGTCGTGGATGGCGGTTGCCGCCGTGGTGGCGGTGCTGCTGGCGCTCATCTACCTCAAGAGTTCCGGCCAGCCCGTGCCGATCCACATGGTGATCGCCACCATCGCCGGGGTCGGATTTTCGGTGCTGCTTGGCACCGGCCTGATGGGGCTCGTCTACTTCAGCAACAATAGCGGGCACGACGAGGCAGCCCACCGCGGAGAAGACCGGAATGACTGAGACGCGCGGCGAGCCGATCCTGAGGGTCGTGCCGAGGCCCGGGGACATCAACGCCAACGGCCATATCTTCGGCGGCTGGGTGCTCAGCCAGATGGACATCGCCGCCGGCATCGTCGCCTCGCGCCGCGCAAACAGCTCGGTCGCCACCGTCGCCATCGAGGCGATGGAGTTCATCGCCCCTATCCTCCTCCACGACGTGATCTCGGTCTATGCCAATATCGAGCGGACCGGCCGCACCTCGATGGGCATTCGAATCGAAGTGATCGCGACCCGCAACCGCGGCACCGAGGATGTGAAGGTGACGGAAGCCCTGTTCACCTTCGTCGCCCTCGACGAGAACAACCGCCCCCGCGCGCTCCCGCAGCTCAACTAGGCTTGGGCACCCGGTAGCGGAGCGTACGGCTGCCGTTCGCCGGCACCATCACCGACCAGAACGGTCGCCCGTCGCGGCGCGCGAGCTTCGAGTCCGGCTTGAACGCCTCATCGGCATCCAGCTCGGCCTCGAAACGCACCGGCTGCGAGCGATCGTTGGTGACGGTGAGATAGACGATCCGCTCAGCCTTCGAGGGGCTGTCGGAGACAGTCGTCGTGGCAATCACGCCGGTGGCGGAGCCGATCTCGATCTCCACATCCTCTCCCACCGCCTTGTCGTCGACAAAGCCTTCGCCGAGCAGGAGCGGCCGCTCGCGCCCCGCGCCGAACAGCACCACCCGCCCCGCCGGAAGCGGGAGCCCAAGCCCCTCGGCCTTGCGGTTCTTGGTGACGAGGATCCGCGAGATCCCGCTTATCGGCGGCGGCTCCTGGGCAAGGATGCGGATCCGATAGACCATCTCCACCTTGACCCCCGGCTGCTCGAGCATGGCCACCTGCTTCTGGCTGCGCGAGGCGACCGTCACCGGATCGGGGATCCGGTAGAGTTTCAAGTCTCCAAGCTCCTCCTGCACCGCCTTTCGGCTCACCCGGCTGCCGGTGACCACGATCTCGGAAGAATCGGAAATCGCCATGGGCACCATAGCCGGAGGTGGCGGGGGCGGAGGCGGCGGAGGTCCTCCGGCCCAGCTCTCGCGCTGCTCGATGTCGGAGGTGGTCGCGCTGGGCCAGCAGCGGAGGCGCACCTCGTCTCCCGAAGGCCGCGGCCCCTGATTGAAATCCTCG
>NZ_DASVUE010000372.1:0-2295 GCF_036387215.1 Allosphingosinicella sp. | reverse complement strand
TTAGCGGATGAACATTGAGACTGGGCGCCCCAACCGACCGGCGCTCTCGCTCCACGTCCCGGAGCCCGAAGCGCGGCCCGGCGAAGACGTCGATTTCAGCCATTTCGAGATCCCCGCCGCCGGAAGCGTCCGCCGCCCCGACATCAACGTCGATCCGTCCGAGATCCGCGACCTGCCCTACACCCTGGTGCGCGTGCTGGACGAGGAGGGGAGGGCGGTCGGCCCCTGGGACCCGCGGCTCGATCCCGACACGCTGCGCCGGATGCTCCGCGATATGGCGATGGTCCGCGTCTACGATGACCGCATGTACCGCGCCCAAAGGCAGGGCAAGACCAGCTTCTACATGAAATCCACGGGCGAGGAGGCGATAGCGGTCGCCGCCGCGCACGCGATGGACCGGGACGACATCTTCTTCCCCACCTACCGCCAGCAGGGGCTGCTGGTGGCGCGGGATTACCCGCTGGTGGAGATGATGTGCCAGGTCTATTCGAACCGCGGCGATCCGCTCAAAGGGCGCCAGCTCCCGATCATGTATTCCACCAAGGAATACGGCTTCTTCTCGATCTCCGGCAATCTCGCCACGCAATTCCCGCAGGCGGTCGGCTGGGCGATGGGATCGGCGATCAAGGGCGACAGCCGCATTGCCGCGGGCTGGATCGGCGACGGCGCCACCGCCGAGGGCGACTTCCATAACGCCGTCACCTTCGCCGGCGTGTACCGGGCGCCGGTGATCCTCAACATCGTCAACAATCAGTGGGCGATCTCCACCTTCTCCGGCATCGCGGGCGGCCAGCTCACGACCTTCGCGGCGCGGGCGATCGGCTACGGCATCGCCGGTCTCAGGGTCGACGGCAACGACGCGCTCGCGGTCTACGCCGCCACCCGCTGGGCCGCCGACCGCGCCCGATCCAACCTCGGGCCGACGCTGATCGAACTCTTCACCTACCGGGTTGAGGGCCATTCCACCTCCGACGATCCCACCGCCTACCGCCCCGCCGGCGCCGGCCAGCAATGGCCGCTCGGCGATCCGCTTGCGCGCCTCAAGCAGCATCTGATCGGCCTCGGCGAATGGGACGACGAGCGGCACCAGCAATTGCTCGACCAGCTCGATGCGGAGGTGCGCGCGGCCCAGAAAGAGGCGGAGCGGCTCGGAACCCTGCAGTCCGATCCCTATAACGACGTCGATTCCATGTTCTCCGACGTCTTCGCCGAGCTTCCCTGGCATTTGCGCGAGCAGCGGGACGCCGCACGCGCCGAAGCGGAGGCGCGCCGCAAATGAGCGTCATGAACATGATCCAGGCGCTGAATTCGGCGCATCACGTGATGATGGAGCGGGACCCGAACACCGTCGTCTTCGGCGAGGACGTCGGCTATTTCGGCGGCGTCTTCCGGGTGACCGAGGGGCTTCAGAAGAAGTTCGGGAAGCAGCGCACGTTCGACGCTCCGATCGCCGAGGCCGGCATCGTCGCCACCGCGGTCGGCATGGCCGCCTACGGCCTTCGCCCGATCATCGAGATCCAGTTCGCCGACTATATCTATCCGGGCTACGACCAGATCGTCTCGGAAGTGGCGCGCATGCGCTACCGCACGGTCGGCGAATGGCCGATGCCGATGGTGATCCGTTCGCCCTATGGCGGCGGCATCTTCGGCGGCCAGACCCACAGTCAGTCGCCGGAAGCCCTGTTCGCGCACGTGGCCGGCCTCAAGGTCGTGATCCCGTCCAACCCCTACGATGCAAAGGGCCTGCTGATCGCCGCGATCGAGGATAACGATCCCGTGATCTTCTTCGAGCCCAAGCGCATCTATAACGGCCCCTTCGACGGCTTCTACGACCGGCCGGTGACGCCGTGGGCGAAGCATCCGGCCGCCGAGGTCCCGGACGGCCATTACACCGTTCCCATCGGCAAGGCAGCAGTCGCGCGGGAGGGCGAGGCGGTGACGATCCTCGCTTACGGCACGATGGTCCACGTCGCCATCGCCACTGCCGAGGCCGAGGGAATCGACGCCGAGGTGATCGACCTTCGCACCATCGTCCCGGTCGACATCGAGACCATTGAGACTTCAGTGAAGAAGACCGGCCGCTGCGTCGTCTTCCACGAGGCGACCCGCACATCCGGCTTCGGGGCCGAGCTCAGCGCGCTCGTCACGGAACGCTGCTTCTACCATCTGGAAGCGCCCGTGCAGCGCGTCACCGGCTGGGACACGCCCTATCCGCACTCGATGGAATGGACCTATTTTCCGGGCCCGCCGCGGCTTGCGCTCGGCCTTAGAAAAGCATTGGAGGACTGATCGGCG
>NZ_DASVUE010000371.1:0-5620 GCF_036387215.1 Allosphingosinicella sp. | reverse complement strand
ACGCCGATCTCGGTGCCGACCCGGGCTTTGATCTCTTCGATGCTGGCGATGGGCATGGAGCCGGTCTAGAGCCGCGCCCACACAAGACTCAAGGCAGAAGAGGGCCAGTTATGGCGGACGCTACGGCAACCGCGCGCGCAGAGATCATGCGGCTTCACCGGGCTCCGGAACCTGAGGTGCTTGCGCCGCTGTTGAAGGACGCGGCGCTCGATTCGGAGGAGCGGAGGCGCGTCGAGAATCGTGCCCTCGGGATGCTTGCCGATCTGCGGAGCGCGCAATCGTCCGGGTGGGTGAACCAGTTCCTGCAGGAATACCGGCTGAACACGTCGGAAGGCATCGCCTTGCTGTCGCTCGCCGAGGCGTTCCTGCGCGTGCCCGACCCGGAGACGGCCGACCAGCTGATCGCCGACAAGCTCGGCAATGCGGACTGGAAGTCGCATGCCGGCAAGTCGCACTCGACGCTCGTGAACAGCGCCACCTGGGGCCTCGTCATTGGCCGCGCGCTCGTCAGCGACAGCGAGCAGGCAAGTTCGCTCAAGCGCCTGATCGCGCGGGCGGGGGAGCCGTTCGTCCGCCAGGCGGTGGGCGCGGCGATGCGGATGATGGGCGAGATCTTCGTCATGGGCCGCACCATCGAGGAGGCCGTGGCGCGCATGAAGAAGCGCGAGAACAGGGGCTTCACCGCAAGCTTCGACATGCTGGGCGAGGCGGCGCGGACCTTCCCCGACGCCGAGCGATATTACCGCGCCTATGAGGACGCGATCCACGCCGTCGGCCGGCACGCGAAGGAGGGGCATTCGATCTCGGTGAAGCTCTCGGCGCTGCACCCGCGCTACGAGGTGGCGCAATATGAACGCTGCGTTCCGGCGCTGACCGAGCAGGTCGAGGCGCTTGCGGCGCTGGCCAAGCGCTACGGGATCGCCTTCACGATCGACGCCGAGGAGAGCGAGCGGCTCGACATGAGCCTCGACATCATCGGCTCAATCGCCGGGCTGCCGGCGCTGAAGGGCTGGGACGGGCTAGGAATGGCGGTGCAGGCTTATGGCAAACGCTGCCGTCCGACGCTCGCCTGGGCGGATGCGATCGGCGCCGCCACCGGCCGCCGCATTGCCGTGCGGCTCGTGAAGGGCGCCTATTGGGACAGCGAGATCAAGCATACGCAGGAGCAGGGGCTCTCCGATTATCCGCTGTTCACCCGCAAGGCCGCAACCGACGTCTCCTATCTCGCCTGCGCCAAGGACATGCTGCGGGCGAAGAACATCTATCCGGCGTTCGCGACCCACAATGCGCTGACCGTCGCCACCATCCTCGAATGGGCGGGTGACAGCCGGGACTTCGAGTTCCAGCGCCTGCATGGAATGGGCGAGGGGCTGTACGAGAGCCTGGTGCGCGAGCAGGGGTACCACACGCGCATCTACGCGCCGGTCGGCGGGCACAGGGACCTCTTGGCCTATCTCGTTCGCCGCCTGCTGGAGAATGGCGCGAATTCGAGCTTCGTCCACCAGCTCGCGGACGAGCGGATGACGGATGCGGAGATCCTCGCCGATCCGGTGGCCAAGATCGCTTCCGTGGGGGGGACGCGGCATCCCTCGATCCCGCTGCCCGAGGATCTGTTCGCGCCAGAGCGGAAGAACAGTGAAGGCATCGACCTCAACGATCGCCAGGAGCTGCAGCGGGTGGCGCAGTTCGTTCAGTCTCCGCTCGCTTTCCGTGCGGGCGGCGAGGATCGCACGCCGGCAGCCGACGGCGCCGGGAATGTGACGCGCCCGCAGCATGCTCCGGATCCGGACAGGCGGCTCGCCACGGCCGCCGTCGAGCGGGCGCTTGGCGGTTTCCCCTCATGGTCGATGCAGTCGATCGAGCATCGCGCCGCCTGCCTCGACCGCCTCGCGGATTTGCTCGAGCGGGAGCGGGACCATCTGATGGCGCTGGCTGTGCAGGAGGCGCGCAAGACCATTCCGGACGCACTGGGCGAAGTGCGCGAGGCGGTGGATTTCTGCCGCTACTATGCGGCCCAGGCGCGGAGCGGGCTGCAGCCGATCGAACTTCCCGGGCCCACCGGGGAGCGGAACGTCATTCGCATGGAAGGGCGGGGGGCCTGGGTGTGCATCGCGCCGTGGAACTTCCCGCTCGCCATCTTCCTCGGTCAAGTCACGGCTGCACTGGTTGCCGGCAACACGGTGGTGGCGAAGCCCGCGCCGCAGACGCCGGAGATCGCCGCTTACGCGGTGGGGCTCGCGCACAGCGCCGGAGTGCCTGAGGACGCGCTCGTGCTTGCGATCGGGGGCCCGTCGGTCGGGCAGGCGCTGATGGAGGATGTGCGGATCGCCGGCGTCGCCTTCACCGGCTCGACGGCGACGGCCAAGCGGATCGCGCGGACGCTGCTTGAAGATGACGAGCGGCCGATCATCCCGCTGATCGCCGAGACCGGCGGGATCAACGCGATGATCGTCGATTCCACTGCGCTGCCGGAGCAGGTGGTGGCGGACGTCGTCACGTCCTCCTTCCGCTCGGCCGGCCAGCGTTGCTCGGCGCTCCGGGTGCTCCTCCTCCAGGAGGAGATTGCCGACCGGACGCTGGAGATGCTGTCGGGTGCGATGGACACGCTCGTCGTCGGCGATCCGGCGGATCCCAAGACCGATGTGGGGCCGGTGATCGATCAGGGCGCGTACGACCGGCTGATGGCGCACCGGAACGCGAAGCAGAATAGCTGGCTGAAGACGATCCCGGTGCCGGAAGACGGCCTGTTCGTGCCACCGACGCTGATCGCGGTGCCGGAGCTCGAAGCGGTGCGGCACGAGCATTTCGGGCCGCTGCTTCACGTCACTACGTGGAAGGCGGGGCAGTTGCCCGAGACCATCGCTCGAGTGAATTCGACCGGCTTCGGCCTCACCATGGGCCTCCACAGCCGCATCGCGCGCGCAGCCGAGGCCGTCGAAGACGTGGCGAAGGTCGGGAATCTCTACGTCAACCGCTCGATGATCGGTGCCATCGTCGGCTCCCAGCCGTTCGGAGGCGAGGGGCTGAGCGGTACGGGTCCGAAGGCAGGCGGCCCACACTACCTCCCGCGCTTCTGCGCGGAGCGAGTGACCTCGATCGACACCACCTCATCGGGCGGTAACGCAACGCTTTTGTCGCTCGAGGATGTAGGTTTGTAGATCAGTCGACGGGCATCCGATTTCCGTCGCCGGGCGCTTTCGCCGGGCGGCGAAGATCATCATGAGAGCGCCTCTTCAATCAAGAGAGGCCATTCAATGCTGTTCCACGTTTCGCTTGAAGCCGACGATCCCCGCCATGTGGCGGAAGTGTTCGCGGAGATATTGGGCGGCGCCGCAGCGCCGTTTCCGCCGGTCGGCCAGGGCTCGTGGGTCGCGCTCGCGGGCGATGATCGCGGCACGATGATCGAGGTCTATCAGCGCGGCACCGAGATGCACCTGGCACCCGGCGATGGCGACGCAATCAGCGTCAATGCCGCGCCGCGCCGCAACACCGCAACGCATATCGCGATCGCGACCCCGCTCGACATGGATGCGATATTCGCGCTTGCGGACCGGAACGGCTGGCCCGTCAAATACTGCAAGCGCGGCGGCGTCTTCGGCGTGATCGAACTCTGGGTGGAGGGCTGTCTGCTGGTCGAGGTTCTGACCGCGGAAATGCAGCGCGAATATCTGGAGGCGATCACCATCCCGAACTGGCAGCGCATGATCGAGGAATTCGAAGCGAAGATGCTCGAAGCCGCTTAATCGCCGGTGTCCTCCGTCGCGATCATCTTCACGTGCGGATAGGGCATGACGAGCGTCCCGTCCGGAGCCGCGGTGAAGGTGGTCTGCGTGGGATAGGCGAAGGCGATTCCAAGCTCGTCGAACCGGCGCAGGATCGCGAGCATGATCGCCTGCTTCGTGTGCATGAACACGGGGAATTCCGCCGACTCCACGAAGAAGACGAGCTCGAGATCGATCGATGAGGCGTTGAACGCGGCGACGTGGGCTCGGTCGAAGGTGGCGAGCGGCTGGCTCTCCACGATTGCCTGGATCTCGGCCGGAAGGCGGGCGAGCAGGTCCGGCGGCGTCTGGTAGACGAGGCCAAGCGTCATCAGCGCGCGGCGGCGGTGCAGCAGCGCCCAATTCTGGATCTTGGTGTTGAGGAGGTTGTCGTTCGATATGACGACCTCCTCGCCGTTCAGCGAGCGGATGCGGGTGCTCTTGAGGCCGATCTGCTCGACCGTACCGGTGGTCTGATCGAAGGTGATCGTGTCCCCGCGCCGGAACGGGCGGTCGAAGATGATTGCGAGCGCCGAGAACAAATCCTTGAAGATGCCCTGCGCGGCAAGGCCGATCGCGATTCCGCCGATGCCCAGGCCGGCGACAAGGCCGGTGACGTTCACTCCGAGATTGTCCAGAATGAGGATGATCGCGATCGCGAACAGCGCCACCGTCACCAGCAGCCGGATGATGCCGATCGCGGAGCCGAGGGTGCTGTGCGGATCGTCGGCTCCGACCTTGTGCTCGATCAGTCCGAGCACAAGCTCCCGCGCCCAGATGGCTGCCTGGAACGCGGCGGCGATGACGAACAGGAAATGAATCGCGCGGAGCAGGGTGGGCGGCGTTTCGGCATGTTCGGCGACGAGCTCCGCCGCGCACATGATCACGAAGAACAGGGTCGTCCGCGCAAGCACCCGGCCGATGATCGTGCGCCAGTTGATGCCGTCGTCGCCGCGGTCGCGGATCAGTCGGTGTCCGAACGAGCGAAGGCCGATCAGCACGAGCGCGATGACCGCGCCGATGGCTGCGGCGATGAGGATGTCGACGGCGTTGCCGCTGAGCCAGGCCCCTGCTTCGCTGACGAGCTGAGTGCTCTTCTGCGATAGAGTCTGCGCCGCCTCGGCGACGCGGGGTTGAGTGGCGTTGGTCATGGTCGGGGTCTCTACAGCGGTCGGGCGCGGGACACCAATCAGGCGGCCGCCGCGTCGAGCTTCGCCTGCGCCTCGGCAGCGACTTCGGCCTCCGCCTGTGCGCCCGATTTGCCGCTCGCCTTTTTCGCCTGGGTCTTGGCGTCCACTTCCGCCTGTGCTTCGGGAAGCGCGTCGAGGAAGTCGATCAGCGCCCGCTCGTAGGCGCTCAGATATTTGCCTGTGCGCGGGAGCTTCTTGCCGCCGATTGCGCCGGCATCCTTGGCGGCTTCGATCAGCGCAGGGTGGACGTAGGATTTGCGGCTGATCGCGGGCGTGTTGCCGAGCGCTTCGGCAACCGGTTCCATCACGCTCTTGAGCTTGATCCTGCCGGCGCTTTCCACGCGCTTCGCCATTTCCGAAAAGGCGATGACGCTCGCGCCCCAGGTGCGGAAATCCTTGGCGGTGAACTCCTCGCCCATCGCTTCCTTGATATAGTCGTTGACGTCGGTGGAGGTGGCGGGGCGGATGTTGCCCTCCTCGTTGACATATTCGAACAGATGCTGGCCCGGCAGGTCCTGCGTGCGCTTCGCGATGCGGACCAGGTTCCTGTCGCTGATCGTGACGCTGCGCTTGATGCCGTGCTTGCCGGTATAAGTGAGCTTCACCTTGCCGCGCTCCACCTTCGCATGCCGGTTGCGGAGCGTCGTGGCGCCGAAGCTTTTGTTCTCC
>NZ_DASVUE010000370.1:0-1815 GCF_036387215.1 Allosphingosinicella sp. | reverse complement strand
CCGACGTCGCGGTGGTCGCGGAACTGCACGCCCTTCACCACGCGGCCGTCCTTCACGTCGAGGCAGGGGATGATCCTACGCGCAGGCACTTATCGCCTCCGACAAGTCGATGCGGCCTTCCCAGAGCGCCTTGCCGACGATCGCTCCGGCGGTGCGGAGGCGGCGGAGATCGCCGAGCGAGGAGACGCCGCCGGACGCCTGGATGGCGAGGTGGGGAAGGCGCCGCCCCGCCTCATCGAGGAGTTCGAAATTGGGGCCGGCGAGCATGCCGTCGCGGCCGATGTCGGTGAGGAGGAGGTGCCGCGCCTCGGGGAAGAGCGCTGCGATGTCCCAGAGGCTGCGGCCGCTGTCCTCGGTCCAGCCGGCGGTGGCGACGAAGGGCGTTCCGTCCACCAGCCGCACGTCCAGCGACAGGGTGATGCGCTCGCCCCCGAATTCCTCGATAAATGCCTGCACGAGCTCCGGCTGCTTGACGGCGAGGCTGCCGATGACGACGCGGGCGACGCCAGCATCGAACATGCGCGCAATCTGATCGCGGGTTCGGAAGCCGCCGGCGACCTGGAGCCGGAGCGGCGCCTCGGCGGCGAGCGACGCGATCAGATCGTGCTGCACAGGCGCTCCCGCACGGGCCCCATCAAGATCGACCACATGGGCCCATTCCGCCCCCGCTTCGGCAAAGCGGGCGAGCGCCTCGGCGGGATCGGCGGGATAGGTGGTGGCATCCTCGAAGCGGCCCTGCGCGAGGCGCACGACGCTGCCGCCTATCAGGTCCATGGCGGGATAGATTATCATTGGTCGAGGAACGCCTTCAGGAAGCGGGCGCCCGCCTCGCCGGACCGCTCCGGGTGGAACTGGGCGCCGAGCCAATTGCCGCTTCGGACGACGGCGGAGATCTTGCGGCCATAGTCAGCGCTGGCGGCGGTCTCGCGCACGGGATCGCAGGCGAAGCTGTGCGCGAAATAGACATAGTCTCCGCTGGCGAGACCCAGGTCCTCCGCGCGCACGTCGAGGCGGCTCCAGCCCATGTGCGGTACCGGCATTCCGGGTGCCGGCTCCAGCTTTCGCACCTTGCCGGCGATGATGCCGAGGCAGTCGGTGTCCTCTTCCTCGCTCTTCTCGAACAGAAGCTGCATTCCAAGGCAGATGCCGAGCACCGGCTGCTTCAGCGCTCGGAGCGTCTCCAGGAGGCCGCGCGCGCGGATTTGCTCCATCGCGTAGCCGGCCGCGCCGACGCCGGGAAGGATCACCTTGTCGGCGCCCGCTATCGCCTCGGCGTCACCGGTGACGACCGGCGCGAGGCCGAACCGCTCGAAGGCGATCCCCACCGAGCCGATATTGCCGCAGCCGACATCGACAATGGCCAATCTCATTCCCCCCTCCCTGCAAGGGAGGGGTTGGGGGTGGGTGCGAGCCGCAGGCGAGCATCGAGCACCCCTGATTCCCCTCCCTTACAGGGAGGGGCGGTGAAGTCGGAGCCCATCACAGCACGCCCTTGGTGCTCGGAAGGGCATCGCCCTCGAGCTTCACCGCCTGGCGCAGGGCGCGGCCGAAAGCCTTGAAGCAGGCTTCGGTCTTGTGGTGATCGTTATCGCCCGAGACGCGGACGTGGATCGCGGCGCCGAGGCTGTCGGCGAACGAGCGGAAGACGTGGGCCGTCATCTCGGTGGGGTAGGCGCCGATGTGGCTCGCCTCGAAGCTGCCTTCGAAGACGCTGTAGGGGCGGCCGGAAACGTCGATCAGCACGTGCGCCTCGGTCTCGTCCATCGGCAGCGAGAAGCCGAAGCGGCCGATCCCGCGCCGGTCGCCGAGCGCCCG
>NZ_DASVUE010000369.1:0-1657 GCF_036387215.1 Allosphingosinicella sp. | reverse complement strand
CCGCAGGCAGCGAGCAGGTCCCGCATCGGCGCCGCGGCCGGGCACCTGATGGCGACGCTCGGAAGGCCCGCCGTGGCGGCGCGGCTGATCCCGCTCCCGGCCTGCTTCGGAACGACGATGGTCAGCGCGCCGGGCCAATAGGCAAGCGCCAGGGCCTCCGCCGCCTCCGGAAGATCCGCGATCTCCTTCGCCTGCTGAAGCCCCTCGACGTGCACGATCAAGGGATTGAAGCCGGGGCGGCCCTTCGCCTCGTAGATGCGCGCAACGGCCTCGTCGCTGGTCGCATCGGCGGCGAGGCCGTAGACGGTCTCGGTCGGCACAGCGACCGGAAGCCCTTCGAGGATCAGCCGCGCCGCCTCGGCGATCGCGGCCTTGCCGTAGGGGCGGATCTCCGTCCGATAAGGCGGGTTTTGCGGGCTCACCGAGGCGCGCTATAGCCGCCCCGCCGCGAGCGCAACAGACGGGGGCCGAACCGACATGACCTATTCTCCACCGGTCGCCGAGCAGCGCTTCCTGCTCGAACATGTGGTGAAGCTTCATGAGCTCCCCGGCCACAACGACTTTGCCGACGTGGTCGACGCGGTGCTGGAGGGCGCGGGAGCGTTCGCTTCGGGCGAATTCGCGCCGCTGAACCGCGTCGGAGACCAGGTGGGGGCGAAATGGTCGCCGGACGGCGTGACAATGCCGCCGGGCTTCAAGGAGGCCTATCGCGCCTATGTCGACGGCGGCTGGGGCACGCTCACCGGACCTGCCGAACATGGCGGGCAGGGGCTCCCGCTGAGCCTTGCAAGCGTCGTGATGGAGGATCTCGGGTCAGCCAATATGGGCTTCTCGCTGATCATGATGCTGACGCCCGCGGCGGTCGAGGCGCTCCGGCACCACGGCACCGAGGAGCAGCAGCGGATCTGGCTTCCGAAACTGGTCAGCGGCGAGTGGAACGGCACGATGAACCTCACCGAGCCGCAGGCGGGCTCGGACGTCGGTGCGCTCAAGACCCGTGCGGTGCCCCGCGGCGACGGCACTTATTCGATCAGCGGCCAGAAGATCTTCATCACTTTCGGCGAGCACGACCTTGCGGACAATATCGTCCACCTTGTGCTCGCGCGGCTGCCTGACGCGCCGGAGGGCACGCGCGGTATCTCGTTGTTCCTGGTGCCGAAGTACCGGCTGGACGATGCCGGCACGCCCGCAGAGTTTAACGACGTCCGCTGCGTCTCGATCGAGCACAAGATGGGGATCCACGCGTCGCCCACCTGCGTCATGTCCTATGGCGACGACGGCGACTGCGTCGGCTGGCTGATCGGCGAGGAGAATGGCGGCATGCGCGCCATGTTCACGATGATGAACAATGCGCGGATGAATGTCGGCCTGCAGGGCGTGTCGGTGGCGGAGCGGGCGACCCAGGCGGCGGTCGGCTATGCGCGTGAGCGGGTGCAGTCGGCGCGGGCCGGCGGGCAGAGCCGGGAGCCGGTGCCGATCATCCAGCATCCGGACGTGAGGCGCATGCTGCTGCGGATGAAGGCGCTGACGCAGGCGGCGCGGGCGCTGGCTTATTATGCGGCCGGCCAGGCGGACCTGGCTCGCCTCGGCCAGCCGGGCGCGCAGGCGCGCGTCGACCTCCTGACCCCGCTGGTGAAGGCTTGGGGCACGGACGTCG
>NZ_DASVUE010000368.1:0-5858 GCF_036387215.1 Allosphingosinicella sp. | reverse complement strand
CGCTTCTGGAGGGCCTCAACCAATGATCGAGACCGAGCGCCTCCGCCTCAGGAACTGGCGCCAGGGCGATGGGGAACAGTTTCGTGAGCATTGCAACCGCCCGAACGTGATGCGCTGGCTGGGCGGCGTTCGAACGCCTGAGTTCATGGACGAGGTGGTCGGCCGCTTCGTCGCCTGGCAGGAGGAGCGCGGCTTCACCTTCTGGGTGGTGGAGCGGAAGGAGGATTGCGCCTTCCTAGGCTTTTGCGGCCTCAAGATCGCCGACGGCGTCAACAGCACCGTCGCGGGCGAGATCGAGGTCGGCTGGCGCTTTCGCGAAGATGCGTGGGGAAAGGGCTATGCCAAGGAGGCTGCGATCGCTTCCCTGGATCACGCTTTTGATAAGCTCGCGGCGCCGCGCGTGGTGGCGCTGACCGTCGTGGGCAACGAGATGAGCTGGGGCCTCATGAAGCGGCTCGGAATGACGCTCCGGCCGGAGCTCGAATATGTCGACCTCGCCTGGCCGGACAGCATGAATCCCACCATCGTCTACGTGATCACCCGCCAGGAATGGGAGGGGCGCGATGCTGACCTTCGGCGGTAGGACTCCGCTCGTTCACCAGAGCGCCTTCGTGGCTCCCGGCGCGCAGCTGATCGGCGACGTCGAGATCGGGCCGGACGCCAGCATCTGGTACAATTGCGTGGTCCGCGGCGATGTGAACCGAATCCGCGTCGGCGCACGCACCAACATCCAGGACGGAAGCGTCATCCACGTCGATTCGCCGAAATCGGGAGACGAGGAGGGGCATCCGACGATCATCGGCGAGGACGTGCTGATCGGCCATCTCGCGATGGTTCACGGCTGCGTTCTTCACGACCGCGCGTTCGTCGGCCTTGGTGCGATCGTGATGGACGGATGCGAGATCGAAAGCGATGCCATGCTTGCCGCGGGCGCGATGCTCACCCCCGGCAAGCGGATCCCGTCCGGGCAGCTGTGGGCGGGCCGGCCTGCGAAATATGTGCGCGACCTGACGGCTGAGGAGCTTGCCGGGCAGCAAGCAGGCGTTGCCCATTATGTGGCGCTTGCGAGGGCGCATTCCGAAGCGCTGAAGAACCGCTAAGCGCGGCCGAGATCCTGCCGGCTTCCTCCGCCTGAGCCTCGGCCAGCGCCCGGGCCTCTTCGGCTGCCGCAGTGAGACGCTGCAGGTCCTGCCCGCTCGTTGCCGGATCGTTCGAGCGGGCGAGCAGGAGCGCCTCGATCTCGGCAAGCGCATCGGCGGTGCGTCCGCGCGCCGCCTCCAGCCGCGAAAGGTCGATCTGCGCCGCGATCCAGGTCTCAGATCCGGAAGCGCCGGCGCGCGAGACGCTCCGCTGCGCCGCCGGAAGCGCGGCCGCGAATTCGCTCTGCCCCTGGCGCGCGGAGCCGAGCAGCCGCTCAAGATCGGCGGCGAGGCGGGGATCCTCGGCGGCCGTTGCCGGCGCCGCCGGTGCGGGCGCTGCCGCCGGCGCTTCGAGGCAGGGTGGGAGCGGCCGTCCGGAAAGCGCGTATTCGATCGGCCGCGGCGCCAGCGACGGCGTGTCTCCCGCCGCGGCGCAAGCGGAGATGAGGGTGCTTGCGAGGAGCAAAGGAAGCGCGCGGGGCGTGAACATGCGGCCCTTCCTATGGCCCGCAGCTTTTCGGAGCAACGGGGTTGCGTGCCCCGGACCTTCGCCTTATGTCCCCCTCTCCCGCGCCCGTAGCTCAGCTGGATAGAGCACCAGACTACGAATCTGGGGGCCGGAGGTTCGAATCCTTCCGGGCGCGCCATTTCCTTCGATGCTTGGCAGCTTGGAGCCAATCATTCCGGCGTAGGGGCGAGTGGACTCGCTCCGACGGCACGAAGCGTTCACTCGGCTTTCCGCGGGAGCCGGACCATTCCGATCATGGCGCCGCGGTGCGCGCTCGCGCCGCGATGAAACCGGAGATATCTCCGTAGATCGGCGCGAACCCGGTAATCAGGTCATGGTTGCCGGGCTTCAGGTGGACCTTCGCCTGCCCCGCCAGTCCCTTCAATCGATCAGGCGGCGATTTGGCATCATGAACGCCTGCGAAAACGTGATCGCCGCCGCCCAGAGAGTCATAAGCCTGGGCCAATGCGCGGTCAAAATCGTCCTGCTGCGCTGCCGATCCATAGATCATAGCAGCAAAGGCAGAATAATGATCCTTGCTGCGGTTCTCGAAGAAACTCGAGATTGGCGCCTGCAGGTCGCGGATCAGCTTCAGCGACACCACAGGACCAATGAGATATGCGTCGGCGCGTGGCCCGAGAGACTTCTTCAACGCAAGAGCTGGTGCCGCCCCGAAGCTAACCCCGACGATTGCGATCCGATCGTACTGTGGATGGGCGTCGATCCAGGTTTTTATGGCTCCGGCGTCCTCATCCAACGCCGCAAAGCCACCAAGCTTCAAACGATGGTTCAGCTGAGGCCCCGCACCAGAGCTGCCGGAGTAAGGCAGCGCGACCGTATCGCATCCTGTTTTGGCCGCCAGCTGCTTGTAGTGACCGAATCCCGCATCTTTGATCGATAGATCGGGGCCCCCATGATAGTAGACGACCAGACAGTCTGTCGGCTGCCGGGACCAGCGGGCGAGCAGCCCCGGCATCGTTGCTTCTCCACCACCATAGTCGACCGCGATATTGACGATTGCGGCGCCCGGGGGAGCTGCTTCATGCTCCGACTTTCCGCAAAGAGCCCGGGAGATCTGCCGCCGGGTCCGGATGTCGATCGTCTCCAGGCGGCGGCCTCCGCCCCAATCCTCCACCAGCAAATGCAATTGCTTCCCCACAACGGTCGCGTCGATCAGCAGATCGGTTGGCGAAATCGAGCTCTCTACGGAAATTTGAGGACCGATCTCCCGCGCGAGGTGCAACTGCCGGGGCCCGAACAGGCCGACCCGCTCGCCGGTTGAAGAATCCGTCAGGGCCGATGCCAGAAGGCCATTGCCCTTCGCTGACTCCTCGCCAGCATAGCTGATCCGAATACGGCCGTCGGCCTGGCGGAATGAACGAAGGTGGTTGAGGCCTAACGGCTCCACGGCCCCGAGCTCCGCCCCCTCGAGGCGGAGAAGCAATCGCCCGCCGCGCTCAACCACCTGGAGCCCGACCGGTCGTTCCCATCCTTGAAAGGTCAGTCCGCGGACAAACTCGTCCGCGTCGTCCGCTTCGAATTCATGTGGGATCCCAAGTGGGCCCTGGCGGCTGGGTTGGAAGCGGTGATTGCGGTCCCTGCGCTGCGGCAACGTCTCCGCGCTGTGATTGCTCGCACCCACCGCGACGCGAGTGTCTCCATTGAGCAGAACGTTCAGCTGCCCGTCCGCGTCGAAGCCGAGAACGTCAAGCTCCAGCGCCTTGCTCAGGATCCGGGTAGACCCACCGTTCGGCTCAAGGATGAAAGCTGCGTCCGCACCGAGAGCGCTGGTGCGGCGAGGACCTAGAAGGAGGGGATAGGGATCGCGAAAAAGTGCGACGCGGCCCTGTGCCGAAGCGATGACGCGGTCGTACCGGCACGACCTTGCGGAATAAGTCTTCTCCGCCCCCTCCCGAAGCACCTCGAAGGCCGGAGCTGCGGTTTTGGCCGCGTTACAACTCCCCAAAAAGGCGGCGCCGAGCAGGACAATCGCCATCGACTTTAGCATGTTTGGCAATGTCCTCTTCGACGCATCCTTCTCAATCTTCTATTCTGCTCACCGGAGCAACTTGACGTACCGGTGTAGACACTTCTGCCGTCACCTATCAGATTAGCCGGAGTGATCCCACGTGCCGTCATGTATGAGCGGCTCTGAGGGTCACCGGCCGGGCCGCCGGGTTGCAACGCACGGCTCTGGTCGAATATGCTTGTGCGGCGCACAAATACCGTGGAAATGCGGTGGGATGGAGACCCGCCAGCTCATCGCTTATGCGCTCATCATCGCGATCGTGGTGGCTCCGTTCGTCGTCCGCTACGTCATCCGCCGGACCGCGCGGCGGGACCGGAGGGATGCCGACCGCCCGATCCACATCACCAAAGACCGGAAATAGCACGCCGGGAATTCCGACTGCGGGGAACGGCACGCGCGGATCCGCCGTTTCTGCTGCGTCAGCATCGGGAGACGGAGCATGGCCGACGACAGGCAGCAGGATGAACGGCCGCTCAGGGCGGAAGCCGAGAAGCGCGGTGAATGGCGCGGAGGCGCGACGATCGTTCAGGAGGAAGACGTGTCCGGCCATACCAGCCCTGCCAGCGAAAGCGGTGCGGCTGGAGACGAGGAAAGCCACGGCGCCCCGGCGGCGCCGACCACCATTCCGCCGCCCGATTGAGCGGATCAGTCCCCGGCGTGCTCCGGCTTGCCCTTCCGCTTCGTCGAGGCGAGCTCCTCAAGCTGCTTTTCGGACATCGAGTCCGCCATCGACTTGGATGCGCCCTTAAGCTTGCTCTTCGGCGTATCGCCGCGCTTGGCGGAGAGGGCGGCGCCGGCCGCTTTCTGCTGGGCCTTGGACTTTGCTGGCATGGTCGCGCTCCGATAGGTGCTGAACATCGAAACCCGCGCCTGACGGCCGGGTTCCTGACGGAGGAGTCGCGTGGGAGAGGATGTAGCGTACCGGCACGGCGAGGTGGAACTCGTCGGGCTGGCGGAGCGGCCGGAACGCCCGAACGGCCGGGCGGTCGTGGTCTTCCACGAGGCGAACGGCCTCGGAAACAACGTCCGGCGCCGCACGCGCATGCTTGCGGACCTTGGCTATCTCGCCTTCGCAGCGGACCTTTACGGCGGCGGCCGCACCTATGGAGCCGAGGGCGCGGTCCGCGAGATGAAGAAGCTGCGCGAGGAGCCGGATCGGTTCAGGGCCCGGATCCGCGCGGGCTTCGATCATCTCCTGTCGCTGGAAGGAGTGGATCCTGCGCGGACGGCGGCGATCGGCTATTGCTTCGGCGGGACGGCGGCGCTGGAGCTTGCCCGGGGCGGCGCCCCGGTTGCGGCGGCGATCAGCTTTCACGGTCTGCTGACGACGCCGCTCCCGGCCGAAGCAGGGGAGGTGAGGGCGAGGATCCTCGCCTGCACCGGGGCGATGGACCCGCTCGTGCCGCTGCCTGACGTCATGGCGTTCCAGGAGGAGATGGCGGCCGCCGCCGCCGACTGGCAGCTCATCGTCTACGGAAAGGCGCTCCACAGCTTCACCAACCGCAACGTCGCGGGAATGGGCGATCCGCGCATGGACTATGATCCCTCGGCCGATCGGCAGAGCTGGGCCGCGGCCTTGCTCTTCCTCGACGAGGCGCTCGGGCAAGCCCCGGTTTGACCCGGCTCCGCTTGCCGTTATGGCGGGCGCTTCAGCCGAGGAGTGATCATGGACGAAGTTGAATGGTGGGAGTTCGACACCGCCGCCGAGATGGCAGAGCAGGTTGCGGGCGACATCGGCTTCATCATCGAAAGCGCGACCGAGGGCCATGCCGGCGCCCGCCTCGCCGTCCCGGGCGGCCGCACTCCGGACGTCGTCTACAAGGCGCTGCTGAAGAATGAGGGGCTCGACTGGTCGAAGGTGACCTTGATCCCGACGGACGACCGGCTGGTGCCGCCGGGCGACGCGCTCAGCAATTTCGGAAAGCTGGACCGCCTCTTCACCTCAAAAGGCGCGCAGGTCGTCCCGCTGGTCGATGAGGCGGCGCTCGGCGACTATCGGGAGGCGGGCCGCCTCGCGGACGCGCGTCTGGCGCAGCTGCATTGGCCGCTCGATCTCGTCTGCCTCGGCATGGGGGCTGACGGCCATACCGCCTCGATCTTCCCGGGCCCCGATTTCGACCGCGCCGTGAACGGCCCGAAGGAGCGGCGCGCGGTCGGCGTCCGCCCGGAGCCTCTGCCCGCC
>NZ_DASVUE010000367.1:0-4698 GCF_036387215.1 Allosphingosinicella sp. | reverse complement strand
GCCGGAGCTGGGGCGGCCCGCCGAGATGAACGCCCTGTTCTTCCTTGCGTCCGGCGACGGGCGGAAGCCGACCATGCTCCTCCTCCACGGCCTCCCCGGCAACGAGCGTAACCTCGATCTCGCCCAGGCGGTGCGGCGGGCGGGCTGGAACGTCCTTACCTTCACCTATCGCGGCGCCTGGGGCAGCGAAGGCACCTTCTCCATCCAGCACGCGATCGAGGATGCCGCCCGTGCGCTCGACTTCCTCCGTTCCGACCGAGCGGTTCGCGAGTTCAACGTGGACCGGAGCCGTATCGTCATCGCCGGCCACTCGATGGGCGGCTTCGCGGCGGCGGCGACCGCGGCGACCGACACCGTCGATACCCGCGCCGATGCGCCGCCGCCCGAACCGGCACCCCGGCCGATCGCCGGAAGCCCGCCGCCGCCGCCGCTCTATCACGTGCTGACGGAGAAACGCTTCCATCCGCTTGCCGGGCTGGTGCTGCTGGATGCCTGGGACATCGGCGCCTCGGCGGCGCAGCTGAAAGCCGCCGGCGCCGCCGGCCGCGCGGGCTTCATCGCCGCGTTCGACGATATCGGCCGCTCGCTCGGCCCGATCACCGCTGCCGACATAGCCGACGAGCTGATCCGCCGCGGGTCCGGCTGGAGCCTCGCCCCGCTCGCCCCCGCTTTGTCCCGCCTCCCCGTCCTCAACATCGCCGCCAGCATCGACGGCAACGCCGCCGAGATGCACGCCTTCACAGGCGCGATCGGCCGGTTCGGCCAGGCGAACGTCCATCATGTGGAGCTGAGAACCGACCACAGCTTCGCCGACACGCGCGTGGCGCTGGCCACGGAGGTGGTGAAGTGGCTGCAGGACTTGCCCCTTCCTAGAACATCTTCCGCAGACTGAAGGTCACCGTCCGTCCGAGCGGGTCGAGGTAGGCGGGCTGGTAGCTGAGCGGCGTCAGTCCGGCTGCGTCGCGCACCTCCGGGCGGCTGTCGAACAGGTTGGTGACGGCAAGGGTGGCCCTGAGGCCCCTCAGCCATTGCTCCTTCGGATAGCGCCTTCCGAGATCGGCGAAGAGCCGGAGGTTCACCGTCGCATAATCGGAGAAGCTGAGGTCTCCGGCCCTTCCTCCCGCCGCCGCCGGCAACCCGCTTACCCGCGTGCCGCTCTGCCAGTTCGCCGTGAGCTGCGCTCCGAGCCCCCGCTGGAACGCGCCGGCCTGGAATTCGAGCTCGTGCCTCGGCCTCCCGCCGCGGCTCCCGACCGCCGATCCGTCCAGGAGGTCGAGCACCGGAACGCCCTCCCGCACCAAAATCTCGTCCTCCAGGTGCCAGGTGTGGTAGAGGCTGAGGATCAGCCGGCTCATCATGCCTTCCATCCGGTTGGCCATCGGGCTGCCCGCTTCGGCCCTGACGATCCTGGCGCCGGGCGGCAGCTTCCTCTCGATACTGCCCAGTGAAGATCCGCTCATGAAGCGGACGTTCGCACCCTCCAATCCCGGCGGCAGCGAGCCGAGCGGCCTCGTGAAATTGACGCCCCAGCGCAGCTGCTCCTGGTCCGCGCGCTCGAAGTTCAGCGGCCGCCCGTCGATGCGGAGCAGCCGCCCGTCGGCGCCGCGCGTGAAGCGATCGGGGAATGCCGCCTCGATCTCCGGAGTGGCGATCGGGAAGGAGGCGATCTGGTCCCGGATCCTGCTCCTGGTGAAATCGATGCTGAGGGTGAGGTCGGTCTTCGGCCATGGCTTGGCCTGGAGGCCGAGGTTGAGGACATGGCGGTCGTCCGAGCGAAGCCCCGGATTGCCGCCCGAGATGCGAGTCACTTCCACCACCTCGCGGCGGGTGAAATCGTAGGTGCGCACGTTGGGCGTGACGATCAGCGGACTGCCCAGCTGCTCCACCGTCGGCGCTCCCTCCTCGTCCGTGACTGAAGCGTTGAAATTGAGCGCGGGCGCGGGCGACCAGTTGAGGCCGTAGCCGAGCGTCCTCAGCGTCCCGAAGTCCGAAAGCTCCTCCACCTCGACGTTGAAATTCACTGAGAGGGTGCCGAGCCACGGCAGCACCTTCTCGCGCCGGCTCGCCAGCGGCAGATCGAGGCTCGCCCGGACCCTGCCCCTGTCCCGCGACAGGTCGGCGCTCTGCTCCACGCCGCCCCGTAGCGAGCGGCTGCTGAAGTCGCGCGTCTCGAAGCCGCCATGGAAGGCGGCTGAGAGCGGACCGGCGGGGAGCTTCGCAAGCGCTCCGCTCGCCACCAGCTCGGCCCCTGCGAGCGCGTTCACCGAGCGCGCCCGGTCCGGCGCGCCGCCGCCGCTCGTCTCGGTCGAGGTGCTGGTGCTGGTCCGGTCGTAATTGCCGGTGAAGGACCACAGCCACTTGCCCATCTGCCCGCCGAGCGCGGTTCCGAGGTGGGCGACGCGGATATCCGTCTCCCGTTCGAGCGGGTTCGAGCGATCGAGCGTCCCGTCCGGGCTCCGGGCGAGGCCGAGCAGGCTCCTGCTCTCGTTTGCCTCGAACCGCCCGTTCAGGCTCGCCGAGACGTCGCCCAGCACGTTGCCGCTCGCCGTCCCGTTCAACACGAGCCGCTCGCTCGCCGGCACCAGCGTCCGGAAGCGCCCCACCTCCTCGCTCCCCGCCGCCTGCCGCACGTCCCGCTCGCTCTCCAGCAGCGCGCCCGACCGGTTATAATCGGCATCGACGCTCATCCGGGTATCGCCCACGATCCGCAGGTAATTGGCGTTGACCCCGCCCGTCTCGCGCCCGCCCTCCGTCGCCGCGCCGAAGGAGAGCTGGCCGATCCTCGAGCTGAACCGCTCCCAGGCGATCACGTTCACCACCTTCTGGTCGGCGCGGTAGCCGTATTTCAGCGCCAGCTCCTCGGGGAACACCTCCATCCGCTCGATCGCCTCGGGCGGGATCCTTGCGATCTCGGCATAGCTCGACACGCGCTTGCCGTTCAGCAGCACGACCGGCCCGCTCTCCTCCCGCCCGCGGTCGCTCGTCACCTGCGGCCCGAGCGCCTCGATCAGCTCGCCGATGTTGCTCGCGCCATAGGCCCTGATGTCGAGCGGGTTCAGCACGCGCTCCGGCTGGATGTCCCCGATCACCGATCCGTGCGGCCGCTGACCGGTGACCACGATGTCCTTCCCGTCTCCGCCGGCAGCCGGTGCGGCGGGCGGCCCATCGGGCAGCGGCGTGTCCTTGAACTGCTCCTCCAGCTGCTTCTGGATCTCGGGCGGCAGCGGCTTGCCGTCCGGCCCCATGAACCTCCGCACCGGCCGCGGCGCCTCCTCGCCCGCTTGCGGAGCCGGAGCGGGCGCCGGCGCCGTCACCTGCGCCTCGACCCCCGCCGAAGCCGCCCCCGCCATCAACACCGCCGCAAAAGCCCGTCCCCGCCGCATCATGTCCCCCCTTCTATTTTGTGACTACAGTTGTAGTCGCCGGAAGGCTGAATGCCGAGTGAACCGGCTGCCGGCGCCCACAAAAAGCGCACACGAACCAAAGAGGCACCTTGCACAATAGGAAATGTTCTGTTTCCGTTCGCGCTCAAGGAGCGACTCGATGCAGAACCCCACCGCCAAACCCGCCACCCGCCCCACCTACGTCGTCTGCGACCGCTGCCGAGCCCAGGGCTTCGCCGGCGAGGATCCGATCGCCGCGTTCGGCGCTTTGCTCGATTTCGAGCCCGTCCCCCGCCGCTCCAGCCGCGCCGACGGCTGGGACGCCGAGGTGCAGCGCGCCTTCATCGCCGCCTTGTCGCTCACCGGCTCCGACCGCGCCGCCGCCCGCGCCGTCGGCAGGGCGGCCTATGGAGTGACGCAGCTGCTCGCCCACGAGGGCAGCGACGGCTTCCGGGCCGCCCGCGAGGAGGCGATGGCGATGGCCGCCGACGAGCGCAGCCGCCGCCTCGCCGAGGGCGTCCAGGCCGTCTCGGCCGAGCAGGCCGGCTGGCGCCCCGCCGATCCGCCCTGGGCCGGCGCCGCCACCCGCCGCCCGCCCGAGCCCGAGCCCGAGGCCGAGGAGGACGACAGCCTCGAGGCGCGCGAGGCGTGGCTCATCCGGATGATCAACCAGTATCTGATGAAGCTTCAGCAGGAGCGGGACGCGAGGACCAGCGGCGAGATCGTCGCGGCCGATTTCTACCTCCGCCAGGCGACCTGGATCGAGGTTGCGCTCGATCTCCTGAGCGGAGACGCGATCCTGCTGCTCCGCGATTTCCGCCTCGGCGGATATAGCGCGCTCGAGATCGCCGAGACGACCTGTTCGAAGATCCTCGACGCCGCCCGCCGCGACCATTGGGTCGCCTGCGGAGACCCGCCCCGCCCCGAGATCGTGCCCCGCCGCCTGCTGAACGACCATGGCGGCTTTGCGACCGAACCCCTGGAATCCATCCGCGGCGGCCCCGCGGAATTCCGGAACGAGCAGAAGCAAGCCTACGAAGACGAGCACAGGCAGGCAGCCGCCGACCAAATCTTTTGGGAGGAGGCGGCGCGCCGAGACTATGAGGAACGACGCGCACGCGACGCTTCCTCAATGTCGAGAGACGCGGCCTGCCGGCCGGCGTGCCGAGCCGAAGGCGAGGACACGTTCGACGTCACGGATTCACGGCGAAGCACCGAGAGCAAGGCAGAAGATGCGCAGCAGCGCTCTGACTTGGTCGAGAGATGCGCAGCCGCGGCCGACGTGCGCTCGGAGAGCGACACGATCGACGCCGCG
>NZ_DASVUE010000366.1:0-2011 GCF_036387215.1 Allosphingosinicella sp. | reverse complement strand
GAGCGGGCAGACGACGAGGCCGCGCTCACGCTGGCTTTCATAGTCCTCGCTGGAACCGAACCAGCCCTCGAACACGTGAGCGGCCGCTTCGCATTTGAGGTCGAAGACGATCACGGCGCGAGTTCCGGCTCCGGGACCGGCTTGCGGTGGCGGATCGCAGGAAGGCGCGAGCGCACCTCTTCCACTTGGCGCGGATCGATGTCGGCAAAGCCGAGTCCGGGCGCCGCACCCATGTCCAGCAGCACCTTGCCCCATGGATCAATCACAAGGGAATGGCCGTAAGTCTCGCGGCCGTCCTGATGGCGCCCCACCTGCGCCGCGGCGACGACGAACACCCCCGCCTCAATGGCTCTCGCGCGAACTAGGATGTGCCAGTGCGCAAGCCCCGTGGGCACGGTGAAGGCCGCAGGCACGCTGAGCAGGGTCGCCCCCGCTCCCGTAAGCGCCTGGTAAAGGCCCGAAAAGCGAAGGTCGTAGCAGATGCTCATGCCGAGACGTCCGGCGGGCGTATCGACCACCACCGCCTTCTCGCCCCCCGCATAGGAGGCGGACTCGCGCCAGCTCTCTCCGGTGGGGAGATCGACGTCGAACAGGTGCATCTTGTCGTAGCGGCCGCGGACCACGCCCTCACCGTCGATCACGAACCCGCGATTGACCAGGCGCCCATCGTCCCGCTCGCCCGCAAGTGCGAGGGAGCCGAGATGGACCCAGATACCGGATCGGCCCGCCGCCTGACGCACGGCCGCGAGCACGAGATCGTCACTTTCGCTGCAAAGCCGCGGCCTCGCCCGCTCCCGGTCGCGGTCCAGCAGGCCGCTCATTTCGGGCGTGAACAGCATCGCCGCGCCGCCCGCGGCAGCCGCTTCGACCGCTTCCACCAGCGTCCTGGCGTTCTCTTCCGGATCGATCCCGGTCTGCGCCTGGAAGAGCGCGATCCTCATTCAGGCGCTGAGCAACGCGTCGAGCTTGCCTCCGCGCTCGAGCGCCGCGAGATCATCGGAGCCGCCGATATGCTGCCCCTCGATGAAGATCTGGGGGACCGTCGTGCGACCGCCCGCGCGCTGAACCATCTCTTCGCGCTTGTCGCCGCCTGCGGAGATCTCGAATTCCTCGTACTGGACGCCCTTCTCGTCGAGGAGCCGCTTGGCGCGTGCGCAATAGGGGCAGAAGAATTTGGTGTAGATCTCGACGCGTGGCATCCGAAGCTCCAGTCTTGCGCAAGCGAAGTGTGGTCCGCCCGCTTCATTGTCAATCATCGCTGAGCGACAGAACACGCGCCCAGCAGATTATGTTCACCCGCGCCGCGCCCGCCCGCTTCAGCGCCTTCGCGCAGGCGTTCGCGGTCGCGCCGCTCGTATAGACATCGTCGACAAGCAGGATCGTTCGGCCGTCGATCGCCTTGCGTGCTGCATCGGGCACCCTGAAGGCTCCCCGCACCGCAAGCGCCCGCTCCCGCTTGCCAAGTCCCCTCAGCACCGGCGTTGCCTTCACCCGGCGGAGAAGATCGAGCTTCGCCTCATGCCCCGTGCGCCGGGCAAGGGCAGTCGCGACAAGCGCGGACTGGTTGTAGCCGCGCTTCCAGATCCTCCAGCGATGCAGCGGCACGGGCGCAAGGATCGCACCGGGCTCTTCAAGCGCGGCATGGCGCTGCATGAAGTGAGCAAGCGTTTCGGCAACGCCCGGCCTGCCGCTATATTTAAGCTTCAGCGCCACCTTCCGAGCCGTCTCGCCATAGGCAACTGCCGCCCGCAGCCGATCATAATGCGGCGGCGCGGCGAGGCATGATCCGCACTCCACATCCTTTCCGCCGTCATAGTCGAAGGGCAGTCCGCAACGCCCGCAGCAGGGCTCGCCGAGGAAGCGCAACTCATGCCAGCAGGCGAGGCAGAAACGGTGCTGTTCCGGAGTGACGGCGCCGCAGCCGGGGCAGCGCGGCGGAAGCGCGAAATCCACCGCCTGACGCGCCGCGGCGCGCGCGGCCTGGATCGCCATCTGCATGGCTCCACTTGTT
>NZ_DASVUE010000365.1:0-2715 GCF_036387215.1 Allosphingosinicella sp. | reverse complement strand
GATCGGCATGGCATCTTCCCCCACTGAAAACAGCTACGGCGCCGATTCGATCAAGGTGCTGAAAGGCCTCGACGCGGTCCGCAAGCGGCCCGGAATGTATATCGGCGACACCGACGACGGATCGGGCCTCCACCACATGGTGTTCGAGGTTTCCGACAACGCGATCGACGAGGCCCTTGCCGGCCATTGCGACCGGATCCTGATCACGCTCAATCCCGACGGCTCGGTTTCGGTCGAGGATAACGGCCGCGGCATCCCGACCGGCATCCACGCCGAGGAAGGCGTTTCGGCGGCCGAGGTCATCATGACCCAGCTCCACGCCGGCGGTAAGTTCGAGAACACCTCGGACGACAATGCCTACAAGGTGTCGGGCGGCCTCCACGGCGTCGGCGTTTCGGTCGTGAACGCGCTCTCCGAATGGCTTGAGCTCACCATCTGGCGCGACGGCGAAGAGCATTGGATGCGGTTTCGGCTTGGCGATGCCGAAGCGCCGCTGAAGATCGTCGGCCCGGCGCGCGAGAAGAAGGGCACGAAGGTCACCTTCCTCCCCTCTCCCGAGACCTTCAAGATCACCGAATTCGATTTCGACAAGCTCGAGCACCGCTTCCGCGAGCTCGCCTTCCTGAACTCGGGCGTGCGGCTGGTGCTCACCGACGCCCGGCACGAGGAGGAGAAGAGCGTCGAGCTGTTCTACGAGGGCGGCATCGCCGCGTTCGTTCGCTACCTCGACCGCACCAAGACCGCGCTCATCCCCGATCCGATCTCAGTCACCGGCCAGCGCGAGGACATCGGCATCGACGTCGCGCTCGAGTGGAACGACAGCTATTACGAGCAGGTCCTCTGCTTCACCAACAACATCCCGCAGCGCGACGGCGGCACCCATCTCGCCGCCTTCCGAGCGGCGCTCACCCGCACGCTCAACAATTATGCGGAGAAATCGGGCGCGCTGAAAAAGGAGAAGGTGAGCCTCACCGGCGACGACATGCGCGAAGGGCTCACCGCGATCGTGTCGGTGAAGCTGCCTGACCCGAAGTTCAGCTCGCAGACCAAGGACAAGCTGGTCTCCTCTGAAGTCCGCCAGCCGCTCGAAAGCCTGATTGCGGACAAGCTTGCCGAATGGCTTGAGGAAAATCCGCAGCACGCCCGCACCGTTATCCAGAAGGTGATCGACGCCGCCGCCGCCCGCGAGGCTGCCAAGAAGGCGCGGGAGCTCACCCGGCGCAAGGGCGTGATGGACATCGCCTCGCTGCCCGGCAAACTCGCCGACTGCCAGGAACGCGATCCCGCCAAGTGCGAATTGTTCCTGGTCGAGGGCGACAGCGCCGGCGGCTCCGCCAAGCAGGGCCGCAACCGCGAGGTTCAGGCGATCCTTCCGCTGAAGGGCAAGATCCTGAACGTCGAGCGCGCGCGCTTCGACCGGATGCTTGCCTCGAAGGAAGTCGGGACGCTCATCCAGGCGATGGGCACCGGCATCGGCCGCGACGATTTCAACATCGAGAAGCTGCGCTACCACAAGATCGTGATCATGACGGACGCCGACGTGGACGGCGCCCACATCCGCACGCTCCTGCTCACCTTCTTCTATCGGCAGATGCCGGAGATCATCGAGCGCGGGCACCTCTACATCGCCCAGCCGCCGCTCTACAAAGTCGCCAAGGGCCGCTCGGAAGTGTATCTGAAGGACGATCCGGCGCTCGACCAGTATCTGGTAGATGCCGGCATCGGCGCGATGCGGCTGGATACTTCCGAAGGCTCCCGCTTCGGCGAGGATCTGCGGGCTCTGGCCGATCACGCCCGGCGCGTCCGCACTTTGATGCGCTACGTGCCCCGCCGCTACGATCCCGCGCTGATCGAGGCGCTTGCGCTCACCGGCGGCCTCGACCCCGACATGAAGCCTGCCGCCCGGGCCGCGGCCGTTGCGCGCACGGCCGCCTGGCTGCAGGCTGGCGATGCCGACGCGACCTGGACCGGCGAAGCGGGCGAGGACGGCAATTACGTCCTGAAGCGGCTGTGGCGCGGAGTGACCGACTGGCACGTGATCGACCACAAGTTCCTGGTCTCGGCCGAGGCGCGGAAGCTCCACGCCCTGGCGATGGAGCAGGCGCAGACCTATTCCGCCCAGTCCCGCCTCGTCTCGCAAAAGGCCGCGGGCGCGCCCGAAGAGGATCCCAACCCCGACAGCGACACGCCGCACGAAAAGGTGGAGGGCATCCCCTCCGCCGACAAGGCGCCCGACGCGCGCGGAGTCCTCGTCCGACGTCCGACCGAGCTCCTCGAGGCGATCCTCGCCGCGGGCCGGAAGGGCCTGTCGGTCCAGCGCTACAAGGGCCTCGGCGAAATGAATGCGGACCAGCTCTGGGAGACGACGCTCGATCCCGAGAATCGCAGCCTCTTGCAGGTCGAGGTCAGCCAGGCCGACGTCGCCGACGAGATCTTCACCCGCCTGATGGGCGACGTCGTCGAACCCCGCCGCGACTTCATCCAGGAAAACGCCCTGAACGTCGCCAACCTCGACGTCTAGTCCTCAGCCGGCCGCCGCTTGGCCGGCTGGTCGGCGGCAAGCCCGGCCAGGCTCAGGAACTCCCGACGCCAGAAATCCGAAGGAGCCGTGGATGCCGCGAGGCGCCTCGCGTCGGCGAAACCGAAGCGGCCGAGCCACGGGTCCCCTCTCAGCTTCTGGCCGAAGGCGGCCACCGCGGCGGCGAAGGCGGTGTC
>NZ_DASVUE010000364.1:0-3520 GCF_036387215.1 Allosphingosinicella sp. | reverse complement strand
CGGCCCCGGCGCGGGCTCGACGAACAGCCCCGCGGCGAAGCTCAGGATCAGGTAGCCGTGCGCGACGCGCCCTTCGAAGATCGGGCTCGCCTTGGCCGCTTCGTCGTCCATATGCGCGTAGAAGGTGTCGCCGGTGAAATGGGCGAAATGCTCGATATCCTCGAGCGTGACAGTTCGGCTCGCGGTCTTCAGCGTGTAGCCGACGTCCAGCTCGGCGATGCGCCTGCGGAAGGGGTGGACGTCACCCTCCGGTTTCGGCGCGCCCGGAAGCCATTGCTTGACGATGCTAGACAGGACCGCCGGCGAACCCTGAAGCGCCGTGCGCTGCATGTAGTGCGATACGCCGCGCACGCCGCCCATCTCTTCACCCCCACCGGCGCGGCCGGGGCCGCCATGGACGAGGACGGGGAGGGGAGAGCCGTGGCCGGTGGACTCCTTCGCGCTGGTGCGGTCCAGGATCAGCATTCGGCCGTGATAGGCGCCGGAGCCGAGCACGAACTCTTCGGCGACGGATGGATCGAAGGTGAAGAGCGACAGCGCAAGGCTGCCCATCCCCCGATTGGCAAGCGCGATCGCATCGCCCAAGTCGCGATACGGCATGATCGTCGAAACAGGGCCGAACGGCTCGACGTCGTGGATCGCGGGCGAGCCCCAGGGATCGTCCGAGCGCAGCAGGATCGGCGAGATGAAGGCGCCGTTCCCTTCGACGGGCGAAGCGTCCGGGTCGCCGGAGACGATCCGCGCCGACTTCTGGAGTTCGGCGACCGCTTCGCGCACGGAATGGAGCTGATCGCGGCTCGCGAGCGCCCCCATCGTCACGCCCTCCTGCCGAGGATCGCCGATGCGGACCTTGGAGAGGCGCGCGGCAAGGGCTTCCTGCACAGCGTCGATATGCTCGGCCGGTGCCATGGCGCGGCGGATGGCGGTGCATTTCTGCCCCGCCTTCACCGTCATTTCGCGCACGACCTCCTTCACGAACAGGTCGAATTCGGGCGTTTCGGGGGCGGCATCGGGTCCGAGGATCGATGCATTGAGGCTGTCGCGCTCGGCGATGAACCGCACCGACTCCCGTGCGATCACCGGGTGCGACTGAAGCTTCATTGCGGTCTGCGCGGAGCCGGTGAACGACACTACGTCCTGAAGCGTCAGATGATCGAGCAGATCGCCGGTCGACCCCATGATCAGCTGCAGAGCGCCCTTGGGCAGGATGTCCGCCTCGATCATGATCCGCACCGCATGCTCGGCGAGATAGCCGGTGGCGGATGCCGGCTTCACGATCGCGGGAACGCCCGCAAGGATCGTCGGCCCCAGTTTCTCGAGCATTCCCCAGACCGGGAAGTTGAACGCGTTGATGTGGACCGCGACGCCCTGAAGCGAGGTGTAGACGTGCTGGCCGACGAAGGTGCCGCCCTTCGATAATTGCTCCATTTGGCCATCGATCAGGACGCGCTGGTTGGGAAGCTCGCGCCGTCCCTTCGACGAGAAGGAGAAGAGCGTGCCGGCGCCGCCTTCGATATCGATCCAGCCGTCGTTGCGGGTGGCGCCGGTCTGGTAATTGAGCTCGTACAGCTCCTCCTTCCGCGCCATGATCGCATTGGCGAGGTCCTTCAGCATCCACGCCCGCTCGTGGAAGGTCATCCGCCTGAGCGCCGGCCCGCCGACGTTCCGCGCGTGATGAAGCATCGCCTGGAAATCCAGCCCCTGGCTGCCGGTGGTCGCGATGACATCGCCGGTGATCGCGCTCTGTACTTCGGCAAGCCCGCCCGAGGCCTGATACCAGCCGTCCTGAGCATAATTGAGGAGGTTCATGGTCTTCATTGCGGTTCCTAGCGCCCGGTGAAGTTGGGCGTCCTTTTTTCCATGAAGGCGGCCACGCCCTCTCGATAATCGTCCGAATAGCCGAGCTCGCGCATCTTATCCCGCTGCAGCTCCAGCTCCTCCTCCATCGAATGCCCCCAGCTCTCGCGGATCATGCGTTTGATAGCGGCCAGCCCGCGCGTCGGCGCGGCGGCGAAGCGGGCGGCGAGCGCATCCACCTCGGCATCCAGCTGATCGTCTTCGACCGCGCGCCAGATGAGCCCCCATTCGGCCGCCTTCTCCGCCGGCAGCGGCTCGGCGGTGAGCGCGAGCCCCAGTGCCCGCGCCTGCCCGACGAGGCGCGGAAGCGCCCAGGTGCCGCCGCTGTCGGGAATGAGGCCGATCGAGGCGAAGGACTGGATGAACTTCGCCGATTTGGCTGCGATCACGATGTCGCAGGCGAGCGCGATATTCGCGCCCGCACCGGCCGCGACTCCGTTCACCCGCGCGATCACCGGGAAGGGCAGGCTGGTGAGCCGGCGGATCAGTGGATTGTAATAAGTCTCTACCGAATGGCCGAGATCCACCTTCTCGCCAGGCGCAACCGCGCGGTCGTTGAGATCCTGCCCGGCGCAGAAGCCGCGGCCGGCGCCGGTCAGCACCAGCACGCGCGCGCCCTCCAGCTTCGACAATGCGTCCGCCACTTCCTCGTGCATCTGCACGGTGAAGCTGTTGAGCCGATCCGGGCGGTTGAGGGTGAGGCGGGCGATCCCCGCCTCCAGCTTGAACTCGATCGTCTCGTAAGCCATGGCCGCCCCAATGAACGCGAACGAGACCGCGGACAAGGTGGCGCGCGCGATGCTCGCAGCCGAGGGCACCGGGCCGGCCTGGGGCCTTGCCATCGAGGAGACGCGGGAGGGCTATGCGCGCGTCTCGATGAGGCTTCGCGCCGATATGCTGAACGGCCACGGCACTGCCCATGGCGGGATGATCTTCGCACTTGCCGACACGGCCTTTGCTTATGCCTGCAACAGCCGCAACGTGCGTACGGTGGCGGCCCAGGCCTCGATCTCCTTCCTCGATGCCGCAGGGGAGGGCGAACTGCTCGTCGCCGAGGCTTCGGAGCAGGCCCTCCAAGGGCGCTCGGGCGTTTACAGCGTCACAGTGCGCGGCGATGACGGCCGCATCATCGCCATCTTCCAGGGGCTGTCGCGGAGCGTCGGCGGCCCGATCATCGGAGACGAGACGTGAGAGAGATGACCGAAGCCTATATCTGCGATGCCGTTCGAACGCCGATCGGCCGCTATGGCGGAGCGCTCGCCCACGTGCGCGCGGACGATCTCGCCGCGATCCCGATCAAGGCGCTGATGGAGCGGAACGGCGGCGTCGACTGGAACGAGGTGGACGACGTGATCCTCGGCTGCGCCAACCAGGCGGGCGAGGACAATCGCAACCTGGCGCGGATGGCGGGGCTGCTTGCCGGGCTGCCGCACAAGTCCGGCGGCGTGACTCTCAACCGCCTGTGCGGCTCCGGCATGGACGCGGTCACGATGGCGGCGCGGGTGATCCGCGGCTCGGAGGCGGACCTGCTGATCGCAGGCGGCTCCGAAAGCATGAGCCGGGCGCCGTTCGTCATGGCGAAAGCGACGAGCGCGTTCGATCGCAATGCCGAGATGTACGACACGACGATCGGCTGGCGCTTCGTCAATCCGAAGATGAAGGG
>NZ_DASVUE010000363.1:0-2969 GCF_036387215.1 Allosphingosinicella sp. | reverse complement strand
CCACGTGCTCCCCGGCTCGGCGAACCTGTTCGGCGGGCGCGGAGTCACGCTGAAGAACGTCCCCGGCCGCACGATGCAGCAGATGAAGTTCCCCGGCGCGCCTTATTCGCTGAAGATGGCGTGCGGCGAGAATCCGAAGCGGGTCTATGGCGGCCGCAACCAGATGCCGGCCAGCCGCATGGCGAACGTCGCACTGATGCGGCAGACCTGGGCGAAGGCGCAGGAATATCGCCGCAAGTGGGACAAATATGAAAGAGACGGCGGCGAGGCGCCCGCCCGCGACCTCGCCATGGACACGCTCCGCGGCGTGCTCGCCGGCGAGATCCTGGTCCAGAACCACTGCTACCGCGCCGACGAGATGGCCAACATCATCGATATGTCGAAGGAGTTCGGCTACAAGGTCTCCGCCTTCCACCACGCCGCCGAAGCGTACAAGATCGCCGATCTGCTGCGTGAGAACGGCATCTGCGCAGCGCTCTGGGCGGACTGGTGGGGCTTCAAGATGGAAGCTTATGACGGGATCAATGAAAACATCCCGCTCGTGCACAATGCGGGCGCCTGCGCGATCGTGCATTCCGACGATCCGAACGGCATTCAGCGCCTCTACCAGGAGGCGTCCAAGGCGCTGACCTACGGCCGCCGGGCAGGCATCCAGATTTCTGACCAGGTCGCCTGGACCTGGCTCAGCATCAATCCCGCCAAGGCGCTCGGCATCGCCGACCGCACCGGAAGCCTCAGGCCCGGCAAGATGGCAGACGTGGTGCTTTGGAACGGCAATCCGTTGAGCGTCTACACCCGGCCCGAGCGGGTCTGGATCGACGGAGCGCTGATGTACGACGCGAACGACCCCAAGCGCCGGCCGGTGACGGACTTCGAACTTGGCCAGCCGGGCGAAGGGGACGTGAAATGAAGATGAGCCTCGCAAAGGGAGTGGGCGCTCTTCTGATCGCCCTCACCGCAAGCGCCGCGCCCGCGCAGACGGTTGCGATCACCGGCGGCACCGTGGCGCTCGGCGACGGATCCGAACCGATCCGCGGCGGCACCGTCGTGATCCGCAACGGCCGCATTGTCGGGGCCGGAGCAGGCGTCGCGGTGCCAGCCGGAGCGCAGGTGGTGGATGCCACCGGCAAGTGGGTGACGCCTGGGATCGTCGCCGGCTTCTCCCGCGTCGGTCTTGCCGAGGTGGATGCGGTCGAAGGGACAAACGACGTCCAGGCCAACAATTCGCCGTTCAGCGCCGCGATCGACGTGGCTCCGGCGATCAATCCGCGCGCTGCTGCGATCTCGATCAGCCGGGCGAGCGGCGTCACTCGGGCAGTCGTCGCGCCCGCCACCGCCAAGAGCATTTTCGCCGGCCAGGGCGCAGTCATTGACCTCGGCGCCGATATGCAGCCGATCACCCGCGCTCGTGCGTTCCAGTTCGTCGAATTCGGCGAGACGGGCGCAAGCGAGGCTGGCGGCAGCCGCGCGGCAACGTTCGTATTGTTCCGCAACGCCCTGCGCGAAGCCCGGGATCTCAGCCGTTATTCGGGCGTCTCCGGTGGGAGCGGGGGAGGCCAGCGCACTCCGCGGGCTTCCGATCAGCGCGAGCTCCCGCTCGAGGAAGTGCCGGGGCCCAGCAACCAGATGCTCGGCGGCAATGTCAGCCGAGGAGACGACGTGCTCCTCACCCGCTTCGACGCGGCGGCCCTGGTGCCGGTGCTCGCTGGGCGACAGCTTCTCCTCGTCCATGTCGAGCGGGCTAGCGACATTCTTCAGGTCCTGGGCCTCAATCGCGAATTCCCGAACCTGAGGCTGGTGCTGGTCGGAGCGACCGAGGGCTGGACGGTGGCGCAGGAGATCAAGGCTTCCGGAGTGCCGGTGATCGCCAATGCGCTGGTCGACCTTCCGGCCTCCTTCGAGCAGCTGGCGGCGACTCAATCCAACTTCGGACGTATGCGTGCGGCCGGGATCAACGTCGCCATGGGCACGATCAATGAAGACGAGACCCGGATGATCCAGGTCAGCCGCCAGAATGCGGGAAATCTCGTTGCGCTTGCGAAGGTGCCGGGAGCCGCCGGCCTCAGCTGGGGTGAGGCGCTTGCTTCGATCACGTCGCGGCCGGCCGAGGTGATGGGGCTCGGCGGCGAGATCGGCTCGCTTCGCGCCGGGCGCCGCGCCGATGTGGTGATCTGGGACGGCGATCCGCTCGAGACCAGCTCGATCGCTCAGATGGTGATGATCGACGGGGTCCAGCAGCCGCTCGACACGCGCCAGACCAAGCTTCGCGACCGCTACCGCACCGCGACCGAGGGGCCGCTCCCCAAGGCCTACGAGCGCTGATGGCCACCGCCAGTCTCGCGCTGGCGACCGTCGCCTTCGTCGGCACCCACTTCCTGATGTCGCACCCGCTTCGGCTCACGCTCGTCGGGAACATGGGCGAAAGCGGGTTCAGGATCGCTTATTCGCTGGTCTCTGTGGCGACATTGGGGTGGATGATCCTCGCCTATCCGGGCGCCGACGGAGTGCCTTACTGGATCGCGCCCGCCTGGTGGTGGCCCGCCGCGTCCGCGATCATGCTGCTGGCGAGCATCCTCCTAATCGGCTCGCTCGTCCGGAACCCTGCCTTCCCTCATCCCGGGGCCGAGAAGCAGACGACCAGGGCCGCAACCGGCGTGTTCGCGATCACCCGCCATCCCATGAACTGGAGCTTCATCCTGTGGGCGCTGGTGCACCTCTCGGTCTGGGGCAGCCCGCGCAACCTGATCGTCGCCGGCGGGATCCTGATCCTCGCCTTTGGCGGCTCGATCGGACAGGACCGGAAGAAGCTGCGGACGCTGGGCGAGCGCTGGTACCTCTGGCAATCGCGGACGTCATTCGCCCCGTTCGGAGCGCTGTTGGCCCGCAAGGTGAAATGGCGGGCGGCGAACCCCGGCTGGATCGCGCTCGGCGGCGGATTTCTGCTCTGGCTGGTGGTGACCGGCCTCCAT
>NZ_DASVUE010000362.1:0-2415 GCF_036387215.1 Allosphingosinicella sp. | reverse complement strand
GCTCGTCGAGGGCGCGGGCAACCCCGAGGACATCAAGGGCCGCTGCAACCAGATCCGGGCGCAGGTCGAAGAGACCACCTCGGACTACGACCGCGAGAAGCTGCAAGAGCGTCTGGCCAAGCTGGCCGGCGGCGTTGCGGTGATCAAGGTCGGCGGTTCGACCGAGGTCGAGGTCAAGGAGCGCAAGGACCGCGTCGACGACGCGCTGCACGCAACGCGCGCGGCCGTTGAAGAGGGCATCGTCCCGGGCGGCGGTACCGCGCTGCTCTATGCGACCAAGGCGCTCGAGGGCATGAAGGGTCAGAACGACGACCAGACCCGCGGCATCGATATCGTCCGCAAGGCTCTGTACTCGCCGGTTCGCCAGATCGCGTCCAACGCCGGACACGACGGCGCCGTGATCTCGGGCAAGCTGCTCGAGGGCAACGACGCGACGCAGGGCTTCAACGCCCAGACCGAGGTCTACGAGAACCTGGTTCAGGCCGGCGTGATCGATCCGACCAAGGTCGTCCGCACCGCTCTCCAGGACGCAGCGTCCGTCGCGGGCCTCCTCATCACGACCGAAGCGGCCGTGAGCGAGGCGCCCGAGGACAAGTCCTCGGCCGGCGGCGGCGGCATGCCCGGCGGCGTGGGCGGCATGGGCGGCATGGACTTCTGATTTCGCACCGGCGCAGCCTCGGCTGCGCCGGCGACGGAATCAGAACGGCCGGCGGGGCGTGCGGCCGAAAGCCGCACGAGCCCGTCCGACGCAAGCACGGGCTTTGCCCGTGCGAACAGCCAAGCCAAAAAAGAAGGGCCGGGAGTTCACTCCCGGCCCTTTCTTTATTCCGACGATCTAGAGCCTATTGAGCGTTCCCAACATTCCCGCTGGCAGCGCCGTTATCAACCACCGCCTCGTTCCCTGCATCCCCGCTCGCCGCCTCGCCATTGCCGAGCCCCGTCTCGTCTCCGGCCACCAGGCTGTCAGGCGAAGCATCAAGCATCTCGGCAGCCTCATTAAGCTGCTTCGATTCTTCGGCGGTGACGCCGCCTTCCTTCTCTTCGCCGCCCCCGCAAGCGCCAAGGCCGAGCACTGCGGCCACGATGACGAAACCGATCGAATTCTTCAAAACGCATGCCTCCCGCAGGTCCGGGGGCGAGCCTAGCGGCATCTTCACCAAAAGAAAGAGGGCCGGACGCCTTGCGGCACCCGACCCTCCCGTATCGCTTGAAGCGAAAAGCTTACTGGGCGTTGCCCGAAGCGTTCTCGGCGACGTTCGAAACGGCTTCCTGAGCGTTCTCGACCGCAGTGCTGGCGTTGTCGAGGGCGCCCTCGGCAGCGTTCAGAGCAGCGGCGTCGCCGGCAGCGGCGTTGACGTCGGTCATCGTCTCGTTGGCAGTCGCCTCGGTGTTGGTCTCGGCGGTGTTGGCTTCGTTGCCGGCGCCGCTGTTGCCGCCGCAAGCGGCCAGACCGAGCGAAGCAACCGCGGCGGTGATCAGAGCAATCTTCTTCATAACGTCTCTCCTTAGGATTGGAGCATCCCTGTGCTGGGCGAGGTGCCGGAGGATCATTCCCCAGGCTTCCAGCGGAGACGCGAAATAGAGGAGTCGGGCTCCTATGTCTACTGTTTCAGTAGGGAAATCCCTCAACTCACCGCAGCACAATCATATTGACCCGCATATAAAGATATCTTTATATCCTTAAATTCAATGTCCGGCGCTCCCGAAATCTTCCGCTCGCTTGCGGATCCGACACGGCTTCGGATCATGAACCTGCTGCGCGCGATGGAGCTGTCGGTGGGCGAGCTCGCGCAGGTGCTCGGGCAAAGCCAGCCGCGCGTCTCGCGCCACGTGAAGATCCTGATCGAATCGGGGCTGGCGGAGCGGCGCAAGGAGGGGAGCTGGGTTTTCCTGAGCCTCGGCGCGTCCGAGCGCGTCGATCCCCTGTTCAACCTGCTCGATCGCTGGGCGCAGGTGGACGGGGAGGATCATTGGGCTGCGGCCGATTCGGCTCGCCTGACCGCGGTCCGTGCCGACCGCGCCGCCGCCGCCGAGCGCTATTTCGCGCTCCACGCGGATCATTGGGACGAGCTCCGGTCGCTGCACATCGCCGAGACGGAGGTGGAGGCGGCGATCGCGCGCGCCCTCGGCGGCCACGACACCGGCCGGCTGGTCGATGTTGGCACCGGCACCGGGCGGATGCTGGAGCTGTTCGGCGGCACCGCAAAGAGTGCGCTCGGGATCGACCGCTCGCCCGAGATGCTCCGCCTCGCGCGCGTCAAACTCGCCGAAGCCGGGCTTGCCACTGCCGAGCTTCGCCAAGCCGACATGTATTCGCTGCCGCTCGCTGCCGGCACCGCGGACACGGTGATCATCCACCAGGTCCTCCATTACGCGCAGCAGCCGGCCGCAGCGGTGGCCGAGGCGGCGCGGCTG
>NZ_DASVUE010000361.1:0-12101 GCF_036387215.1 Allosphingosinicella sp. | reverse complement strand
GATCGGCGGCGGACCTGCGAAGCGCGCTTCGTTCGCCGCCAGATGCGCCTCGATCCTTTGCACCTGTCCGACCGGGCTGAACAGCAATTGCCCGTCGAGGCCGCCGCCGGCGACATTCAGCCTCCCGGTGAAGCCGCCGGGATCGCTTCGCAGCATGCCGCTCGCGCTCGTGCCCGAGACGTTGAGCGCGGCCACCTGGATCAGCGCCGGCTGCCCGGCCGGCAGCAGGATTGCGCCGTTCGAGCGGAACGGCCCGAGCGTGGACATGCCTTCAGCGCGGTAGGCGAAGCCCTGCGCCGTCGGATCGAGGTTCAGCAGGACGTTCGCGAGCCCCATGGCGTCGTTCGGCCGCGCCAGACGGATCGCCATCTTCGGACGGCTGATCTTGCCATCGAGGCTCATCGCAAAGGCGCCGTAGGTCGCCTGCGTGCCGGATCCTTCGAAGAAGAAGGTCCCGTCCTTGCGCCTGAAGCCGTTGCCGGTGGCGCGGAGCGACGGCGCCGTCAGCTTCAGGCCTCGAAAGTGAAGGATCCCGTCCGAAGCGCGGATGAGGCCGGTGTCGATCTGCGGCAGCCCACCGGCAAGGCCGAGCAGGAACCGGTTGTCGAAGCGGCGAACCCAGGCACGGCCGCGGCCTGTCACCAGCGTGCCCTTTCGGCCGGGCCCCGGCACCACCTTGAGCTCCGTCAGCACGTCGACGATGCCGAGCCCGGGAATGAGGTAGCGGCTGAGGCCTCCGGAAATGATGATGTCGAACTGCCCCGTGGCAAGGTCCACCAGCAGGCTGATCTTCCCCTTGAGCTTGTCGGAGGTGAGCGCCAGCCCCTCCCCCGTCACCCGTTTCGAGTTGACCTTCAGCACCCCCTGAACGCGAAGGTTCGCGAGGATCCCGCCCGCTACATCTCCAACGCCAGTTACGCGCCGCGCCGTCAGCAGCACCGGCACGTTCACGGGCGAAGCCGAGAAGCGGCCGCGCCCCTCCACCCGCACCTCCTCGAATCCGGTGCTGTTGAACCAGACCCGGGGCGAGGTGATGCGATAGGCGAACGCGGCGCGGCGGAAGGGCCCGTTGAGCAAGCCGGTGAGCCGCACCCGCTCACCCCTCATGTTCCGGAACAAGGTCGGCGGCTGAAGGAGGTCGACGCCGATCCGGACGCCCTCAAAGCTGCTCTTCGAAAGATCGATAACGCCCCGGCTTTCGAGCTTCAGCGCCGCCGATCGCAGCGAAAGCCGCCCGTCCAGCCGCCGGTCCTCGAACGTTGAGCGGGCGTTCACCAGTACCGTCGGAGCCGTCAGCCGCGCGGCCTTGCCCCTCAACAGGCCTTGCGTCGCGAGCCGCCCGGAAAGGCTGTAGTTGCCGTTCGCAGCCCTCAGCGTCAGATCGGCGCTGCGCCGGCCGGCGTAATCCAGCTGCGCCCGCCCGCGCCACGCGCTCCAGCGGCCGTCGCCTTCTACCCTGAGACCCACCGGCATCCGGGTGCCGAGCAGCGCACCGACCACACTGCCCGCCGGCGCCTGGAGCCGCACGTCCAGGTCGAAGCGGTTCCGGTCCGGCTCGGCGTCGATCAGCAGCGACAGCCGGTCGCCGCCGCCGCGCACCACCGCATCGAGATCGACAAGCGCCCGCCCGGAGCGGATGTCCGCCTGGCCCATGACCGCGGCGATGCGGCGCTGCCCCGCCACCCCCTTCTCCAGCAGCAGCTGCGCGATCCGAAGCCGCCCCACCCGCACGTCGAAGCCAGGCAGGATCGGGCCCGGCTCATCGCTGGGAATGAGCTTCGGAAGCCGGTGAAGCACGACCAATTCCGAGGCGAGATCGTCGATCACCAGCCGGTTCGTTAGCCAGGCTAAAGGTTGCCATTCGACATCTATGAGCGGCGATTCAGCGAACAGCCCCCTGGGATCGTAGACGCGCACGTCGCGCAGGCGCGTTTCGCCCCAGATCGAGCCGTCGATCCGGCCGATGCGGATCTTCAGCCCCGATCGCGGGCTAAGCGCCGCCACCCGGTCGGCAAGGAAGCGATGGCCTGGAGCGGTGTCGAGGAAGGCAAGGAAAGCGCCCGCCGCGAGGAGCATAACCAGCAGCAGCCCGATAACCCACTTCGCAAGACGCGACAGCCAGCGCCGCCGCCGGGGCCGCGCTTCCGCTTCCTCGCCGGGCGGGGCGGCCGGCGCCTCCGCGTCCATCAGAATGCCTGTCCGAGCGACACGTAGACCGCCACCCTCGATTCACCCTGCCGCCGCCCCAGCGGAGTGCCGACGTCGATGCGGATCGGCCCGAAGCGCGTATGGTAACGCACCCCGATCCCGGCGCCGAAGCGCAGGCTGTCCAGCCTCGGCAGCTCGGACGTGTAGATGTTGCCGGCATCGATGAACGGCACGATCCCGAAATTGCCGACCCGCACCCGCGCCTCGAGCGCGAATTCGGCAAGGCTCCGGCCGCCGATCGGATCGTCGAACACCGGATCCTGGGGCCCGAGCTCCTGATAGCCGAAGCCGCGCACCGATCCGCCGCCGCCGGCGTAGAAGCGGCGGGATGGGGCGATCCGGTCGCGCTCGGCGCCGGCGATGGTGCCGAGCCGGGTCCGCCCGGCGATCACCACCGTGGGCGTCACCGGCTGGTAGAAGCTGGCGTCGATCTGCAGCCGCGCATAGCCGAACGCGCCGCTCTGCAAGGAAGCTTCCGGAGAGAAGCGGCCGGAGAGGCGGAAGCCGCGGGTCGGATCGAGCAGGTCGTTCGAACCGTCATAGCTGAGGGTTGCGGGCAGAGCGCCGATGAAGAAGGTGCGCCGCCGCGTCGTCGCGGTATCGACATCGACGTCGCGCTCGTCGGTGGCGATGAGATCCCCGCCGACCGACCAGGTCCACCTCTTCTGCCAGATGATGTTGGTCTGCCGCTCGATCGCCGCGCCGACCAGGAAGGTTCGCGCATCGTAGGCCTGCCGATCGACATGGCTGGCGGCGATCTGGGCCGTCAGCACCTGGTCGCGCTTGCGGAAATTGTTGCGCCGGAGCGTCGCCGCAAGCACCTGCTCCTGCGTACCCACCACCCCGCGGAACCGCACCGCGCCCTCGGGCCGGATGAGGTTGCGATGCTCCCAGCTCAGCTCGACGCGGGCGCCCTCGCCAGTCCCATAGCCGGCCTCGCCGGCGATCGTGCGCAGCGGCGCCGGCTCGAGCGTCACGGCAAGGTCCACCACCTCGCTCCCCTGCCGCGCCACCGGCCGGATGTTCACTGTAGAGACGATGCCGGTCGCGACGATCGCCCGCCGAAGGTCGTCGATCATCGGCGTCGACAGCGTCTCGCCTTCGTCGAACCGCGCGATCTCGCCAAGATGGGCGGCATCGAAGAGCTCGCGCCCCTCGACGATGAAGCGGCCGAACCGCCGGGTGCCGTTCGGCTGCACCGGCAGCACGAGGCGCACCGTTCGGGTCGCGTGGTCCACCGCCACGTCCATCGTGCCGACATCGGCGAAGGCATAGCCGCGCCGGCCGAGCTCGGCCCGGAGCGCCGCCTCGCCCGCGGTCACCGCGGCGGAATTGACGGGGTCGTTCGGATCGATCCCGAACGCTTCCTTGAGCGCCGCCGCATCGGCTCCGGCGGCATCGATCCCGGGGAGCGCCACCTCCGCGAACCGGTATTGCGGCCCCGGCTGCACCTCGAGCGTGACGAGCGCGTTGCCGGCGCCGGCAGCCGCCTCGATCCGCGTCGCCACCTGAGCGTCATAATAGCCGTAGCCGCGCAGCAGCTCGCCGAGCAGCACTGCATCCTCGCGCGCGCGCCGGTCGATCTGAGCGGCGTTGGCGGGATCCTTGCGGTTCGCCTCCAGCGTCGAGAGCTGCTGGAATTGCGCCGTCAGCCCCTGGTCCGCCGCAGCGTCCAGCCCCTCGATGCGCACCGTATAGGAGCGCTCCGTCTCCGCATCGGCGATGGTCGTGTCGGGCCGGGCGGCGACCGGCTCCGCCACCTCCATGTCCGGCCAGTCGACGCCGAGATCCGGAAGCGGGTCCATCGGCGCCGATGGATCTAGCGGCCGGTTCAGCTCGTCATAGGGGGTGGCGTCCTGCGCGGCGGCGGCAGCGGGCCATAAGGTAAGGGCGGCGGCGGCCAAAGCGGCCGCCACAGGCCGCCCCGCAGCGACTTGCAACATGGCGCGAATCTAGCCGCCGCCGGACCGCTCCGCCAGCGCGCATTTTGCGTTGGATTCTATCAGTTTATGGTGCCGGTGACTTCGCCCGCGCTAAGCATCTCGATGGTGCGCTCGATCTGCTTCCAGTGGCAGAAGTGGATGACGTTCCCCAGCGAACGGCTGCGGCTGGCGCGCTGGGCCGCTTCGAGCCCGGCATGCTCCCCGAAGCGCGCGATCAGCTCGTTCGCCTCGGCGAGCGCCGCCCGGTCCTGGACATGTACATATTGATGGCCGTCCTGATGCACGCGCTTCCCCGCTCTTCTGTCTTTTCCCCGCGCCCGCTCTAACGCCGCCTCCCTTTCGAAATGCCGCACCGTCATCGTGAACCTGCCGTTCACTATGACTGGCGGAGCGCATTTTCCCCTGCCATTGAGCGCCGATGAACGACCAGCGCACCCCCGGCCGCGCCGGCGGCTCCATCCTCGCCGCCGCCATCATCGCGGGCGTGATCGGTGGCCTCATCCTCGGCCAGCCGAGCATAGGCTTCCTTGCCGGCGCGGGGGTCGGCGTCCTCGTCGCGCTGCTCCTGTGGCTGCGCGACAGGAGCCGCTAGCACGCCAGCGCGCGAAGCCGCGGAGGTCAGGGTGTCGTAGGGGCGGCCGGTATAGCCGAACCAGCCGGCGAAGGTCTGCGTCTGCCCATATTCGTCGTAGGAACCCGACAGTCCGGTACTGGGAAACCTCCTGGCAATTCACCTCCCAAGCTCCAGCCACGACCGCCGTTGTTTCCCCCTCTCAGCAGTGCTCCCGCCCCCCCACTCCTGCTGCCGGTTACTACGATTTCTTGCTCCAAGTGGCAGCCGTTTTTGTCACACACCCGGACCCACTTGAAGCCGAATGGATCAATCCGATTCACCGGATCTCCACCCGCATAGGGATACATGTTCATCCCGTCGCCATATCTGATCGGATCCGGCTGCATGAACCTCGGCAGCCTCGGGTTGAACATGCGGGCGCGGGCGTAATAGAGCTCGCTCGCCGTCTCGTAGGGCATGCCTGCAAAGCCGAACCGGCTGGCGAAGCTCTGCACCTTGCCGTAGTCGTCATAGCGGCCGATCGCGCTTGCGCCGCCGTCGCTCACCGCGTTGACGATCGAGCCCCGCTCGTCCGCCAAGAGGAACGAGCGGGTGGCCAGCCCGGAGCCGCCATATTCGATCATCGGCTCGTCGATCGAGGGGCCGTGCACGAACCTCGAGGTCTGCGTCCCGGCATTGTTATATTCGCCGATGCGGGTGGTGCCGTCGTAGAGCGTGCGAATGCTCCCCGCCTGGTACAGCCGGTCCAGAGGATCGTAGGAGAGCCCCAGCGACCAGCCCGAGCCGCCGACGCTGGTCAGCAGATTCTCGGAGTTGTAGCCGTAGCTGTAGCCGAGCGAGGGATCGTTGGTGGTGTTCCCTCTCCCATCGTGGCCGATGGTCGTCCCGTTTTCGGTTTGCAAGCTGGTTCAGCCCGTTGGCCGGCGTCGAGGTCGTGCCCGCGCTGTCGCCGCTATAGGAGTAAGCATCGTTGTTGCTCTCGCGGCTGATGATTTCTCCCGCCGGGTTGTAGGTGAAGCCGAACGTCACATCCTGGTTCGTGCCGCTATGCACGATCTGCGAGAGCAGGCCGGAATTGCTGTGATAATTGTAGCTGGTCGCCGCACCATTGGCTCGAGTGACCGACTTCCGGCGCCCGAAATCGTCATAGCCGAACGTCGCCAGCACGGTTCCCGGGCTGAACGGCCCGGAGCCCGGCTGCTGGATCGTCCTCAGCTCGCCGGTGACGAGATAGGTGTAGAGAGCCGTGAACCCGCCCGGATCGGTGAGCGCCGTCCGCCGGCCCGCAGCGTCCCAGCTCGAGCTCACCGTGCCCAGCGGCCCGCTCTCGCTCAGCTGGCGGCCGAGCGCGTCATAGCTGAAGCTCAGCGCATGCCCCGGCTGCGAGGCGGAGGTCAGGCGGCCAAGATTGTCGTAGCCGTAGGTCGCGTCGGGCTCCGCGCCCGGCAGGTTCTTCAGCGTCAGGCGACCCAGATTGTCGTAGCTGAAGAAGATCGTCTCGTTCGCACGGTTCCTGAAGCTGGTGATGTTGGAGGCCGCGTTATAGTCGAGCCGGTGCGGACGGTTTAAAGCGGTTCACCAGCTACGGAGACAAAATGGAGCCGGCCCAGGACGCATCGACTCCCCATCACCGATCTTTCCGAAAACTACCAAACGCCCTCCACGCTCTTCGATAGAAGAACCGATGTCTCGGAATGATCTAACGGGTCGATCGCCGCAGGCCCCCAGAGCCATTGGTAAGAGACTGGATGTAACGGCGCATCCACCAGTGGCTCAATCAGCAATGAAATCGTGTGCCAATTTGAGGGTGAGGTCCTCCACTCAATCCGCCTTCCAGTGACCTGAACTCCAAAGTTTCCCATATTGCCTAAGCAAAAACTATCGAAATCACTCAAGTGGAAAGACGCATAATTTTCTAGTAGATCCTCTCGGTTGGGAACATGACTGAGTAAGCTGGTTATCTGTTTTAGCTCCACGAATCCTGTATGATCGTTTCCAAAGAGCCTTATTAATGGACACTCCCGTGCTCCGGATGAGAGATAATCAATGATCATAGATCAACTCCTGAATAGATCACACACACCTGCCTTGAGCGTAGCAGTGGTTCCATTGTTGAGGCGTCATGGATGGTACCTCGTAAATATGCTGCCACGGCGAATTCCAGCGCGTCCAGGGATTATGATCCCAATGACCTTGTTTGTGCCACTTGTCGGGAGAGTGCCACCGCCAGTGCCCTCCTTTCGGATCGACCCACCTGGGGTCGCCTCGGCTGCCCCTGCCAAAGGTTTCGCCATGTCTGAAAATCCAATCAGGATTCCAGCCCAGTAAAGCCGCGCCTTGTAGTCGTAGCGGCCGATCTCGCCGATCCACTTCTGGCCGGTATACTGGAACCGCCCCACGTTGGTGCTCGCCGGCACGCCATATTCATCGTAGCGGTTGATGTTGGTGACGGTGCCGGAGCCGTTGCTGACCGCGATGATCGAGCCGCGCTCGTCCGCATGCAGGAACCTGCGGTCGCCGGTGCCGGTGCCCTCGTACCAGACCAAAGGCTCGTCCACCCCCGGCCCGTGCACGAACCGGCGCTGGAGCGTGTTGAAGCTGTTATACTCCGCGATGAGGTCGGTGCCGTCATAGGCGAACCGCGTCATGGCCGTGCCCGCCACCTGGTAGAGCCGCATCAGCGGATCGTAGGCGAAGGTCGCTCCGCCGCCGCTCGTCAGCATATTCTCGGAGGAATAGCCGAACGTGCGCGTGCCGTCGGAGGTGACGTTGCCCTTGGCGTCGTAGCCGATCGGAGTGCCGCCGAAGCTGACGAGCTGGTTCACACCGTTCGGGACCTCGCTCCGGCTGACGCTCGAGGCGCTGAACTCATAGACGTCGTTCGAGCGCGTCCTGAGCAGGATCTGCGAGGCGGGATTGTAGCTGAACCCGGATGTGAGGAACGGCGCCCCGCTTGCGCTCTGCACGAGCTGCGACAGCCGCGATGCCGGATCGTAGCCGTAGCTCGTGCTCGTCCCCTTGCCGCGGGTGAGGCTGGTCCGCCGCCCGAGGTCGTCATAGCCGAACGAAGCCAGCACGCCGATGCCGAACGCGGCGCCGTTATCCCTGATCGCGGTCATCTCACCGGTTGGAAGATAATCGTAGGTGAGGTAGAGCCCGCTCCCCGGATAGGTGAGCCGGGTCCTCCGGCCGGCAATGTCATATTGTGACGACGCAGTCCCCTGCGGCCCCGCCTGCGTGAGGCTCCGCCCAAGCGCGTCGTAGCTGAAGCTGAGGCTGTTCCCGGAGTGCGAAGCGGAGGTTGTCCGTCCCAGAAGATCGTAGCCGTAGGAAACGTCCGGCTCCGTGCCCGGCAAATCCTTCAGCGTCGGGCGGCCGAGCGCGTCGTAGCTGAAGCCAATCGTCTGGTTCGCACGGTTGCGGAAGCCCGCCACCAGAGGCGAATTCTGCACGCCCCCGTTGCGGCTCTCATAGACGAGCTGTTCATAATCGTTCGCGTTGCTCGTTCCGGCGCCCTCCGTCGGGCGGGATAAAGCGTTTTCGCCAGCCGGTCATGGCCGCGAAGTTTGGTCGTGAGAGCAACAAAAAGAAGAAGAGCCGGGGCAGAGCGCCCCGGTCTCGACCCAGATAATTCTGCACTTCTTATTGCCTGCTACTTAGCGCAAAGTTCAGCTAAAGCCTGATCCCACGATCGCACCTGCGACCAACGACAAGATTACAAGCGTAAAGGACATATAGAACCTGTGTTCCGGCGTGCCGTTAGCTAACACCCCTATAACTAACGGAAATACGATCATCCAAATCAGATTCAACGGAGACCTGTAGTCTAAGGATCCCGTCAGATAGCTTAATCCAGAAGATACCGCAACTACAGCAACTGCCTGAATAGATTTGCTCATCATTTAATCTTCTGCACTATGCAATTGCTTCTAATGTAATTTGCTGCTTTCAACGCATTCACGGGTAATCCCATCTGGTAGAATGGCCAGTTCAGAAAGTGTCCAGCTGAACGCGTAGAAGATGTAATAGTGGCGGTGTTTAAGCCGTTATTATGCGAGTCATTAATATAGACTTTGATAACGTCAGTGGACCCCGGAATAGAACGTTCATAAGCATAAGGAGCGTGGCTTGAGTGGACCGGGCGCCATCCGTTCCGAGAAAAATCAGGCAAGCCGCTTATTCGTGAAAACTCGCTCGTGAGCGCACTTGTAGTCGGTCTACCATTTCCCTGTCCGTATATAGATGCAAGAGCAGAATTGGTAGCCTCATTCATCATGGCCGGTGACGGAGGCAGCAGCGGACATGCTTGAGGCGTCCTCGAGCTCTCCGCCGTTTCCGTCGGTTGCGGCGCGCCACCACCGCCGCCGTCCATAGCGCCTCCTCCTCCGCTGCGCCCTCCGCCCAACAGTGCGCCGGCATTGCCCCAGCCACCTCCCCCACTCCTGCTGCCTCCGCACACGACGAGGGCGCCTGCGTCGCCCTTCGCAGCTTCCGCTGCCTTTAGGGCTTGGCATTGCGCTTGGGTTTCTAGTCCCGTTGGATCCGTGAAGTTGACCGGATCGCCGCCGACATAGGCGTACATGTTCACGCCTGAGCCGTAGCCGATCGGGTCCGGCTGCATGAACCGGCCGCCCCCGGGCCAGTACATGCGGGCCTTGTAGTCGTAGCGGCCGATCTCGCCGATCCACTTCTGGCCGGTATACTGGAACCGCCCCACGTTGGTGCTCGCCGGAACGCGATATTCGTCGTAGCGGTTGATGTTGGTGACGGTGCCCGAGCCGTTGCTGACCGCGACGATCGAGCCGCGCTCGTCCGCATGCAGGAACCTGCGGTCGCCGGTGCCGGTGCCCTCGTACCAGACCAAAGGCTCGTCCACCCCCGGCCCGTGCACGAACCGGCGCTGGAGCATGTTGAAGCTGTTATATTCCGCGATGAGGTCGGTGCCGTCATGGAGGAACCTTGTGCTCCCCGCCTGATAGAGCCGGTCCAACGGATCGTAGGAGAGCCCGAGCGACCAGCCCGAGCCACCGACGCTGGTGAGTTGGTTCTCCGACGAGTGGCCGTAGCTGTAGCCGAAGCTCGGATCGTTGAGGGTATTGCCCTTCGCATCATGGCCGACCGTTGCCCCGTTCCGGCTCTGAAGCTGGTTCAGCCCGTTGGCCCGCGTCGAGGTCGTGCCGGCGCTGTCGCCGCTATAGGAATAGGGGTCGTTGTTGCTCTCGCGGCTGACGATCTGCCCCGCCGGGTTGTAGCCATAGGTGAACGTTACGTTCTGGCTCGTGCCCGAATGGGCGATCTGCGACAGGCGAAGCGCCGCATCATAGCCGTAGCTGGTCGCCGCACCGTTCGCTCGGCTGATCGAGGTGCGAAGGCCGAGCTGGCCGGCATTGGTGGCGGGATCATAGCCGAACGTCGCCAGCACGATCCCCGGGCTGAACGGCCCGGAGCCCGGCTGCTGGATCGTCCTCAGCTCGCCGGTGACGAGATAGGTGTAAAGAGCCGTGAACCCGCCCGGATCGGTGAGCGCCGTCCGCCGGCCGGCAGCGTCCCAGCTCGAGCTGACCGTCCCCAGCGGGCCGCTCTCGCTCAGTTGCCGCCCCAGCGCGTCATAGCTGAAGCTCAGCGCATGCCCCGGCTGCGAGGCCGAGACCATCCGGCCGAGCAGGTCGTAGCCGTAGGTCACGTCCGGCTCGGTGCCGGGACGGTTCTTGAACGTGGGGCGGTGATGCAGAAGGAGCTGGTAGCTCTGCGCCAGCCCCTGCGTCAGTTAATTAGGTACTGTGTCCCGGAATTCCCGCCTGCGTTCTGCACCAGCTGGGAGAGACGCCACACGGCATCGTAGCTGTAGCTGCTGGCCGTGCCGTTCCCCTGCTGACCGAGGTGCGACGGAAAGGATATGGGAGCCGACGCACGTGTAAGTCGACTGCCGCCTCAATCTACAGGTGTCGTGCCTCAAGCTCCTTTACATATAATCTACTTAGATCGATCAACAAAACATCTGATATAACCTAAAGGGACCGCCCAACTGGACCACTCACTGGTAGGCTCCCCTAAGAAATCCAAGAATGATCCATGTGGATGTATCCGCATTTCGGAAGCGTATATATCGTCTGATTTGGAAATCCTATTATAGAATATAACATGACTTAATCCAGGTAATCCAATCCACAGATCGATACTGTTAACAGACAATGAAGAACAGAATAAGGTTGGTATATTTCTATTTAACATATCAGATGCAGATAGTTTCCAGTGCATCAAATAATCAGACGCCGACCATAAATGGTGGTCTGAAAGTACTATCTCTGACTCCCCTCCCAGAAATAGTCTGCCTTTCGAGAACTTATCTCCATTAGCATCCACTTGAGGCTCATCTGAATATACCATCCCAAATTTGCACATTATTTTCCAATCCTCACGGTTAGATCCCTGTTATACGTACCTAGTCGGTTGCCCTTCAGATCATACATTTTCCAGAACCCCCCTTTATGCCCATCGATATCACGTGTGAGCAAGCGCGCCCCCTTCTTGTATACGTTCTGGCGATGAGAGCGTCTGGATCTGTCTAACTTATACCCCAGGTTGGCTGCTTCTCGGGTCTCGTCGAGACTACGCATTGTCTCTTGAGTTTCACCTGCTGGCTCAGGGAAGAACACTCCTTCGATCACAGCACCAGCCAAACCCTTGCCAATAATTTTTACAAATTTCGTGGCCTTCCGGCCGTTGACGACAATCTCCTGCACAAATTCGTTAAGCGGCGGCCCCTCATTGTGACCGATCCCGACCGGAGGCCTTTGGCCGCCGCCTCCTGGTCCGTCTCCGCCGGGTCTCCGGATTTGAGCTGTTACAACAATCTCCTGGCCGCCGCCTCCCCCACTCCTGCTGCCGGTTACTACGATTTCTTGCTCCAAGTGGCAGCCGTTTTTGTCACACACCCGGACCCACTTGAGGCCCAACGGATCGATCCGATTCACCGGGTCGCCCTTCACATAGGCATAGAGGTTCATCCCGTCGTCGTACCCGATCGGGTCCGGCTGCATGAACCGGCCGCCCTGGGGCCAGTAAAGCCGCGCCTTGTAGTCGTAGCGGCCGATCTCGCCGATCCACTTCTGGCCGGTATACTGGAACCGCCCCACATTGGTGCTCGCCGGCACGCCATATTCGTCATACTTATTGATATTGGTGACGGTGCCCGAGCCGTTGCTGATTGCGACGATCGAGCCGCGCTCGTCCGCGTGCAGGAACCGGCGGTCGGCGGTGCCCGAGCCTTCGTACCAGACCAAAGGCTCGTCCACCCCCGGCCCGTGCACGAACCGGCGCTGGAGCGTGTTGAAGCTGTTATACTCCGCGATGAGGTCGGTGCCGTCATAGGCGAA
>NZ_DASVUE010000360.1:0-8892 GCF_036387215.1 Allosphingosinicella sp. | reverse complement strand
AGCGGCGAGAGGCGGTTCATGGCCACCGGTTAACGGCCTCTTTACCAACGCATCAAGACGCTATCAGGGTTAACGGAAGCGCCGTCCCGGGGCGGCACAGAGGGCCGCAAAACGTGACCGCCTGCGGGCATCGGCAGGGCTTCGGGTAGGAAAACGTTAACCCGGCACCCGCTAGGCGGAAAGCGTGGGGGTGAACTGACGAGCGCCGTGCCGGCGCGAGGAGTGAAGTCGCCTGATGCCGCCATTCGAACAGCCGCAAATCGCGCCGGAGCGCTGATCATGGGCTGCCACCATCACGACTTCGAAACGGCTCTCGGAACCGCCCCCGCGGAGCCGGAAGAGGAACTCGGCCCGGCCCCTTTTGTCGGCGAGAGCGAGTTCGAATTCTTCAGCCGGCGGGCGCTCGAGGAAGCCCGGCTCGCGCAGCAGGCGCCTACGCCCGCCGCCGCCAACGCCCACCGCTATCTCGCCGCTGCTTATTCCGAGCAGCTGGCGCGGCACATCAAGGTCCATTCCGAGCTCGAGGACCTGCTGAGCGCGCTCCCCTAACCCGTTGACGGGCTCACCCGCTTCGGCTTCACTCAACGGATGAAGCTCCTCCTCGCCGCACTCGCTTTGCCTTTCCTTGCAGCGCCCGCCTCAGTGGCCGCCAGGGAACCCGCCCGCACCCTCACGGAAGGCGCCAACGGGCGGCAGATCGTCCTCAGCCGCGGCGAGACGCTACGGCTCCGCCTCGAGAGCAACGGGACGACCGGCTATTCCTGGGAAGTGGCGGAGCTTCCCCGCATCCTGAAGCGCACCGGCGGCGGCTACCTTGCTCCCTCCGCGCCGCGGGGCGGGCCGCCCATCGCCGGAGCCGGCGGAACCCAGGAATTCACCTTCGCCGCACGCTCGGCCGGACGCGGCACGCTGCGCCTCGTCTACCGCCAGCCGTGGGACAGGAAGGCGCGCGCCGATCGAAGCTTCCGCCTTTCCGTGCGGGTCCGCTGATCCGGCTGCTCAGCCTGCCGCAGAGGCTCCCACAAGCTCCGGCTCGAACCGGGCCAGCGCCTGCCTTCGCACCTCCTCGCGGATCACCTTGCCGGTGCTCGTCCGCGGCATCGCCGGCATGTGGCAGACCTTGAGCTCGACCTCCTCCACCCGGCCGCCGATCCGCAGCTGGATGGGATGGACCGGAGCCTTCTCCGATTCGACGACCGCAAAGACCTGCTCCTCGCCCTGGTCGTCCTGAGTCGAAAACAGGCAGACCGCGGAGAAGCCGAACTCCTCCCGGATCTGCTCCTCGATCGGCGCCGGCGGGATCTTCGAGCCCTGGACATTGAGCACTTCCGTCACTCGTCCCTGAAGCGCGATCCTGCCGTCCTCGCGTGCCACCGCCAGGTCGCCCGAGTAGAAGTATCCGTGCCGGAAGAACCGGCGCGTGGCGTCCGGATCGTTGTAATAGCCCGAAGGCCCGTCGAACGTCGGGATCCGCATCTGCCCCACCTGGCCGACCGGCACCGGTGCATCGTCGTCATCGACGATCTCCACCCCCCGCTCGGGCACAAGCCGATGCCATTTGTGATCCTCCGGGCTCTCGAGCAGCGTCGAGGCGATCCCGCCCACTTCGGTCGATGCCAGCCGGTTGATCACGGTCGGTGTGATCCGGCGCTTCGCCTCCTCGAGCTGAGTCATCGTCACGGTGCCGCCGCTCAGGTACAGGCACAGCTTCTCGTTGCACGGAAAGGACCCCTCCGGCGCGGCCAGGATTCGGCTGAGGAGGTGCGGAAGCATGATCGCGTCGGTCCCGCCCGGGTGACGAAGGGCTTCGTGAACCTCCGTGCCGCCGCTGACGATCACTCCCCCACCCGCCTGCCAGACGGCCGACGGGCCAAGGAAAGCAGCTGCGGTCCAGGCGCCGAAATCGAATATGTGGTACATCGTGTCGCCGTCGAACTTCGACAGCCATCTCATCGCGCCCGCCTCGGCGGCCGCATCGTAGAGCACCATCTTCGAAGTGCCCGTGGTTCCGGACGTGGTGAGAATGTGCCCGCCGTCGCGAAGCCGGGGAGCATCGGCGGTGCCGGCCGCTCCCTGCCCGGGCATCAGCGACAGCAGCGAATAGCCCGCTTCCGCGCACCGTTGGGGAAGGCCCGGCCAGTCTTCCGACGGCATCGTCACAACGCAGCGGACGTTCGGGAGCGGGAGCTCGCCGACGCTTGCCGCCGAGCGGATCGCGATCGTCGTCAGCCCGAGGCTTCGAAGCGCGAGGCTGCACACCCAGGACCAGGCGATCTCGCCGATCGCAAGCACGACCACGCCTTCGCCGGTAAGGCCCCTCCCGGCAAAGTCGCGCCTCGCCGCCTCGATCGCCTGCGCAAAGGCGCCATAGGACAGATCGCGGCCGCCCTTCGTGACCGCCGGCCGCTCGGGCGTCTGCTCGGCCCACTTGAGGATATTGTCGTAGATCATGGGCGCGCTGGGTCTCCAGGAAACTGTTTCCGCCGAATGGCGGCGTTCCGGCCTCCGATCAAGATGTCCGCCGCAGGAGGTCTCGCGCACGCAAAAACGCCCCGGCCGTTTCCGGCCGAGGCGTTTCTGCAGTCTGAAGCGAGTGCTTAGCGAACGCCGCGCGGACCCGAATTCTGGGTCAGCAGCTGCGGGTTGCGCGAACCGGAATTGCCCGGCGCCGGGCCGGACTCGGCGCCGTTGCCGTAGCCGTTGTTGTTCTTGGTCTTGGTCGGCGGGCACGGCGAGCAGCCGCAGCCCGAGGGAGCCGAAGGCGAGCTGCCGGCGCCGCTGACATACTTCAGTTCGGTTTCGAAAAGATCACGCATGTTGTTTCTCCTGTTCAAGCATAGGCCGCCACTATTGGGTTGCAGGAGCGGTCGAACCGTTGCTGACAAGAGTTTCGGGGGGCCGCAACCGGCCAAAATTAGCCGTCCACGAATGGGACAATGCCTGATGAAAACCTGATTGCGCGAAGGCGCGACCGGCCACTCCGTACGGCTGCACCGGCAGAGCCGGACAGAGCCTATGCCTGCTGCTCCTGGCTGGCCTTGAAGACCGCCAGCTGGTCCTCGAACGCGCGCTTGTAGGCGGGCCGAGCTCCGCCTCGCGCGGTATAGGCGGCGAGGTTCGGAAACTCTTCCACCGCCCCCGTTCCGCCGAGCCTCCGAAGCACCGTCACCATCAACAGGTCGCCGGCGCTGAAGGCGCCCTCCAGCCATTCGGCATCGCTGAGCCGTTCGGAAAGCTCGCCGAGCCGGACCCGGACCCGATCCCGAAGCATCGGCAGGCGCTCTTCGTACCAGGGCTTGTCGCGCTCGAATATCGCCGCCATCCCGAATTCGACGATCGGCGCCTGCATCGTCGTCAACGCCGCGAACATCCACATGATCGCGCGCGACCGGGCATCCCCTTCGTCCGGCAGCAGGCCGGCATTCCGCTCCGCGATCCGCAGCACGATCGCTCCCGATTCGAACAGCCCCAGATCGCCTTGCTCATAGGTGGGGATCTGCCCGAACGGATTGAGCGCGCGGTGCGCGGGCTCCTTCATCCGGGCGAACGAGACGAGCCGGACGTCGTAGGGCTGGCCCACCTCTTCGAGCGCCCAGCGGACCGGCATGTCGCGCGCAAGGCCCCTGCCCCGGTCCGGCGAGGCTTCGAAGGCGGTGATGATCGGGATCATGGTCGGCTCCGGTTGGGCGGTGAGAGGAAGGACAATCCCTCCTAAGGCGCCGCGAAGCAATGTCCGCCCTGCACCGATTCTCCACATCGCCCGGATCAGTGCTGCAAGCCGGCGTGCGACAGCGCAACCTGACGCTTTGGGAATTGGAGACGGACAATGGTTGAGGTGGAGCATCGGGGTTTCGGAAGTCGCTGGCGGATCGTCTTTTGGGGCGCCGCCTGTGCCTTGCTGGCGCTGCCGGCGGTGGCGATGCAGTTCACGCGCGAGGTGGATTGGAGCGGCGGCGACTTCGTCCTGATGGGCCTGCTGTTCGCAATGGTGGGCGGCGGCATCGAGCTTGCGGTCAGCCGCTCCTCGGATCGTTTCTACCGCGCCGGAGCGATCGTTGCGATCCTCGCCAGCTTCCTCACGATCTGGGTCAACCTGGCGGTCGGGATGATCGGCTCCGAAGACAATAGCTACAACCTCCTGTTCGCGGGCGTGCTCGTGCTCGCGATCCTGGGGTCCGCACTCGCCAGCTTCCGCTGCCGGGGAATGGCGCGAGCCATGGCCGCCGCCGCGGCGGTGCAGTTCCTGGCCGCCATGATGGGCCTCCCGGCAGACCCTCGCGGCGGCATCCTCTCCGCCCTCTTCGCCCTCCCCTGGCTCCTCTCCGCCGCCCTCTTCCGAACGGCAGCGCGCGCCCCGGTTGCAGAGGGCGTGAAGCCATAAGAACCTGCGCATTGCAGCCGGTCGGGACCAGGTGCACAAAGCCTCGCGATGGAAGCCGGGGACTCCGAAGCACCTCCGAAGTTCGGGCTTGCGCTGCGCCTGCCGCTGATCGCGCTCGGCGTTACGTCGATCGCAGCCGCCTTTCCCCTGGCCTATGTCGCTCTGGTGTTCCTTGGCGGCGGACACGGCAACCCGTTCGGAGCCGCCGGCTGGAGCGAGTGGCTTTTCCGGGCGGCCCTGCTCGGCATTCCGCTCCTCCTCGTCGCCGCCGGCTTTGCCGCCATAGCCTGTTCGAACCGGCGCGGGCTGCGGAAGCTGGCCTTAATCGTCGCTCTGATCCCGGCATTCGTCCTGATCGCCTTCGCCGCGGCCGCTTACTCGAACTCGGCCGAGCACGAGCGGGTAAGATCCGATCTATGCGGCAATCTTCCGCCGAGCGCCTGCAGCGTCGGCGCGCCTCGCTGAAAGAGGTCCCGATCGTGAAGCGCGATGGGCCAAAGTCGGAGCCCTGGCGTGCCGCATGGATTGCTTCGCCGCCGCGCTCGCAGCAATGACGGCCCGCCATGCGCATTGCACTTTACGAGCCCGATCAGGCGGGGAACGTCGGCACGATCCTCCGGCTTGCGGCGTGCCTCGGGACGCCGGTGGACGTGATCGAGCCGTGCGGCTTTCCCTGGGGCGACAGGGCGCTGAAGCGGGCGGGGATGGACTATGCCGAGATCGCCGCCGTCACCCGCCACGCCGGGTGGGAGGCGTTCGAGGAACGGATCGAGGGCCGGCTGGTGCTGTTCACGACCGCGGGCGCCGAACCCCTCCCCTCCGCCCGGTTCGAGCCCGGAGACACCCTGCTGTTCGGCTCCGAAAGCCGCGGCGCGCCCGGGGAAGTGCATAAGCGGGCGGATCTCAGGGTCCGGATCCCGCAGGTCGAGGGCACGCGTTCGCTGAACATTGCGGTCGCAGCCGGGATCGGCCTCGCCGAGGCGCTCCGGCAGACCGAGGGGTGGCCCCGGTCCGCCGGCTAGCGGCGCATCCGCTTCAGCCCTTCGCCCGCCGCGCCCGCATCGTCAGGTAAAGCGCGAACAGGAGCTCGATCGCGCCGACCGCGAGGATCGGGCCGCCCGGGATCGGTACCGCGTCGTAGATGCTGAGCAGCCCGACGAGCGTGATGAGCGCTCCCAGCAGCCAGAAGAGGCGGTCCCCGTAGATCGTCTTGAAGACGGCATAATGGGTGCCGACGGCGATCGCGGCGAGCGGGAAGACGTAGGAGGGCTCGAAGCGGAGGAAGAGCCAGGCGGCGAACAGGCCGCCGATCATCGCGATCGTGCTTTCGAGCGCCAGCAGCCCGAGCGGATTGTCCGGCGCCTCCTTCTCCCGCCGGAACACGAGCCGCGAGATTGCCGTCGAGAGCGGGTAGATCAGCATTCCCGCGAAGAACAGGACGATGAAGGCAGTGCCGACGCCCCGGCTTTGCTCCACCAGTGCCGCCGCGAACCAGGCCAAAGCGGAGACGAAAACTCCGGGCCCGCCGCCCAGATAGGCCCGGCTGATATCGCGCTGCGCGTCGGTAATGGTCATTCTGCTCCCCCCTTGATCGGCGGGCGCATCATGAGCCGTTCGGCGCGCGCTTTCCACCCGTTGCGGAAATCGCTCTCGAGGAGCAATCTGTGCAGGTGAGACATGTCGCTTCCATTCCCGCAGCTGCCGCACTGCTGCTGCAGGCTGCCTCGCCACCGCCGGCCGTCGCACAGGTGAAAGGCGAAGCGTCCGTGGCTTCTCCCGTCGAGACGATCGTCCGCACTCACGAGCTGCTGTTCGAAACCGCATTCGACCCCGGCCGCTTCTTTGCAGGGGAAAGGTTTGGCGAGAATATGATTACCATCGTCTACTGGGGCGACAGCGAAAGCTGGCCGGTATATGGGCTCGCAATCCGCCAGGGCTGTTTGAAGCATCAACCCGTCACACGCGACTGCCACAGGCGGCGCACGGTCCGGATGGTGCGCGCGCCTGCCCCTCCAGACCAGCCGCGGCCGAGGATGCGCGGCTTCAAGCTGGGGATGCGAATGATCCAGGCGCGCGCGACCACTCGGGAAGCGGTTGCCGCAGAGCTTGAACGCGCATCGATGGAATGGCTGGAAGCCGATTTGGCGCAATGCCCCGCAGCATCGGCGGTCGTGGGCGACGCCGACAAGATCATCTGGGTAGCTGAAGAGATTCACGCCCCCAAGATGAAAACCGGTGTTCCCGCACCCCCACCATTTCATGCGGATTCGGTCGAAGTGACCTTCAGGACCTCGACCGGAAGATCGACCTATTCGGGGGCAATCGAAAAAGGAAGTGCTGCTGCCTGGGCGACACGGCTTGTAGAGGCCCTGGAGCCCTGCTGGCATCCGGCCGCTGCCGCGCCGCCCTGGCGCCGGTGATCCGCCCGGACGGGGCAGAGGCCCCTTCTCCTCGCCCTCACTGCGGCGTGTCGCCGCCGCCCTGCTGGAATTCGAAGCCGGGTTCCTGCCGCCGCTTTCCGGTGGCGGTGCCGAGATTGTAGGCGAGGCCGAAGAGCACCATCCGCCCCGTCCCGCGCTGCACGAAGCGGTCGCGGAGCGTCGGCGTCTCGAAGACCGACACCTGCCTGGCGCTGTCCAGCACGTCCTGGCCGGTGACGAGGAAGCTCAATTTCTCGTTCACCTTGCGGCGGTAGCCAAGGTTCAGGATCGCGCCCGAGCGGCGATAGCCCTGCGGGAGGATCTGCTTGCCCGCATAGACTGCGTTCAGCTGGAAGAAGTCCTTCGGCGTGGGCTGCCAGCTCAAGTTGACGCGCGCAGTGCCGGTGGTGCCGGAGCGGGGGCCGAAGCCGCCGGCCTGGCGGCTGTCGATCTCCTGCCATAGGAGGCTGCCGAAGGCGTTGTAGGAGAGCGTCTTCGAAAGCTTGCCGTTGGCGACGAGCTCGACGCCTACCCGCTCGGCGGTGGCGAGATTGTCGCGGGTGGTGAGGAAGACGCCGCCGCCGATGTCGCTGACGATGTCGGTCACCCCGCCGCGCGAACGGCGGTAGAAGCCGGTGAGCGAATAGAAAGTCCCGGCCTTCCGGTGCTGAAGCGCGAGCTCGAAGGAATCGGTGACCTCGGGGCGGAGGAAGGGGTTGCCGCGGCGGACGTTCTGAGGGTCGATGTAGATGGTGTAGGGATTGAGGTCCTGCGGCGAGGGCCGCTGGATCCGCCGGCTGTAGCTGCCGCGAAGCTGCTCGGTCTTGCTGAGCTGGTAGCCGAGGTGAAGCGTCGGATAGGCCCGGAAATAATCGTTGCGGACGACCACCTGGTCCGTGATCTGGTTGAGCAATGTCTCCACCTGCTCGAGGCGGAGGCCGAGCTGGGTCTCGAGCTTGCCGGTCTGGAAGCGGTAGGTGCCGAACCAGGCGTGGACAGTCTGGTCGTAGTCGAAGTCGTTGGTGAGGCCGGCGACCGGGACGAGCGCGCCGAAGCCCGGGCCGCGGGCGCCGGCATTTTCGAAATCGCTTTCGGTGCGGTTCGCCTGATAGCCGAGGTTCAGCGACGCATCCTCGCCCATCGGCCGCTTGTAATCGAGCTTGAGGTTGTAGTCGGCGCGCCCGCCGGCGTTGCGGATGCGCTCGTAGGAATCGGGCGCGGCCGCGAAATCGGTGACGGCTTCCAGCTCGCGCCGGAGCTTGCCTTTCTCCACCTCGAGATCGGCGACGAATTCATGCTCCTTGCCGGGCAGCGTCCGGCGCCAGGAGACGCGGCCGCTGGCGCTGCGCTGGTAGAGGTCGAGGTCGGACACCCGGTTGTAGGACGCGGCGGGGATGGAGCTGACGAACGCGTCCGTCCGGTCGATGTCGCCCGAAATGGCGCGATAGCTGAGCTCGGTGCTGAGGCGGTTCGCCTTGTCGAGGTCGTAATCCACGCCCACGCGCGCCATCCCGCCGAAATTGGCGGTTTCGAGCTCGGTTTCCTGCCGGCTGGTGACCGTGCCCCCCGCCGGGTTCAGCCGCACGCGGTCCTGGGTGCCGCTCGCATCGCCCGTCATCCTGCGAAAGCCGAGATCGCCGGAAACGGTGAGGCCGCCGCCCGAATGCGTCCCGCTGAGGCTCAATGCGCCGCGGCCTTCGCCGCCCACGGTGGCGCGGACCGAGCCGTAGCGGCTGTCCTTGCGCACCTGCTTCGAGACGAGGTTGATGACTCCGCCCGATCCTTCCGGGCTCATCGCGGCCGACGGATTGGTGATCACCTCGACGCGCTCGATATTTCCCGCGGGCATGGACAGCAGCACGTCGCCGCGATTCTCGCCCCGGAGCATCGCCGAAGGGCGGCCGTCGATCAGGATCGTGACTCCTGGGTCGCCGCGAAGGCTGACCCGGCCCTGGAGATCGACTTCGACGCCGGGGACGGCGCGGAGCGCATCGGCGACGGTACCGGTCTGCACCTGCAGATCGTTCGCGATGTTGAAGCTCGTGCGGTCGGACGATCCCACCACCTCCGATCGCGTGCCGGTGACCACCA
>NZ_DASVUE010000359.1:0-5908 GCF_036387215.1 Allosphingosinicella sp. | reverse complement strand
ATGCTGCTGGGGATCGTGGCCAAGAACTCGATCCTGCTGGTCGATTTCGCGATCGAGGAGATCGACCGCGGCGTCGACAAGGACACCGCGATCCTGGAAGCGGGCCACAAGCGCGCGCAGCCGATCGTGATGACGACGGTGGCGATGGTCGCGGGCATGGTGCCGGTGGCTCTGTCGCTCACCGGCGACGGCTCCTTCCGGGGCCCGATGGGCGTCACCGTGATCGGCGGCCTCATCTTCTCGACGGTCCTGACTTTGCTCATCGTGCCTGCGAGCTTCAGCCTCGCGATCGATGTGGAAAGCTGGCTCGGCCGCCGCTTCGCCCGGTTCGTGGCCTCGGGCAAGGAAGCTCCCACCGGCGCTCCGGCACCGCTGCCGGCTGAGTGAACCAATAGGCCGGTCCAGTCATTGAGGGGGCGATGACCCTGCTCGAGCGGACCGGCCTCAACCGATTCAATCCCACGCAGGGCGGAGCCCGCGGCATGCGGGTGATTGCCACCAGCATGCTCGTGGTGATGGCCGCCGTGTTCATCACCGCCGGCCGCTTCGAAGATGTCCACCCCGCCTGGGGCTTCGTCCGCGCCTTCGCGGAGGCGGCGATGGTGGGCGGACTTGCCGACTGGTTCGCGGTCACGGCATTGTTCCGTCACCCGCTCGGCCTGCCGATCCCGCACACGGCGATCATCCCCCGCAACAAGGACCGGATCGGGGACACGCTCGCGCAGTTCCTGAAGGACAATTTCCTCACGCCGTCGGTGGTCGCGCGGCGGATGCGGGGCATCGACGTTGCCGGAGCCGTCGGCCGCTTCCTCACCAGCCCCCAAGGCCAGGGCAGCCGCCTCCGCGAAGGCGCCTCCCGGCTGATCGCGGACGTGCTCGAATCGCTCGATCCGGAGCGGCTCGGCGGCATGATCAAGGGCGCCATTGCGAACCGGCTGCGCGCAATGGAAGTGTCACCCCTGCTCGGCCGCCTGCTCCAGGCCGCGATCACGGAAGACCGGCACATCCCGATCCTGGATGCCGCAATCGCCACCGCAGGACGGATCGTCGACACGCAGGAGGACACCATCCGCCGGATGGTGAAGGAGCGGTCCAATTGGCTGATCCGCTCGACCGGGCTCAACGAGACGATCGCCGATCGGCTGATCAACGGCATTCGTCAGCTCAGCATCGACCTTGCCGTCGACGTCGATCACCCCGCCCGCCTCGAGCTTGAGGACCGGCTGGTGCAGCTCGCCTGGGATCTGCAGGAAGACCCCGAGCTTCGAGCCCGGGTGGAGGCGTTCAAGAACGACCTCATCGGCAACCCGGCCGTGGCGCAGTGGATCGAGGCCTTCTGGGAAAGCAGCCGCGCCAGCCTCCTTGCCGCCGCTCGCAATCCCGACGCGACGATGGCCGGAAAGTTCGGCGATGCGATCCGGCAGCTTGGCACGACATTGCAGCAGGACGATCGGCTGAAGGGCACGATCAACCAGTTCGCCCGCCGCGCCGTCGTCGGCGGTGTTGCAAGCTACGGCAGCGGCATCGTCACGTTGGTCTCAGACACGATCCGCGGCTGGGACGCCAAGACCATCACCGGCCGCCTGGAAGGAGCCGTCGGCCGCGACCTTCAATATATCCGTATCAACGGAACGCTCGTGGGCGGCCTCGTCGGCCTCCTGATCCACGCGGCCGAGGTGCTGACCTAGCTCAGCCGTCGCTGGCGCGCTCGATGTCGGCGCCGACCGCCTGGAGCTTCTCCTCCAGCCGCTCATAGCCCCGATCGAGATGATAGACGCGGCCGACCTGGGTTTCCCCTTCGGCGGCCAGGCCGGCGAGGACGAGGCTCATCGAGGCACGGAGGTCGGTTGCCATGACCTGCGCGCCGTGGAGGTGCTTCACGCCCTTCACCACCGCGGCCCGGCCGCGAACCTCGATGTCGGCGCCCATTCGGCTGAGCTCAGGCACGTGCATGTAGCGGTTCTCGAAGATCGTCTCGGTGAGGAGGCTGGTGCCTTCGGCGAGCGTCAGCATCGACATGAACTGCGCTTGCATGTCGGTGGGGAAAGCGGGGTAGGGCGCGGTCGAGATGGAGAGCGGCTTGATCCCTCCGTCGGCGCGGACGCGGAGGCCGCCCGGAACGTCCTCGACGATCCCGCCGGCATCGGTGAGACCGGAGAGGATGGAGGGCATGGTTTCCTTGCGCGCGCCGACCAGGTCCAGCGAACCGCCGGTGATGATCGCGGCGCAGGCATAGCTGCCGGCCTCGATCCGATCGGGCATGACTGCGTAGGTGGCGCCGTGGAGGCGGTTCACGCCCTCGATGGTGAGGGTGTCGGTGCGCAGGCCCTCGATATGGGCGCCCATCGCGATCAGGCACTTGGCGAGGTCGGTGATCTCGGGCTCGCGAGCCGCGTTCTCGATCACCGTCGTGCCCTTCGCAAGAACGGCCGCCATCAGCGCATTTTCGGTGGCGCCGACGGAGACGAAGGGGAAGCTGATCGTGCCGCCGCGGAGGCGCCCGCCGGGCGCCGTCGCCCTTACGTAGCCGCGGGCGATCTCGATCTCCGCTCCGAGCGCCTCCATGGCCCGGAGGTGAAGGTCGACGGGACGCGTGCCGATCGCGCAGCCGCCGGGCAGCGACACCGTCGCTTCGCCCGCGCGCGCGAGCAGCGGCCCGAGCACCAGGATCGAGGCGCGCATCTTGCGGACGATGTCGTAGGGCGCGACGGTGGAGGTGAGGTTCGCCGCGCGGAGCGTCATCACACGGCCGAATTCGTCGGGGCGGGCGCCTTCGATCGTCGTCGATACGCCGAGCTGGTTGAGCAGGTGGCCGAAGCTGTCCACGTCAGCGAGGCGGGGCAGGTTCCTCAGCGTCAGCGGCTCGTCGGTTAGCAAGGCGCAGGGGAGCAGGGTCAGCGCGGCATTCTTCGCGCCGGAGATCGGGATTCTGCCTTCGAGGCGGTTGCCGCCGCGGATGATGATGCGATCCATGTTAGGCCCTTAGGACTTTGGCAGCGCCGCGCAAGCGGCCGCGGCGTCAGGCCTTTTCAAGCGTGCACTGGAGCGGGTGCTGGTTCTCGCGGGCGAAGTCGATCACCTGCGCGACCTTGGTCTCGGCCACCTCGTAGCTGAAGATGCCGCACACGCCGACGCCGCGCTGGTGAACGTGGAGCATCACCCGCGTGGCGTCCTCGATGTCCATCTTGAAGAAGCGCTGAAGGCACAGGACGACGAACTCCATCGGAGTATAATCGTCGTTCAGCATCAGCACCTTGTAGGGCGAAGGCGTCTTGGTGCGGGTGCGGGTGCGCGTGGCGACGCCGAGGCCGGTGCCTCCCTCGTCGCCCTTGCGGGTGCCTGCCGCGGAAATCGTCGATTCAATCAATGCCATGTCAGCGCCTGAATATGGCAAGCGGAGTGTGCCGGGCAAGAGTCTCGGATGGTTTACGGCCGCTGAAACGAAATAAGAAAAGGGCGGCTCCCTCTCCCGAGGGGCCGCCCTATTCATTTCAGCGAGAACAGTCGCTTTGGGGTCCCATCAAAGTACCACTTTGATGGGCACCGCTTACGCGGCGATGTTCTTCACGCGCTCGGCAGCGACCGAGTAGCGGCTGGTGATCGGCTCGGCGACTTTGCCGGCGAGCTTCAGCATCGCTTCGCTCATCTTCGAGCTCTCGGCGACCATCGAGTCGAACTGGCTCTTGGCGAACTCGCTCTGGATACGGAAGAAGTCGGTGGCCGAACGCACTTCAGCGAAGGTGCGGACGGTGGCCGACGCTTCCTCGAAGCTCTTGCGGCCGAACTCGGCGACTTCCTGGCTCAGCGTCTCGATGCCGCGGGCAGCGACCTTCGAGGACGCGACGATGGCTTCGACGTTGCCGCGGGCGAGGTCGGTCATTTCCTCGACCATGCGGGTGCTGCGCTCGGTCATGTTCTTGGTGCGCTCGTTGATGTCGCCGATGAAAGCCTGGGCGTTCTCGTTGGCGATGCGGGTCGCTTCGTTCTGCATTTCGGTGGTCCTTTCGTTGATCTTGCTGGTGGTCTTGGCGGCCGCGTCGGCGGCTGCCTTCGCCGGCACCGCCTTCGGCGCAGCCGGCTTGGTCTTCACGGTCGCAGCGGGAGCGGCCTTGGCGGCAGCCGGCTGCGTCTTCGCTTCAGCCGCGATGTGCTTGGCCCGTGCGGGCTTCGCCTTCACCTCGGCAGCGGCCTTCGGCGTCTTGTTCGCCTTGGGCGCGTTCTTCTTCTGGGCCATGTCAGTAGCTCCTGAAACTCTATGCTGCGATGCAACATAAACGCTGTCGCCGAAGATTTCAAGAACTATTTGTGCAGTGCAACATAAGGCATGCCGCAGCTGGCAGCATGCCCCTCCGTCGTCAGGCGATTCGTTGCTCTAGCGGGCGCGCACGTAGCTGCCGGGCGCGTCCTCGATCGCCTTCAGCTTGCCCTTTCCGGGAATGCGGGCGCCCTTCACCGGGATCTTGCCGTCAGATTTGCGGTCGATCCACTGCAGCCAGTCCGGCCACCAGCTGCCCTTGGTCTCGTGCGCTCCCGCGATGAATTCCTCGAGCGTGTCGACCTTCTCCTCGTTGACCCAATATTGATATTTCTGGGCCTCGGGCGGATTGACGACGCCCGCGATGTGGCCGGAGCCGGCGAGCACGAAGCGAACCGGACCCTGGAAGTGCCGGGTGATCTTCCAGACGCTGTGCGCGGGGGCGATATGGTCCTCCCGGCCTGCCTGGACGTAGGTCGGCGTCTTCACCTTCGTAAGGTTGATCGGAGTGCCGTCCACCGTGACGCCGCCGGGCTGCACGAGCTTGTTGTCCCGGTAGAGGTTGCGAAGATAGGACTGGTGCCACTTGGCGGGGAGGTTGGTCGTGTCCGAATTCCAGTGGAGGAGGTCGAACGGGACGTAATCCTCGCCCATCAGATAATTGTTGGTGACGTAGTTCCAGATGAGGTCGCGGCCGCGCAGCATGTTGAACGTCGCCGCCATGTAGCGTCCGTCCATGTAGCCCTTGTCGGAAAGCTGCTCGATCAGCTGCATCTGCTCGTCGCCGAGGAAGAAGCCGAGATCGCCCGCCTCCGAGAAATCGACCTGCGCGGTGAAGAAGGTGGCGCTCGCCACCTTGTCCGCCTCGTCGCGCGCCTCGAGCAAGGCAAGGGTGGCGGCAAGCGTCGTGCCGGCGACGCAATAGCCGATCAGGTGGACGTCATCGACCTTCAGCAGCTCGCGCACGGTGTCGATGGCGTCGATCTGCCCGCGGACGACGTAATCGTCCATCGTGAAGTCCTTCATCGTTTCGTCGGCGGATTTCCACGAGACGACGAACACCGTGATCCCCTGCGCCACGGCCCAGCGGATGAAGCTCTTTTTCTCATTCAAATCGAGGATGTAGAAGCGGTTGATCCACGGCGGGAAGATGATCAGCGGCGTCTCGTACACCTCGTCCGTGGTCGGGCTGTACTGGATGAGCTCGTAGAGCGGCGTCCGCTTCACGACCTTGCCGGGCGTCACCGCGATGTTGCGGCCGATTTCGAACGCGTCGGGCGCCGTATGGGTGAGCTGCCCCTTCTCGATGTCGCGCAGCATGTTCTCGAGCCCCTTCAGAAGGTTCTCGCCGCGCGTCTCGAACGTCTTTTCCAGCACCTGCGGATTGGTGAGCGCGAAATTGGACGGGCTCATTGCGTCCACGAAGGCGCGCGCCGTGAAGCGCAGCCGCTCGCGCTGCTTGTCGTCGATCCCTTCGATCGCATCGACCGAGCCAAGCAGCCGGTCGGAGATGAGAAGGTAGCTCTGGCGGATCATGTCGAACAGCGGGTTGTCCCGCCATTGCGGCGCGTTGAAGCGCTTGTCCTTGTCCGCTTTCTCCTGGATCCCGCTCTTCGGCCCGTGCTGGCCGAGCGCTCGCTGCCAGATGTTGAG
>NZ_DASVUE010000358.1:0-7010 GCF_036387215.1 Allosphingosinicella sp. | reverse complement strand
GAAGCGCGGTGATGTCGGCTACGGGTGGAAGACGGACTTCCGATTGAAGGCTCGCGATGAGTGGAAACGGACGTTCCGCTCTCCCCCCGTTTCGGTTACTCCAGGAACGGGGGGTGGGGCATGTCGCCATTCGAATATGCGCTTGGGCTGATTTCGATCTTGATGAGCCTTGCGCTCGCCGACGTCGTGATGAGTTTTCACCGGCTCATGCGACATGCCCGAACCATCGTCTGGGATGGCCGGATCCTCGTTGCGGCGGCGCTGGTGGTGGTCGAGATCATCCGGATCTGGTTCGCCCAGTGGACGCTGCGCGATCTGCAGGTCGCGCTGGCTTTTCCCGTCTACGCGGCATTGTTCATCCACATCCTGCTCCTGGTGCTCACAGCCGCCGCCTGTTTGCCCGACGAGGTCGCGGACGGGTGCGATCTAAGAGCGTTCTACGAACGCAACCGGCGCTACTTCTGGGGCACATTCGCCGCCAGCCAGCTTGCCTACTTCCTTCTGTGGCTGGTGTTCGGCGGGAGCCAGTCGTCGGTCGGCGACGGGGCAACCCTGTTCGACTGGGTGAGGATACTCGTTCCCTTGGCAGCTTTCCTGCTCCTGGCGCTCATCCGGCGGCCGATCCTCGACTACGCCGTTCCGGCCGTCCTGATCTGCTTCTACGCCTGGCGATATTGGCCTCAGACCCTGGCCGGGTGAACGCCCGCAATGGGTGGAAAGCGGACGTTCAGCGTTGCCAAAGTGACGCTAGCAATCGGCGCGACGCTGCCGAGACTTCTCGCCATGGTCGAGACTGGCCGCAATTGTAGTTGACGGAGGCCGCGCCGCGCTCTGCTCTCGGCTGGCCCCGATGGGGCAGCATTGGATTGAGGAAGAGCAGATATTCGCCGCCGATATCGTGTGCACGCGGAAGTGGCACCCAAGGCCGGTCCATGTAGAAGCCGCCGCTGCTCCGCATTGTGAAGAACCTGATCTGCCGGGGCGGCTGGCCCTTATAGGAGTGGATCACTTGCAGCCGGTACGTCGTCCATCGCATCCCGGCATCGGGCTTTCCTGCTTCAACCACGCCGTTGGCCGCGCTGAGCACTCGTGCCCGGACCACCCAGCGCGAGTCGGCATATTCCTGCCTGATGGATGTGCGGGCGTTATCGACCCCTCGGTAGATGCACAGAGCCTCTGCTGAGTCCGCAGGGATAAGCAGGAGCGCAGCAATCGCGATACGAAGCCAAATGGGCATCAGGCGAGGCTACACCGCCGGTTCGAATGCCCGCAATACGTGAAAGCGGACGCTCCCCCCGGGCTGGATCAGCCTGGCGCGCCGGATCGCTGGGGCTGCAAGTGGAGGTAGCGCTGGTTGAAGTCGCCGGCGAGCCGCAACCGCTTCCAGTCGGGGAAACTCACCGACCGCTTCGAGCGCACGATCAGCCCTTCGGCTTCGAGCGCCTTCAACGTCCGGTTGACGTGCACGGGAGTCAGGCCGACGGCATCGGCAAGCTGTTCCTGAGTCATCGGCAATTCGTAGCCGTAATCCTCCGCCAGACCCTCCGCGTCGAGCCGGACGCCCAGTTCGCACAACAGGTGTGCAACACGCGAGCGTGAATCCCTCCTGCCGACATTGAGCACCCACTCGCGGAAGATCGAGGCTTCGACGAGTATCTTCACGAGGATCGCGTGCCCCACCGCCGGGCGCTCGCGGGCGAGCACCTGCAGATCGCGTATCATGAGGAATGCGACCTCGGCCCGGGTCAGCATCTGAAGGCTGTGGTCCGACACGTCGAGGAACAGGTTCTGAAAATCGAGTGCATCGCCGGGTATGTGCAGAGCGACGATCTGCCGCGACCCGTCCCCCGTCAGCTTCTGCCGATAAGCGAAGCCCGAGACCAGAACGGAGCAATGCTCCGGAGCATCGGCTTCACGTATCGTGTAGGTTCCCGCCTCGAGCGTGCGAACCGAGTGAGGCAGGTTCAGCACCGCTTCCCGGTCTTCCGGCGGAAGCGGCGAGCGCAGCTCGAGGTTGCGGACCAACAGTTCGAGAGGGTGCTGAGAGGCGGTCATTCATGGTCTCCGGCATTGGGGCGGGAGCACAAGAATCTCTCAGTCGCCGGCGCCCAGATAGCAGTCCAGCGATAAGTCACCATAACACACTTGCGGGAGCAGACCTTAATAAATGATAGAAACATTCATAAAAACATAGATTTAATCGGTGGCACCTGATAGTGGAGAAGCATCGTCGAGAAAGCCTTGGGCTTCGACGGCTGAGAGACCGCCGCGCTCCCGCCCCAATCGCGAGGAGCCGCTTCGTGCCACGTTATTTCTTCCATGTTTACGACGACGTAATTGCCGAGGACGAGGAAGGCGCAGAACTGCCCAATCTCGCAGCCGCCCGCCTGAATGCGCTGCGGGGTGCCCGCGACCTTATCGGCGAGCAGGTGAGGCGCGGCTATTTCGTGCTCTCGCACTGGATCGATGTCGTGGACGAGCAGGGCGAGAAGGTGCTCACGATCACCTTCCGGGATGCAGTCGACATCAAGGAATAATCGGCCCCCGCGCGGATGGAGAACGAACTACCGGAAGCGCTAGACCGGCGGGCCGGGAAGTTCGGACGAGTTGCTGAGCACCAGCACCGCCACCGCCACCAGTGCGACGCCGAGGACGATCCACACCGTGTCGCTGGTAGAGCCTGTGAGCGCGGCGCTTTTCCGGAGTTCGGCGCTGTGCCGGCCGTTCAGATAGAAGCTCGGAGCGCCGTTGCCGGCGGCGCCGATCTCCAGGCCCTTAGGCTGGAACGTCCGAAGCGCGCCGGTGCGGGCGTCGCGCAATTGATAGCCGGTGGTGAGCTGAAGCCGTGCCGACGGACGCGCGGGCTTGGCGCCGCCGAGCGGCATCCGGAGGTTGACGCCGGCAAAGGCGGACATCCGCCGCTGCTCCCATCCCGCGCCGTCGCCGGCCGCAGCGCAAGGCTGGGCGGCGAGGAGCCCGGCCGCCGTCATCGCAACGGCCCATCTCGCAAAACTCACATCGCTCTCCATCCCTGTGATGGACTGATCAGCGGCTAGAATCCCTGCCCAGTCAAGCACATACGCGCCCTCCCCCGAACCTTATGGGGTGGCGGCGGCACGCGGACGAGGCGCGCGCAATGCCGGGGACGGGCGGAAAGGGATCGCCACTCCCGCCCTGATCTCGGCGCCGCACGCGCGCGTCATCCGCCCGGGCTCGCGCGAGCCGGACACTGGTGCTACGATCCCCCGATGCACAGCAGACGAGATGCCATTCACACCGGGCTGGGGCTGGCGGCGGCGTTGGCGCTGCCGCTTGGGCCGGCCTTTGCCCAATCCTCGCGTTCCGGGGCCGCGATGCGAAAGCCGGCGCGGCTTCGGCAGGGCGATACGGTCGGCCTGGTTGAGCCGGCGGGCTTCACCGACGACACGTTCGATCTCGCGCTCATCAGGCAGACGGTGGCGGCGATGGGGCTCGTTCCCAAGGTCGCGCCGCATGTCGGATCGCGCTTCGGCTACCTTGCCGGCAAGGACCGGGAGCGGGCCGAAGACCTCAATGCAATGTATGCCGACAAGGACGTGCGGGCGGTGTTCGCGATCCGCGGCGGCTGGGGCAGCGCCCGGATCCTGCCTTACCTCGACTGGGCGACGATCCGCGCCAACCCGAAGCTGCTGATCGGCTTCAGCGACATCACGGCGCTCCACATGGCGTTCGCGGCGCGCGCCGGCTTCACCACCATCCACGGGCCGACCGCCGCGAGCGCATGGACCGAATTTTCGTGGAACGCCTTCCGCCCGCTCGTCTTCGACGCGCAGACGCCGCTTTACGGCCCGCTCAAGGGCTCCGAGGACCGGCTGGTGCAGCGCGGCGGGCAGGTCCGCACGTTCCGGCCGGGCAAGGCTTCGGGCCGGCTGCTCGGAGGCAATCTGACGGTCCTGACGGCCTTGATGGGGACGCCCTACCTGCCGAGCTTCGACGGCGCGATCCTGTTCATCGAGGACACGAACGAAGCCGAATACCGGATCGACCGGATGCTGACCCAGCTCGCGCTCGGCGGCGTGCTCCGGCGGGTGGCGGGCGTGGTCTTCGGGCAATGCACCGACTGCCGGGGCAACGGCCCCTCGTTCGGCGGTTTCACCCTTTCGGAGGTGCTGAAGCAGCATCTGGAGCCGCTCGGCGTGCCGGCGTTCCAGGGCGCTCCGATCGGCCACGTGCCGAACCAGGTCAGCATCCCCGTGGGTACGCGGGCGGAGATCGACGCCGAGGCGGGCACGATCCGGATATTGGAGCCGGCGGTGGCGTAGCGGGTGCCGCCGCGACCGTGCGGAGCGAAGATGGCCCGGTGCCCTCGGGGATGAAGCAAGGGCACCGGACCACTGGGAGTGTGGCTCGCCAGCACTGTATTGGTAACACAATACAGATGCCGTGCAATAGCGTTTTGCGAGCGTTGCCGAGAGGCAGCTGTTGCACTACGCTGACAAAGAACGAAATGCTTCCCGGCAAGGCAAAGGATGGAAGATGCGGCCTCTCCTGATCGCCGCGGCGCTTGTCGCGGTCTCCTGTCCCGCCGCCGCGCAGCGATCTTCGAAGGACGCGCTGGCGCGCCTCGGGATCAAGATCGTCGAGCCGATGTCGGCAAAGGAGCTGGCACGCACCAAGGAGCGGATCGCCGCCGAGCTGGCGCGAGCCGGCGCCGCTTCGTTCTTCGAGGACATCAGCGATGCCAACGGCGGACGGGCACGTCACCGGCCGTCGGGCCTGGTGTGCCCCTTAGGCAAGAAGGACCAGCAGATCCTGGCGGCTTCGGCCGATGGAGCATCGTGCGAGACCAAGGGTGAAGGCGCGGTCTACAGGATCATGGTGCAGCGTGCGCCCGCCGGGGCGACGACGGAATCGGTCGCGGCTGCCGCGCTGGCCGGGGCGCAGAGGCAGCCGGGCTATGCGCCGGCCGGCGGCCTGACCGTCATCGCTCGTCCCAAGCCCGGAGAAGGACCGGAGCACAGGACGCTGAACTATGTCAGCCGGGTGAACGGGCGCGAACGTGCCTACCGGGTGCAGGTGGGGCTGGTCCGCGGCTGGATCCTGACGAAGCAGCGCGAGACGAAGGCGGGGGCACAGCCGAATTTGATGAGCGACCTGCTGGGCGAGGCGACGTTCGGCCTCAGCATGAAGCAGCAATGAGATCCGCCTGGGTTTTACAGCTTTGCCTCCACCTGCGCTGAAGGATGAATTCGGAAACCGCCCTGCCCTGCGTGTCCCTCCCGCGGCTGCGGGCGGCGCTGGAGGCGAGTTGGGACAGCCGCACCGCCTATCTCGGAGCCTCTGAGGCCGGCAACCCGGCGCTGGGGCAATGCTATCCGACGTCGCGGGTGGTGCAGTGGTTCTTCCCCCGCTTCGAGATCGCTTCGGGTGAGGTCGATACCGGGCGAGGCGTCGAATGGCATTTCTGGAACGTCGATCCGTCCGCCGAACCGCCGGTGCACGTGGACCTCACCTGGCAGCAGTTCGGGGCGGGCGCGAAGGTGACGCAGTTCAAGCTTCTCGACCGGCTTCAGCTGGGCGACAGCCCGCCGACGGTCGAACGCTGCCGGCTGCTCCTCGAGCGGGTGCTGATCCAGCTCGAAGGGTGAGGCCGGCTGGGCTAACGCCGCCCCGCCGCGCGCTCCTCGGCCAGCCGCGCGGCGAGCGCTCGCTGCGATTTCTCGGCATAGGCACGGCATGCGCCGAGGCGGTCGGTATAGCCGCCTGCATCGGCGGGGTCGGGGTGCGCGGTTATGAGGATGTCGCAGCGCAGCGCCTTCACCTTCGCGTGGGTGCGGCCGAAGGCGGCGACGATGCCCTGGCTCGAGGGCGCGGTGAAGCGGTAGCCGTCGCCGGAGACGGGATTGAGGCTCGATGCGAAGACGATATTGCGGCAGCGGCGCGCCTCGCACGATCGCCAGCTCCAGCTCATGCTGCCCATCGTATGACCGGGCGTCGCGTGGGCCGTCACGTTCGTGTTGCCGAGGCGGAGGACCTCGCGATCTCCGACGGCGCGAACGCGGGCGACCGGCGGGAAGCGGTGGTCAAGGCTGCGTTGCGGATCGTCGGCGGCAAGGCGCCCCGAACGGAGCCCTTCCGCGCCGCGCGCGCTTGCGACCACAGTGGCGCCCGTATCCCGGGCCAGCGCCGCCAGCCCGCCCGCATGGTCGAAATGCGGCTCCGTGCTGAGGATGTAGCGGATGCGCCGGGGATCGAAGCCGAGCTTGCGGACATTGGCGAGGATGGACGGAGCCGCCTGAGGGAGCGCGCCGTCGATCAGGATCAGCCCCTCGCCGGTGTCGATCAGGGCGACGCTGAGGCCGCCGAAGCCGACCAGATAGGTATTCCCGAAAAGGCGGGCGGGCGTGCGCGGAGCGAGCCACTCGGCGGTGCGCTGGCCGACGATCGGACGAGTCAGCGGGTCTTCCCGCTCCTGGGCGGGAGCGCCTGCCGCTATCATCGCGGCCGTCAAAGCGCCGATCGTGCGGAGCTTCATTGAAGCGTTCCTCCCCCGAAAGTTAGCGCGGCGCCATCCGGATTGCCCCGTCGAGGCGGACATATTCGCCGTTGAGGTAGACGTTCTCGGCCATGAAGACGGCGAGGCGGGCATATTCCTCCGCGCGCCCGAGGCGCTTGGGGAACGGGACCTGGGCGCCCAAAGCGTCCTTCACGTTCTGCGGCATCATCGCGACCATCGGCGTTTCGAACACGCCGGGGAGGATTGTGTTGACGCGGATCCCCTCCCCCATCAGGTCGCGGGCGATCGGGAGCGCCATTCCGAGCACCCCGGCCTTGGACGCGCTGTAGGCGGCCTGGCCGATCTGGCCGTCCTGAGCGGCGACCGACGCGGTGTTGATGATGAGACCCTTCTCGCCGTCCTCGAGCGGCTCCAGATCGGCCATCCCGGCGGCGGAGGCGGCGAGGACGCGGAAGGTGCCGATCAGGTTGATCTGGATTGCGAGCTCGAACTGGTGGATCGGGTAGCGCTTCAC
>NZ_DASVUE010000357.1:0-10079 GCF_036387215.1 Allosphingosinicella sp. | reverse complement strand
TCGGAGCGCTTCGGCTGCAGGCGGCGGAGGAGGCCGTCGCACGCCGCCGGCTGCCGCCAGCCTACGGCCCGTGGCGCGACTGCGACAAGCCCCTCGATCATCAACCTTTGACAGGGCGCAAGGCCGGATGACAGACGTGTACGCGATGAGCCACAAGATCCTGATCGTCGACGACGACCCGCATATTCGCCAGGTTCTGAGCTTCGCGCTCGGCAAGGCGGGGATGCAGACCAGCGAGGCGGGCGACGGCGAGGCCGCTCTGGCCGAGATCGACGCGCGGCGGCCGGACCTCGTCGTGCTCGACATCAACATGCCGCGGGTCGACGGGCTCGAAGTCTGCCGGCGCCTGCGGGCAAGCGGGGACCTCCCCATCCTGTTCCTCTCCTCCCGCGACGACGAGGTCGACCGGGTGGTGGGGCTGGAGCTTGGCGGCGACGATTATGTCGTGAAGCCCTTCTCGCCCCGCGAAGTCGTGGCGCGGGTGAGCGCGATCCTGAAACGCGGCGGCCGGGCGCTGGAGGAGGCGGGGCCGCGCGGGACGGTGACGCACAACAAGCTGCGGCTCGATCCGGAAGCCTGGGAGGCGCGGTGGGACGGGGAGGAAGTCTCGGTGACGGTCACCGAATTCCAGCTGCTGCTGTTGCTCGCGAGCCTCCCCTCGAAGGTCTTCAGCCGCGATGCGATCATCGACCGGCTGCACGGACCGGGCTTTGCGATCACCGATCGGACCATCGACAGCCACATTCGGAACCTCCGGCACAAGTTCGGAAGCCTCGGCGGCACCGACCTGATCGAGACCCGCCCCGGCGTCGGCTACCGGATCGGCGCCTGCCTCGGGCAGCCCGCTTGATCCGGACGCTCAAGGACATCCTGAAGCGTTACTGGCCGGCGCTGCCGCTTCGCTCGATCCTGTTCCTCACATTGCTGTTCGTCGCGGCTCTGCCGGGCGTGGGGGCAGTGTCTCTCCGCGTGTACGAGAACACGCTCGTCCAGCAGACGGAGGCCGAGCTCATCGCGCAGGCCGCGGCGCTGTCCGGCGCCTACCGCGCCGCCTGGCGTGAGGGCGAGGACCAGAGGGAGTTGCGGTCCCTGGAGCCGCAGCGGCCGACGATCGATCTCAACGCGATGCCGATCCTTCCCGAGCAGCCCCGGCCGGTGCCGGCGCGGGTCCCGCCCGAGCCGCGGGCGCAGAGGGTCGCGACATCGCTTGCGCCGGTGGTCGCCGACACGCGGCAGACGACGCTCGCCTCGATCCGGATGCTGGATGCACGCGGCACGGTGCTGCTCGGCCCGGCGTATCCGCCCCTCAGCTTCGGCCAGGTCCCGGAGGTCCGGTCAGGGATGGCAGGACGAACGACGACCGTCCTGCGCCGCCGGGCGGATTATGCGGCTTATTCCTGGCTCGAATTCCTGAGCCGTGCCTCGGGCATCAACGTCCATTACGTGCGGCCGGTGATGCTCCGGGGGCAGGTGATCGGGATCCTGATGCTGTCCCGCTCGCCCCGCGGGCTGTTCCTCGGCATGTACCAGGACCGCGGCAAGATCGCGATTGGCGTCGGCACGATCTTCGCTACCCTGCTGGTGCTTGCAGGGCTGCTGTCGAGAGGCATCGCCCGTCCGATCGAGACGCTGCGCGAGGCGACGCAGAATGTGGCGCGCGGCTCGGTTGCGATCCCCGACCCGCCGGTGACGGCGGCGGTGGAGATACGCGCGCTCTATGAAGCGTTCGGAACGATGGCCGAGCGGATCGAGCGCCGCTCCCGTTACCTCCGCGACTTCGCCGCAGCCGTGAGCCATGAGTTCAAGACCCCGATCGCCGGCATGCGCGGCGCGCTCGAGCTGCTCGAAGAGCATGGCGCAACGATGAGCGAGGAGGAGCGGCAGCGCTTCCTCGCCAATGCGATGGGAGACGCGGACCGGCTCTCGCATCTCCTCCAGCGCCTGCTCCACCTCGCGCGCGCCGACATGACGGTGTCGCCCGAGGACAGCGCCAGCGACATTGCCGAGCCGCTTCGCCGGGTGGCGGACGCGCACCAGGGGATTGCGGTGGTCAGCGACATTCCCCCCGATCTCGCGCTTGTCGCCGCGCCGGCGGAGCTCGTGGAATCGGTGCTGGAAACCCTGGTGGAGAACAGCCAGCAGGCCGGCGCCAGCACAGTTCGGATCGGCGCCAGAGGCGAAGGCGGCTCCGTCCTGCTCACCGTCTCCGACGATGGCCCCGGCATCAGCGGCGCCGACCACGAGCGGGTGTTCGAGCCGTTCCACACCAGCCGCCGCGCCGAAGGAGGCTCCGGCCTCGGCCTTTCCATCGCCCGCTCGCTGCTCGCCTCGTGCAGCGGCACGATCGTCAGCAAGGCGAGCGACGGCGGCGCCTGCTTCGAGATCAGCCTTCCGGCCGCCTCACGCTAGGAGGTGCTTCTGGATCTTGCCGGCGGCCGTCCGGGGAAAATCCGCCACGAAATCGTAGCGCACCGGCACCTTGTAGGAGGCGAGGTGGATCCGGCAGTAGGCGTCGAGATCCTCGCTTCTAAGGCCGGTGCCGTTCCGGAGGCGCACGAAGGCGCGGCCGACCTCGCCCCATTTCACGTCGAGCATCGGCACCACTGCGGCCTCGCTGATCTCGGGATGCGCGCAGAGCACGTTCTCGACCTCGGCCGGATAGACGTTCTCGCCGCCCGAGATGAACATCTCCTTCCGACGCCCGGCGACATAGTAGAAGCCGTCGGCATCGCGGCGGGCGAGGTCGCCTGAGCGGAGCCAGCCGTCGGGCGTGAAGCAGGCGCTGGTCGCCTCCTCGTTCCGCCAATAGCCGGGGGTGATGCCGGGGCCGCCGAACAACAGCTCGCCCACCTCGCCGTCCGGCACGTCGCCGCCGTCGCCGTCGACGATCCGGACGCTGCACAGGAGCTGCGGCTTGCCGACGCTTCCGATCCTTTCCCACGCATCCTCCGACGCGGCGAGGAAGGCGGTGGGGCCGGTCTCAGTCATGCCCATGCCGTTGCAGACGCGCACGCCCAGCGAACGGTACCGCTCCACCAGCGCATCCGGCAGCGGCGCTCCGCCGCAGCCCCAGTTGCGCACCTCGTCCAGAGGAACGGCCGCGAAGCGCGGATGCTCGAGCAGCGACTGGTAGACGGCCGGGACGGCGAAGAAGGCGCTCAGCCGCCGCTCGTCCAGAAGTCGAACGACCGCGTCCGCGTCGAAGGCGCCGAGCATGATCACCCGCCCGCCCGCAATCAGCGCCGGAAGCGCGTGGAGGTTTATTCCGGCGGTGTGGAAGAGGGGGAGGAAGCAGGCGACGGTGTCGGTCGAGGCGAGGTCGATCGCGGTGCGGATGTTGACGTAGTTCGCAAGCGCCATCCGGTAATTGTAGATGACGCCCTTGGGCCTGCCGGTCGTCCCCGACGTGTAGAGCAGATACCAGATCTGCTCGGCGGGCCAGGAGGCGCGGAACTCCCGCTCCGGCGCGGCTTCGAGGCGGCGCTCGTATTCCTCGTCGAGCCCGATCCTGTCGTGCAACAGCCCGGCCGCCGCTTCTGCGTCTTCGGCGCCGAAGAAGAGCAATTTCGGCTCCGAATCCTCGACGAGCTTCTCGAGCTCGGCGCGGGGCATGCGCCAGTTGAGCGGCACGAGGATCGCGCCGAGCTTCGCGCAGCCGAACAGGATTTCGAAGAATTGCACCCGGTTCCGGCAGAGGATCACAACGCGATCGCCCTCGCGCACGCCGGCCTCGGCGATCAGCGAGGCTGCGCGCGCCGAGCGGCGGTCGAGCTCGCCATAGGTGAACGTGCGGCCGGTGGCGGCGTCCTCCATCGCCACCCTGCCGGGGGCGAGCGCGGCCCGCTTGGCGATAAGGTCGGGAACCTCGCAGATCATGGATCGCGCTTCCTGAGGCCTTCCGAGACCAGGTTGATTGCGACGTCCGCCACTTCGGCCGGAGACAGATCGTCGTCCCAGATGCCGTAACGCATGCCGAGGAACACGCTCATGCCGATAAGCGCCCAGGCCCGCGGCTCGTCTGCGCCGTCCGCTATCTCTCCCCGTCCGCGCGCCGCCGCCAGGTTGCGGCGATACCCTTCGGCGAAGGTGAGATAATGTTCGCGATAGACGTCGTCGGCGACGAACTGTGCTTCCTCAATGATCCTGTAGAGCTCCCGATGCTGCCGGACGAAGCCGATGAACGCCTCGAGGCCCAGCCGCTCGGCCGTGAGCCGGTCGGGAGCGCCGCGCACCGCCTCGGCGACGTGCTGCCGGGTGGCATGGCTCATGTCGCGGACCAGCGCCCGGAACACTTCCTCCTTGCTCTCGAAATAGGTGTAGAAGGTGCCGAGTGCGACGCCGGCGCGCTGGGTGATCCCGTTGATCGCGGCCTCGTGATAGCCGCGCTCGCCGAATTCCAGGGCCGCCGCTTCGAGCACGCGGCGAAGCGTCTTTCGGCCCCGCTCGGTGCGCGGAGCCTTGTCCCCCAATCCCGCAGCCGTCGCCATTCCACTGCCCCCGCTCAGCCGTTGCGACATTGCCTCACCCATACCTGAAACGCAATTCAGCCGCTGAAGTTGAATATTGACTCAACTTTCACTTCGTGCCACCTGCCATGATCGCGCAGCCGCTCGCAGAAGGGGCGCGTGGGGAGAGGGACTTGCGGCAATTCACGGCATCGGACGGCGCACGCATCGCGTTCCGGGACAACGGTTCCGGGCGGCCGCTCGTGCTTCTTCACGGGCTGATGGCGCATAGCGGCTTCTTCGCCGCGCAGGACGAGCTCTCGCGCGAGTTCCGCCTCGTCAGCATCGATCTGAGAGGCCACGGCCGGTCCGACACTGCGGCGCCTACCGTCGATCAAATCGCCGAAGACGTCGAGGCTCTGCTGGCCTTTATCGGAGTGGATGACGCGATCGGCATCGGCTGGTCGCTCGGCGCTTCGGTGCTCTGGCAAATGCTGGCGGGCCCGTCCGCCTCCCGGTTCGCCGGCGCCGTGATCGTCGACATGACGCCGCGCGTGCTCAATGTGGAGGGCTGGGAGCTCGGCCTTTCGCCCGAACTGTGCGAAGCGCGGCGGATCGCCATCCGCGACGATTTCGCCGCCTTCGCTCTGGCCGCGGGTCAGGCGATCTTCGCTCAGCCGGTTGCCGAGCATCTACAGGATCAGGCCGATTGGGCAGGCGCCGAATTCGCGCGCAACGATGCCGGTGCGGTCGGCCGGCTGTGGGAGTCTCTCGTCGAAAAGGATTTCCGCGCCTCGCTCGGAAAGATCCGCCAGCCCACGCTCGTGGTCCACGGGGCTCACAGCCAGCTCTACGGCCCCGGCACCGCCGATTATCTCGTCTCGGCTCTTCGCAATGCGCAGGCAGTCCAGTTCGATCGCTCGGGCCACGCTCCGCACATCGAGCAGCCCGAACTCTTCAACCGCACCATCCGGGACTTCGCGGCCAGCCTGCCGCGCGTCCGGCAATCCGAAACAACCGTTTAACAGGAGGGAAGTCATGGCCCGCATCAATCTCAATACGGCTCTCAAGCTCAGCACAGCTTTCATCGCACTCGCCGCAGCGGCGCCGGCCTTCGCCCAGGCCGCGCAGGACCAGGGGCAGCCGGCAGGCACCTCCGTCTCCGACGAGCAGCAGGCTGCAGCCGCGAACCAGGCCGCCGAGGAGAGCGCGACCCAGGATACCGACATCGTCGTAACCGCGCGGCGCCGTGCCGAGAGCCTGCAGGACGTTCCGATCGCGGTCACCGCCTATACCGGCGAAGCGCTCGAGCGGCAGGGCGCCATCGACATCACCGACATTTCCGACACCACGCCGAACGTGACCCTCGAAACCTCGCGCGGCACCAACACCACTCTCACCGCCTTCATCCGCGGCGTCGGCCAGCAGGATCCCGTCGCCGGCTACGAAGCGGGCGTCGGGCTCTACCTCGACGACGTGTTCCTGAACCGTCCGCAGGCGGCCGTGCTCGACATCTACGATGTGGAGCGGATCGAGGTGCTGCGCGGGCCGCAGGGCACGCTCTACGGCCGCAATACGATCGGCGGCGCAATCAAATATGTCACGCGGCGGCTAAGCGACCAGCCGACGCTGCGAATCCGCGGCAATCTCGGCACCTACGATCAGGCCGACATCATCGTCTCGACCAGCATTCCTCTGTCGGAGGCGGTCCGCGTGGGGGCGTCCGGAGCACGGCTCAGCCGCGGCGGATTCGGCAAGAACCTCGTCAATCCGCGGGTCGAGAACTACAACCGCGACATCTATGCCGCGCGCGGCACGATCGAGGTTGAGCCGACCTCGAACTTCTTCCTCCGCATCTCGGGCGACTACACCAAGGACGATTCCGATCCGCGCAACGGTCATCGCCTGATCCCCGGCCTGCTCACCGGCGCTCCGGTGCTGAAGGATGTGTACGATACGCGCGCCGGGCTCGACATTCCGCGGCAGGGCGTCGAAGCCTATGGCGGCGCGGCACGGGCCGAACTGCGCCTCGGCGGCGGCTTCACCATCAAGAACATCCTTGCCTACCGCAAGGATAAGAGCTTCGCGCCGATCGACTTCGACTCGCTTCCGTCAGCGGACGTCGATGTGCCCGCCATCTATCGCAACAAGCAGTTCTCGAACGAATTCCAGATCCTGTACGAGGGCAGCCGCCTTCAGGGCGTCGCCGGCCTCTATTATCTCGATGCCAACGCCTACAACATCTTCGACGTGATCCTCGGAACCACCGGTCCTCTGATCGGCGTGCCGGGTCTTGCGGCGGAAACGATCGGCGACGTCGATACCAAGACCTGGGCAGTATTCGGCGACTTCACCTTCGACGTCACCGAGCAGCTGTCGCTGTCGCTGGGCGGGCGCTACACCAACGACAAGCGCCACGCGGTCGTGATCAAGCGCAACCTCGCAGGAGGGGCGACTCCCGCGCTCGGCGGCGTCGGCGTCCAGTTCGGAGCGCTCGTCTCCAACTTCGAAGGCGAGAAGACCTTCAAGGAATTCACGCCTCGCGCATCCATCACGTTCGAGCCGGACGACAACAACACCTTCTACGCCAGCTACTCAAAGGGCTTTAAAGGCGGCGGCTTCGATCCGCGCGGCAATTCGCCGCAAGCTGGCGATTCCGACGGCGACGGCGACGTCGATGCTGCCGACATCTTCGAATTCTTCCTGTTCGACCCCGAGAAGGTCGACAGCTACGAACTCGGCTACAAGGCCTCGCTGTTCGATCGGCGTCTCCGGCTGGCGCTCGCCGGCTTCTACGCCGATTACAAGGACGTCCAGGTCCCGGGCTCGGTGGGCTGCATCGTGAACGGTATCCCGACCTTCTGCGGGCTCGTCACCAACGCCGGCAAGGCGACGTTCAAGGGCATCGAGGCGGAAATGGTGGCGACCTTGTTCCGCGATACGGAAAGCGGCTCGCGCCTCAACTTCGCGGGCACCCTCGGCTATCTCGACGCGAAGTATAACGAGTTCATCACCACCGTCGCCAACTTCACGCCCACCGGAACGCCTGCCGCGGGCACGCCGGCCAAGCCGGTCGACGTCGCCGATTTCCGGCGGATCCAGAACACGCCGAAATGGACCCTTTCAGGCACTCTGGATTTCTCCACCCGCATGGCCGGCGGTGAGATCAACGCCTCGACGACGCTTTCCTACAGGAGCAAGACCTTCCAGTTCGAAACGCCCAGCCCGTTCCTCGATCAGCCAGGCTACACTCTGCTGGACGCGAGCCTGGTCTGGACTTCAAGCGACGATCGCTTCACGATCGGCATTCACGGCAAGAACCTGACCGACAAGCAGTATATCACCTCGGGCTACCCCTTCCTCGTGGTCAATCCGGTGACCGGAGAGCCGGTGCTTTCCGTCACTCCCAGCTCGCCGAATTTCGGCAAGCCGGGCGTTGCGCCGGCTCTCGGCCGCGAAGGTGTCGCGACCGTCTTCTACGGCAACCCCCGTCAGGTCTTCGCAAGCTTCGGGATCAAGTTCTAACCATGGTGGAGGCGAGGAGCAGCACGGGAACGGCATCGGGCGGCGGGCGTGTGCTCGCCATCCTGCTCCTCGCCTACATCTTCAACTTCATCGATCGGCAGATCATCGGCATCCTGGCGGTGCCGATCCGGGCCGAGTTCGACCTCGACGACAAGACGCTGAGCTATCTCGGCGTCGTCTTCGCGATCTTCTACAGCACGATCGCGATCCCGATCGCCTGGCTCGCCGACCGGCGCAGCCGGATCAACATCATCGCGGCTTCGATCGCCGTCTGGAGCCTGTTCACCGCCGCCTGCGGCCTCGCTCAAAGCTACGGCCAGCTGGTCGTCGCCCGGATGGGCGTGGCGTTCGGCGAGGCGGGGGGGATCGCCCCGTCTTATTCCCTCATCGCCGATTATTTCCCGAAGAGCCGCCGCGCCCGCGCAATGGCCTTCTTCTCGCTCGGCATTCCGATCGGATCGGCGCTCGGCATCTTCTTCGGGGGGTGGCTGGCGACGCAGCTCAGCTGGCGGTCCGCCTTCATCATCGTCGGGCTCGCCGGAGTGCCGACGGCGCTTCTGGTCAAGCTGGTCCTGAAGGAGCCGGTGCGCGGGGGGCTCGACAACGACGCGGGTAAGGTCAGTGAGCCTGCACCGCCGCTCGGCACCGTGATGCGGGCGCTGGCCGCGAACCCCAGCTTCTGGCTGCTCTCGTTCGGCGCCGCATCGGGATCGATCCTGGGCTACGGTTTGATCTTCTGGCTGCCGAGCTTCTTCAACCGCAGCTTCGGCCTGCCGCTGACGGACGTGGGCTGGTTCTACGGATCGATCGTGCTGGTGGGCGGCGTCGCCGGCACCTGGCTCGGCGGCTGGTTCGGCGACCGGCTGGGGACGAACAGGCCCGGCCGCTACGCGCTCATCCCGGCGGTCTGCTTCCTGATCACCGCTCCCTCGTTCGCGTTCGGCCTCTTCGCTCCGAACCTCTACGTCGCCTGGCTGCTCTTCGCACTCGGGCAGATGATGGCGCTCGCCTGGCTCGGCCCTGTGATTTCAGCCGTCCAGCACATCGTGCCGCCGAACATGCGGGCGACTGCGGGGGCGAGCTTCCTGTTCATCAACAACCTGATCGGGATTGGCTTCGGGATCTATTTCCTCGGCTGGCTGTCCGACCGCATGAAGGCGGAGCATGGCGAGGATTCGCTGCAATATTCGATCCTCTACGGCCTCGCCTTTTATCTCCTGAGCTCGCTGCTCTACTTCCTGGCCGCGCGGCGGCTGGAGCGGGATTGGTACCGGGCGCCGGCCTAGGCTCTATTCGAACTCGAGGATCACCGCGTCGACGGCAAGGCTGTCGCCGGGCTTGGCCTGCACCGATTTCACCGTGCCGGATTTCTCGGCGCGGAGGATGTTCTCCATCTTCATCGCCTCGACCACGGCGAGCGGCTGGCCGCCCTCGACCTTGTCGCCCTCGCTGACGTTCAAAGCGGTGAGCAGGCCCGGCATCGGGCAGAGCAGATATTTGGAAAGGTCCGGCGGGATCTTCTCGATCATGTAGCGGCTAAGCTCGGCCACATGGGCCGGGAGCACGTCCACGACGTGCGAGGCGCCGCGGGTGGTGAGCCGCCACTGCCGTCCGCGCCGCGCCACCTGCACGGTCCGGCTGCGCTCGTCGATCGTGCCTTTGAACACGCGCTGCCCGGGCTGCCAGCGGCCGATCAGCTCCCGCCCTTCGCCCTCGTCGATATAGCCGAGAAGCCCGCCTTCGAACCCGTCGAAGCGGATCCGGTGGTCGCGGCCGGCGATCCGCACCACCCGCTCCTCCGGAGGAAGCACTTCGCTGCCGAGCTGGCCGCTGATCGCGCAGGCGCGGTGATCGGTCTCGAGCGCGACGAGGGCGGCGATCAGCGCCAGGTCCTCGATCAGCTGCGGGTCGGCCGGAGCCCCCTGGAAGCCCTCGGGATATTCCTCGGCGATGAAGCCGGTGGTCAGCTCGCCCGCCCGGAAGCGCGGATGTTGCATCAGCGCCGAAAGGAAATCGACATTGTGGCCGATCCCCTCGATCACGAACCGGTCGAGCGCCTCGATCCCGAGATCCACCGCCGCCTCGCGCGTGTCCGCGTAGGTGACGAGC
>NZ_DASVUE010000356.1:0-17047 GCF_036387215.1 Allosphingosinicella sp. | reverse complement strand
AAGCACGCCCTCGGGCGCTCCGCCCGAGCCCATATAAACATCGATCGTGGTGTCGGGGTCGGTGACTGCAATCACCCCGGCGACGTCGCCGTCCGGGATGAGGTTGATGCCGCAGCCGAGGCCGCGAAGCTCGGCGATCAGATCCTGATGCCGCGGCCGATCCAGCACGCAAACGATGATGTCGGAAGGATCGACGCCTTTCGCCGCAGCCACCGAGCGGATATTGTCGCTCGGGCTCCTGGCGAGGTCGATCGTGCCTTCAGGATAGCCGGGGCCAACCGCAAGCTTTTCCATATAGACGTCGGGGGCGTTGAGGAGGCCGCCCTCCTCAGCGATCGCAAGCACGGCGAGGGCGTTCGGGCCCGCCTTTGCGGTGATGGTGGTTCCTTCGAGAGGATCGAGAGCGATGTCGATCTTGGGCCCGGTGCCCTGCGCGGAGCCCACCTTCTCGCCGATATAGAGCATCGGCGCCTCGTCGCGCTCGCCTTCGCCGATCACGACGGTGCCGTCGAATTCGAGCTGGTTGAGAGCATCGCGCATCGCCTCCACCGCGGCGTGATCGGCGGCCTTTTCATCGCCGCGGCCGATGAGCTTCGATGCCGCGACTGCAGCGGCTTCGGTGACTCGCACCATTTCGAGGACGAGCACGCGGTCGAGCGTGCTGCTGGCGGTCACCATTTCTGCTCCTTTTCCTGTCGATCCGTTCATGTGGCGTTCGTTAAGCGAGGCCCATCATCTTGTCGAGAATGACGATGCTGGCTCTCCTTCCGCTCATGGCCATGCAGACCGCTGCGCCGAATTCCGTGACCGCGGAGCAGGCGCTGGAGACCTACAAGACCGAGTTCAAGCTCCCGGATCCACGTTGCGCGCCCGGGGACGATGCGGAGGCGATCGTCGTCTGCGGACGGCGCGATCCGGACGATTCAGGCCCCAAGGCGCTCCGCGTCCCCTACGTTCCCGAACCCGGCCGGCGCGTCCCGGGCGAAGTCTCGTTCGACGGCGGCGGCTGCATGCGCCTCTGCCACCAGCCGGTGCAGGTGGACGTCTTCAAGGTCGGCAGAGCGATCGTGAAAGGCGTCAAGAACCTGGTCGAGGATTGATCAGGCGCGGCTTGGGCAGAGGTCGGGCTCGTCGGCGAGGCTGTCGTAGAGCGCCCCAAGGTCGGTCTCCAGGATCGAGTCCAGAAGCTCGTCGAAGCTTTCGACGACGAAGTAGCTCTGCTGAAACGCGTCGGAGCGGTAGCGGGTGCGGAGTACCCGGCCGATGTCGAAGGCCGGGCGGTGCGGATCCGGACTTTCAAGCGAGAAGCGGGATTCGCCAAAGCTCGAAAGAATGCCCGCCCCGTAGATCTTGAGGTCGCCGTCTTCGCGCGCGAGGCCGAATTCCACCGTGTACCAGTAGAGGCGCGACAGCCGGTCGAGTGCGCCGCGGCGGAGCGCCTTCAGCCCCTCCTCGCCAAGCGCCTGCATGAAGTCCGCGACCGCCGGCTGGGCGAGCAGCGGCACGTGGCCGAAAACGTCATGGAACACGTCAGGTTCTTCGAGGTAATCGAGCTGGGAGGCGGAGCGGATGAAGTTGCCGGCGGGGAATCGGCGCTGGCTCAGATGGCGGAAGAATACGTCGTCCGGCACGAGGCCCGGAACCGACACGACCGTCCAGCCGGTGCGCGCGAACAGGCGCTCGTTTAACTCATCGAGATCGGGGATGCCCGGCCGCGACAGCCGGAGCACATCCAGCCCCTCGTGGAAGGCGCGAACGGCCCTTCCGGCGAGGAGCTCCTGCTGGCGCGCGAAGAGCAGGTCCCACACGCGGTGCTCCTCTGACGTGAAGCGCTCCCAATGCTGCGGGATCGTCCAGTCGGCCGCGGCACCGGGGGGAGGCGTGGGCGTGGCGGCGGCGCCGTGAAGCTTCGGCGCTTCGATGGTGAGATCGTCGGTAAACATGTGGAGCCTTCCTTCGCATAAAGAAAAACCCCGCCCGGAAGGTCCGGACGGGGCGATTTGATCGTTGCTGGTCTGATCAGCGCGTCAAAACGGTCCCGCCCGAGGGCAAGCATAATAGGAATAATAATAGACGGCCGATGCGCGCAGCTCGACGGGAACGGTCCTGCCGTTAAGCCCGGAAGCGGGCGCGATGTGCATCCTGCCGTCCATCACCATGACCCTGTCCGTCGGTCGCCTATTTGTCAATCGACTGAAACCTGGACCTTTTCTCCTGAACCGGAAGTGACCGGCTCAGGAAATCGGCCGCACCTCACCGGGAGCGAAGCGCTCCCGGCAGGTCCATTTTGCCTCGAACCTTTGCGGCAGGATCTCCTTCGCGCCGCCCACGGCCACCTCCACCCGCCAGCCGGGGACGTAGGCCTCGGCCGCGCCGGCGAATTGCCCGGGCCTGCCGATGCTCATCGTCGCTCCCTCGGCAGTGAAGAAGCCGCCGGTGGTGGAGACCGGCCCGCCGGCCGCAAGCCGGACGAGACGCCCGTCGATCCGGGCGATGCCCTCCGCACCGACCGCCGCGAAGACGATGCGGTCCCGATAGACGAGCAGGCAGGCACGCCGGTCCGCGACATAATCCCGAACCTCGCCAACCTTGAGAGCGCGCAACCGGAACGGGGGCGGCTTGTTCTCCGGCAGCGGCGCCGGTGTCGCCACCGCCTCGATCTCCCGCCGAAGCTGCTCGGGCGATTTGCCTTCGGTGGGATCGCCCCGCGCCCCGCAGCCGGCAAGGGAAAGCAGGGCGAGCATGCAGGCGAGCCGGCGCGGGTGCATCATCATTGATCGTTCGCATGGCTCCGCACGCCGCGCAACCAACCGGGCGGCACAAGCGTAGCGCCACTGATCCGAAATGCTGCGCCGAGCCCTCCTCCTTGCCGCCCTCTTCTCTTCCGCCCTCGCCGGGTGTGGAAAGGAGCCGGAGGAGTATCGGCCGGAGATCAAGGAGAGCGAGCGGCAATTAGGGGCCGAACAGCATCCCCAGCTGCTGGCGGAGTTCGGCGGCAGCTACGATGCCTCCGAAGCTGCCTATCTGAAGCGGATCGGGGAGAAGCTCGCCGGCACCGCCGGCCTTGGAGGCCAATGCACCTTCACGCTCGTCAACAGCGATGTCGTCAACGCCTTCGCGGTGCCGGGCTGCTACATCTACGTCACCCGCGGACTGATGGGCATCGTCAACAGCGAGGCGGAGCTCGCTTCGGTGCTCGCGCACGAGCTCGGCCATATCGTCGGCGCCCATAGCGCCCGGCAGCAGAAAAGGTCCCTCTGGCGCCAGCTGGGAGTGCTCGCGGTGGGAATGGTGACCGGCTCGGAAGGGCTGACCCGCCTGGCCGGCAACGCGGCCCAATATTTCACCCTCCGTTACTCGCGGAAGCAGGAATATGAGTCGGACGATCTCGGCCTCCTCTATCTCAGGCGAGCCGGCTACGATCCCTATGCGGCGTCCGACATGCTGGCGGCGCTCGCACGCAACGAGCAATATACTGCCCGCACCCGAGGCCGCGACGAAGCCAAGGGCGTTCCGGAATGGGCGCGAACGCACCCGCTGACCGAGCACCGGATCGAGAGAAGCCGAAGCGCCGCTGCGGCCACCGGGCTGGGCGAGGACGATCTGCCTGAGAACGAGGCGGGTTTCCTGAGGGAGGTGGACGGGCTCCTCTACGGCGACGATCCGGCGCAGGGCTTCGTGCTCGGCCGCCGCTTCGTCCATCCGGTCATGCGGATCGGTTTCGAGGCGCCGCAGGGCTTCACGCTCACCAACAGTCGGCAGGCGATCCTGATCGAGGGCCCCGACGGCATGCGCGGCGAATTCGGCGGCGGCAGGATGCCTCCGGGCGGCCTCGAAGACTATGTCTCCGGGGTCGTGGAGCAATCGCTGCGGGGGGCGCCGGTGCAGGCAGGCACGCCGGAGCCGATCCGCGCCAACGGCGTTCCCGGCGTGATCCTGCCGCTGCTGGTGCAGACGCAGCAGGCCGACCTGCAGCTCACAATCGCCGCCTTCGACCCGGGCGATGGGCAGGCCTTCCACTTCCTGATGGCGTCGCGCCCACTCCCCGACCTTTCCGTGCTGCGGAGCCTGTTCGGATCGTTCCGGACCGTCTCCCGGGAGGAAGCCGCGCGCCTGAGGCCGCGCCAGATCCGGGTCGTCGCCGCGGGTGCGGGCGATGATGTCGAGACCATTGCCTCGCGGATGGTAAGCGATCACCCGCGGGAGCATTTCCTGATGCTCAACGGCCGCTCACCGGATCAGCCGCTTCGGGCGGGCGAGCGGGTGAAGATCGTCCGCTGGGCGGGCGACTAAGCCAGAGCCGAGGCGAGCCACGCGGGGACGATGGCGCCGCCGAGGTCGTCGATCCGCCGATGCTCCACCGCAAGTCCGAGCTCAGGATAGTGTACGCGCGTTCGTTCCCCCGGCGCATCGACTGGGACCACCACCAGCCGCCGGTTGACCTTCTGCCGGTAGTTCATCCGGGCCGTATTCTCCTGCCCGACATAGCAGCCCTTGGCGAAGCTGACGCCGTTCAGCTCCGCAGCGTTGCATTCGAGCCAGAGCGTCTTGTCCGAGCCGAGCTCCGCCCGCCCCTCCGTGACACCAAGGCGAAGCCGGTGCTCCAGCCAGCCAATTGCCCGCTCCCCGGCAGGGGCGAGCCATCGGCGCCCGAGTTCGGGCAGGCGCGGATCGGGAGCGGCATTCCCATCAAGCGACCAGTGGACCGCAAGCCCCTCCTCCAGCTCGATCCTGATCGTCCGGCGAAGCCGGTACATCGAAAGCCGCTTCATGAGATCGGCCGCTGCGTCCCGCTCGCAGTCGATCAGCACGTCGTCGTCGGCGGCCCAGAGGATGAAATCGAACAAAGCCTTGCCCTGCGCCGTCAGGAGCCCCGCCCAGAGCGGCCGATCCGGTGCAAGCGCGGCGGTGTCGTTGGTGACGAGCCCCTGCAGGAAGCCGCGAACGTCCTCGCCCGAAAGGCGGACGAGAGCACGGTCGATGAGGGTGGTCGCGGGCATATACGTGAGTTAGGGGCTGGCACCTGGAAAGAGAAGCCGGATGACCGAACGCCTCACCATACGCCGCCCGGACGACTGGCACGTGCACCTGCGCGACGGCGGCATGCTGGGGGCGGTCGCCGGCTACACCGCCCGCAGCTTCGCGCGCGCCATCGTGATGCCGAACCTTAATCCGCCCGTCACTGGCGCCGAAGCCGCCGGAGCCTATCGAACCCGGATCATGGGGGCGCTGCCCGCCGGCTCCGATTTCACGCCGCTGATGACGCTCTACCTCACCGATGCCGCCGATCCCGGTGAGATCGAGCGTGGCTTCGCCGCGGGCGCGTTCACCGCCGCCAAGCTCTACCCCGCCCATGCGACCACCAATTCCGCGCACGGAGTGACCGACCTCAGGAACATCTTTCCTGCGCTGGAGACGATGCAGCGGATCGACATGCCGCTCCTTGTGCACGGCGAGGTGACGGATCCGGACATCGACGTGTTCGATCGCGAGAAGGTCTTCATCGAGCGCGTCTTCACGAAGCTCGTGCGGGACTTTCCCGATCTCAGGATCGTGTTCGAGCACATCACCACCGCCGAGGCGGCCGAGTTCGTGGCGTCCTCTGGCCCGAACATCGCCGCCACGGTGACGCCGCAGCACCTCGTCATCAACCGCAACGCGATGTTCGCGGGTGGCCTTCGCCCGCACGCATACTGCCTTCCGGTCGCCAAGCGCGAGGCGCACCGGCAGGCCATCCGCCGCGCCGCCACCTCAGGCTCTCCGAAATTCTTCCTCGGCACCGACAGCGCGCCGCATGCCGTGGAGCGGAAGGAATCGGGCTGCGGCTGCGCCGGCATCTTCAACGCGCCCTTCGCGCTCGAAAGCTACGCGCAGGTGTTCGAGGAAGAAGGTGCGCTGGACCGGTTCGAAGCCTTCGCGTCCGAGAACGGCCCCCGTTTCTACCGCCTCCCGCTCAACAGCGGCACCGTGACGCTGGAGCGGGCGCCGGTGACGGTCCCGGAGCGCCTGCGTGCGGACGGCACCTGGGTTGTGCCGTTCCACGCCGGCGAAACCCTGCGCTGGCGCCTTGTTGAGACCGGGTAGGCCCCTCGCGCTGGCGCTTGCGCTGCTGCTTTCCGGCTGCTCGAAAGAGCCCGCAGCCCCGCCGCCCGAGCCGAAACCACGACCGAAAGCCGCCGCGCCCCAGCCCGCGCCCGACGTTCCGCTCTCTGAAGCGCCCGCCGCCCGGCCTGCCGGCGAAGGGGCTGCCCAGGTGATGCAATCCTATTATGCGCTGATCGAAGCGGGTAAATATGGCGATGCGTACAAGCTCAGGGAGCCCGCGCCGGGCGCTCCCAGCGCCGAGGCATTCGCGCAAAGCTTCGAACGGTACGCGGAGCACCACGCCACCGTCGGCCGTCCCTCGGAGCCGGTTCAAAGCGGCGGCTGGCTCTATGTCGAGGTGCCGGTGCAGACCTATGGCCGGATGAAGGACGGCTCGCCGCTCGCAAGCGGTGGCACGGTGACCCTTCGGCGCCGGGCTACGGGCGGCGCCTGGCGCATCTTCACGAAGGGCTGAGACGCCCCATATCGGATCAAAGAAAAGGGAGGCTGCGATGGCGAAATTGATCGGATTGGCAGGACTTGGGCTCGCACTTGCGCTCGTCGGCTGCGGCGATGGCGGCGGTGCTTCGGAGCCCAGGACCAAGACGATGACCGTCAGCAGCCCCTTCATCGAACAGCTGAAGGGCCTCAGCAAGGACAATCAAGGGCTCGCGCTCCGGCGCGCGGTCCAGGATTCGCAGCAGCGCTGCAAGCGGGTCGAGCACTCCGCTTACCAGCAGGATTACAAGAACCTCTCCGTCTGGAATTTGAAGTGCACCGATGGCGAATATGTACTGTTCATCGCCCCCAATGGCGACGTCCAGGTGAGGAGTTGCGCACACGCCGAGCGGCTCGGCCTCCCGCAGTGCCGGTTCGAGGCGGCCGCCAAGACGAGCTGATCTTTAAGAGGGCCCGGGGAGCACGCTTGCTGCCGCACCTCTTCGATGTTATGATGTTACATAACAGACGAGGAGAACAGCCATGCCGAGGCACCGCCAAGTTCCTTCCCTTGCTGCCGAGGCCGGCGGCCCGATCAGCGAGCTCAACACGACGCCGCTGATCGACGTGATGCTGGTGCTCCTCATCATGTTCATCATCACCATCCCGATCACGACTCACAAGGTGCCGCTGGACCTGCCGGGCGGCATTCCGCCCGCGCGGTCGGAGCCCATCGTCCACCGCCTCAATCTCGACCAGTCGGGCCGGATCACCCTCGACGGCGCCGCCTTGAGCGAGCGCGACCTCCCGGCCCGTCTCGCGGCGATCAGCGCCGAACCCACCAGCGAGCTGCACCTCAGGGCGGAATCCGAAACGCCCTACGACAGGTTCGACCGGGTGCTTGCGGCGGTGAAGCGTGCCGGCGTCACTCGCCTCGGGCTGGTGGACAACGAGCGCTTCGCCAACGCGGCGGGGTAGCTGGCCGGGGCTGAAAACCTCCCGCACTTGACCCGGCGCGCTCCGGGGCCGATTTGGGCCGCATCCAATGGCCGCTAACGTCCACCCGATCGCCCGCAACGCCGCGCCTTCGCTCGAGCCGATGGTCCAGCTCGTCGCGGCCGACCTCAACCATGTGAACAAAGTCATCCTCGCCCGCATGCAGAGCGAGGTGGCGCTGATCCCCGAGCTTGCGGGGCACCTCATCGCCGGCGGCGGCAAGCGGATGCGGCCGATGCTGACGCTCGCCTGCGCACGCCTGCTCGATTATCCGGGCGCGAGGCACCACAAGCTCGCCGCCGCTGTCGAGTTCATCCACACCGCGACCCTTCTCCACGACGACGTGGTCGACGGCTCCGGCCTCCGCCGCGGCAAGCGCACCGCGAACATCATCTGGGGCAATCCGGCGAGCGTCCTCGTCGGCGATTTCCTGTTCTCGCGCTCCTTCGAGCTGATGGTTGAGGACGGAAGCCTCAAGGTGCTGAAGATCCTCTCCCGCGCCTCCGCGATCATTGCCGAGGGGGAGGTCGACCAGCTCACCGCCCAGCGACGGGTCGAGACCAGCGAGGATCATTATCTCGACATCATCAGCGCCAAGACCGCGGCCCTGTTCGCCGCAGCCTGCCGGATCTCCGCGGTGGTGGCCGAGCGCGACGAGGCGGTGGAGGAAGCGCTCGACAGCTACGGCCGCAACCTCGGCATCGCTTTCCAGCTGATCGACGATGCGATCGATTATTCCTCGGACTCAGACACGATGGGTAAGGGCGTCGGCGACGATTTCCGCGACGGCAAGGTGACTCTCCCCGTGATCCTTGCCTTTGCGCGAGGCAACGAGGCCGACCGGCGTTTCTGGCGCGAGGCGATGGAGGGCAGCCGCGCCTCCGACGCGGATCTCGCCCACGCCACCGGGCTGCTCCGTTCCACCGGCGCAATCGACGACACCATCGCCCGCGCCCGCCACTACGGCCGCCGCGCGATCGACGCGCTCGGGCCCTTCTGCGGCGGAAAGGCAAAATCGGCCCTCGTCGAAGCTGTCGAGTTCGCGGTCTCGCGAGCTTATTGAAGGGCGGCGCCTCAGATCGCCATTGCGAGGAGCGGAGCGACGAAGCAATCCAGACGTGCGCCTAACTGGATTGCTTCGCTTTCGCTCCCAATGATGACGTCCCTTCCTATCCATTCCGTGCTGCCGGACCTGCTCGCGGCCCTCCGCAACCGCTCGAGTGCTGTCCTCGTCGCACCTCCCGGAGCGGGCAAGACAACCGCGGTTGCGCCCGCCTTGCTGCGCGAGGCCTGGTGCACCGGCGAGATCCTGCTCCTCTCGCCCCGCCGCCTCGCCGCCCGCGCCGCAGCCGAGCGGATGGCGGAGCTTGCCGGGGAGCGGCCGGGCGAGACGATCGGCTATGCCACCCGGCTCGACACGAAACGTTCCGCCCGCACCCGAATCCTCGTCCTCACCGAAGGCATCTTCCGGAACCGGATCCAGGCGGATCCGGAACTGCAGGGAGTCTCCGCAGTCCTCTTCGACGAGGTGCACGAGCGCAGCCTCGACAGCGACTTCGGCCTTGCGCTGGCGCTCGACGCGCAGGAAGCGCTGCGGCCTGACCTGCCTATCGTGGCAATGTCGGCGACCCTCGATGGCGAGCGCTTCGCCCGACTGATGGGTGATGCACCTTTGATAGAGAGCCAGGGGCGAAGCTATCCGCTCGAGCTCAGGCATATCGGCCGCTCCGCCGAGAAAAGGATTGAGGATGACATGTCCGCCGCCGTTCGCCGGGCGCTTGCGGAGGCGGAGGGAAGCGTGCTCGCCTTCCTGCCAGGCGTCTCCGAGATCGAGCGCACGGCGGAGCGGCTCGAGGGGCTGCCGCCCGATGTCGACCTCCACCGGCTGCACGGTACGCTTGAGCCGGGTGCTCAACGCGCCGCCATCGCCGCTCCGTCTCCGGGCCGGCGGAAGGTGGTGCTCGCGACGTCGATCGCCGAGACCAGCCTGACGCTGGACGGAGTGCGGGTGGTGGTCGACAGCGGCCTTGCCCGCCGCCCCCGCTACGACCGCTCCGCAGGCCTCACCCGCCTGGTGACGGAGCGGGCGAGCCAGGCGTCAGTCACGCAGCGCGCGGGCCGCGCCGGGCGGCAGGGTCCGGGCATCGCCTATCGCCTGTGGGAAGAGGCCTCGACCGCCGGCCTGCCGCCCTTCGATCCGCCGGAGATATTGGAGGCCGATCTCAGCGCGCTCCTGCTCGACTGCGCGATCTGGGGCGTTGCCGATCCGCGCACCCTCAAATGGATCGATCCACCGCCCGCCGCCGCCATCGACGAAGCGCGCAAGCGCCTGCTCGCGCTGGGCGCGATCGACGAAGCCGGGCGCCCGACGGAACATGGCAAGGCCATCGCCGCGCTCCCGCTCCCGCCCCGCCTCGCGCACATGATGATCGAGGCCGAAGCGCGCGGCTGGGGCGAGACCGGGGTCGAGGTGGCGGTGCTGATCTCGGAGCGCGGCCTCGGCGGCAACGACACCGATCTCGAGCTCCGCCTTCGCCGCTGGCGAACCGACCGCGGCAAGCGTGCGGAGGCGGCACGAGGGCTGGCAAGAAGATGGCTGCGTCTGATCCCACTCCCTGAAAGGGAGGGTCCAGAGGTGGGTCCCACCGCAGGCGGCCGAAATTCCGAGGCTAAGGGCTCGCTCCGCTCGCCACCCATCCCCGCCCCCTCTCTTCCAGGGACGGCGGATATCGGAGCCTGCATCGCCCTCGCCTTTCCCGATCGCCTCTCCCGCCGCCGCGATGCCTCCGGAGAGAATTGGATCTCGGTGGGCGGGCGAGGCTTCCGCCTCGATCCCGCCTCCCCGCTCGCACGCGAGCAGTGGCTTGCAGTGGCCGAGGTCGGCGGATCAGCCGCCGGCGCGCGCATCCTCGCGGCAGCATCGATGGACGAGGCTACAGTGGAAAGCCTGTTCGCCCACCGGATCGAAACGGGTGCCCAACTGAGCTTCGAGCCCGCTACCGGCGGCGTCACTGCCAAGCGCGGCCGTCGGCTAGGCGCGATCACCTTGAGCGAAGGCCGTGACACTAATGCGTCTCCCGAGGCGGTGGCCGCCGCATTGGTGGAGGGGGTCCGCACCCACGGCCTCAACCTCCTCCCCTGGAGCGAGACCGCACAGTCGCTTCGCCGCCGGGCCGCCTTTGCCGCCCGCTTCGATCCCTCGCTGCCGGACCTTTCCGACGACGATCTCACCGCCTCCCTCGACGAATGGCTTCCCCTGCTCGTCGCAGGCAAGCGGCGCTTGTCCGACCTCGATCCGGGGGCGCTGTCGGGTGTGCTCGATGCTCTGCTCGGCTGGGAGGGTCGGAAAACACTCGACCGCCTCGCCCCCTGCACCTTCGAAACTCCTGCCGGAAGCAGCCACGCTATCGATTACGAAGCCGAGGCAGGCCCGACCGTCACCGCCCGTGTCCAGGCTCTGTTCGGCCTCGCCGAGCATCCGAGCGTGGGCGGCGGCGCCGTGCCTCTGGTCCTCAGCCTCACATCGCCCGCCGGCCGCCCGATTCAGACGACGCGGGACCTTCCCGGCTTCTGGGCCGGAAGCTGGGCCGCAATCGCCAAGGAGATGCGGGGGCGCTACCCCAAACACCCCTGGCCCGATGATCCGGCACGGGCCGATCCCACCTTGAGAACCAAGAAGGCTTCCGCCCGTTCGGGCTGAGCGATATAGGGCGCCAACGACGAAGGACCGACATGGCAGCGCGCATCTTCCAGATTTCGAAGGCAGTGAACCAATCCGGCGGCGCCAAGGCCGGCAAATGGGTGCTGGAATTCGAATCCCACTCGCCGAAACGCCCCGATCCGCTCACCGGCTGGTCCGGCGGCGCCGACACGCAGTCGCAAGTCTCGATCAACTTCGACAGCCTGGAGGACGCCCAGCGCTACGCGGAGAAATATGGCGTGTCCTACCACATCATCCCACCGGCCGAGCGGAAGATGCGCATCCAGTCCTACGCGGACAATTTCCGCTAGGCCTCGGCTAGGAATCCACTGCCGAGCAGAAGCAACAGCTTCACGTCCATCGCCAGCCCTTCCGCCCGCTTCGCAGCGACGAACGCCGGCACCGCCGCGAGCGCCACCCGGTGCACGACGATGTCTTCGGCTTCGACGCCGCCACCTTCCCCCACCTTCGTCAGCCCCTCGGCCCGGAGCAGGGTGAAGCCTTCCGACGACATTCCGGGCGAAGCGTGGAAGCGGCCCAGATCCACCATCCGCTCGGCGCGGTAGCCGGTCTCTTCCTCAAGCTCGCGGATCGCGGCGGTCGAGATCTCCTCGCCCTCCTGCTCGTCGCCGACGAGCCCCGCCGGCAGCTCCAGGCATTTGCGTCCGATCGGCACCCGATATTGCTCGACAAGGATCACCTGCCCCTCGTCGATCGCGAGGATGACTGCAGCGCTGACGCCGCGGGTGCGGGAGACGAACTCCCAGCGCCCCTGCTTCGTCACCTTGATATATTTGCCCTGCCAGGGCGTTTCGGGCGCGTCGGTCACAGCTCGATTAAACGGTCCGGGAGCTCGTTTCGGTCCGTCGCGGTTTTCGGGAAGTGCTCGGAAAGCACGCCGCCCATGTCCTCCACCGCCTTTGCCATCCCTGCGCCGGGCCGGCCGGCCTTCACCTCCTCGACGAGATCCGCCATCGCCTCGCCCCAAAGGTCCGGCGCCACCTTTGAGACGATCGCCTCGTCCGCGACGATTTCGGCGCGCCGCTCGCGAAGCGACAGATAGAGGAGGATGCCGACGCGGCCGACCGTCCGCCGCTCCGCCCCCACCCGGAAATGCTCCACCGCCCGGCGGCGCACCCGGCGGCTCTTCGTGGAGCCGGGCGTGAGCGCCATCCGGAGCGGCATATAGGCGAGGGCGTAGCGGACGATCAGGAAGACGGCTGCGAGCTTCACGAACAGGAACGCCATAAGCAGCGCCCGCGACGGGGCTTCGTTCCAGCCGAGCGTCAGGCCTGTCGCCCAGTCGATCACCGATTGCGGCAACAGCGCCAGCACGGCAGGCACCAGCAGCATCGCCAGCACCGCGTAATGAAGCCCGACGTCGTGATAGCTGTCGGACTTTTCCGCCACGATCGTCACGATCTCGGCGTCGCTGCTGAGCTCGGCCCGGGTGACCGCTTCGGTGACGAGCCGGTGATCCTCAGCGGTGAATCTCAGCATCACCATCCCCCCGATGCGCCGCCGCCGCCGAACGAGCCGCCGCCGCCGGAAAAGCCGCCGAACCCGCCGCCTCCGCCGCCGCCCCAGCCTCCGCCGCCGCTTCCCCAGCCGCCTCCGCCACCCATGCCCGGGCCCCAGATCACGATCGGGAAGCCGCCGCGGCGCCGATAGCGCCGCCCACGCCCACCCCGCCGGAACATCGGCAGGATCACGAACAGGAAGATGAAGCCCCAGAAGAGCAGCGGAAAGATAGATCCCCCGCCGCCGCCGCTGCTGCGTCCGCTTTGCCGCGCCCGCTGCGCCTGAGACGCCTCCAGCGCCCGCTGCTCGGCCTGCTCCGGCGGCGCCTGGAGCTGCTCGATGATCGCGTCGGCCCCCGCATTTATGCCGCCCGGATAATCGCCCGCTTTGAAGCGTGGCAGGATCTGGTTCTGGACGATAAGGCTAGACAAGGCGTCGGTGAGGATCGGCTCCAGGCCGTAGCCAACCTCGATCCGCACCTTCCGCTCGGTCGGAGCGACGAGCAGGATAGTGCCGTTATTCGCCTCGTTCTGCCCGATCCCCCAGGCGCGGCCGAGCTTGTAGCCGTAATCTTCGATCGGATAGCCCTGAAGGTCCGGCACCGTCGCGACCACGAGCTGGCGGCTGTTTGCCTGTTCCAGCCCCTCTAGCTTCTGCGTCAGCGCCGCCTCGTCGGCGGGGCTGAGCAGATTCGCCTGATCCACCACCCGCCCCGTCAGCTTGGGGAATTGCTGCGCTTGGGCGGCCGTCCCCGCCCACAGGCAGAGAAGAAGCAGGAGCCGGAGGAGGGTCACCCCTGCAGACTTACTTGCCGTTGCCGAAATCGACCTTCGGAGCCGTTTCCGCGCCCGGCGTAGTCGCCTGGAACGGGACCATCGGCTGCGCTCCGTAGAATATCTTGGCGCCGATCACGTCGGGGAAGGTGCGGATGCGCGTGTTATAGGCCTGCACCGCCTGGTTGTAGTCGGTGCGGGCGATCGTGATCCGGTTCTCGGTTCCTTCCAGCTGCGATTGCAGCGTCAGGAAATTCTGATTGGTCTTGAGGTCCGGATAGGCCTCCTGCAGCCGCTGCAACGGAATGATCGCGCTCGTCAGCCGCGCCTGCGCTTCCGAAAAGGAGCGCATCGCCTCCGGATCCCGAAGCTGTTCGGGGCTGATCTGGATCCGCGTGGCGTTGGCTCGCGCTTCGGTCACCTCGCGAAGCACGTTCCGTTCCTGCGCGGCTGCGCCCTGGACGCTCGCGACGAGGTTCGGGATGAGGTCGGCGCGGCGCTGATACTGGTTCTGGACGTCCGCCCAGCGTGCCTTCGCCTCTTCTTCCGCAGTCGGAATGGAATTGATGCCGCACCCGGCGAGCGATGCCGCTGCCACCGGAGCGAGGAGCGCGATCCTGAGGCGAGTACCGGTCATTCAAGTCCTCCTTGAGCTTCAGCCTGTCCGCCAAGTAGGGAGTTCGATGCGGGCCCGCAACGGGAGGGATGCAATGCTTCAGGGGTTCAGGGATTTCATCAATCGCGGCAATGTCGTCGATCTCGCCGTCGCAGTGATCATCGGCGGCGCCTTCACCGGCATCGTGACCTCGCTCACCGAGGACATCATCATGCCGGTGATCGGATGGCTGCTCGGAGACCTCGACTTCTCCAATTACTTCATCCGCCTCGGCGCCGTCCCCGCCGGCTATGCGGGGGATCCGAACAATTATGCCGCGCTCAAGGAGGCAGGCGTGCCGATGCTCGGCTACGGCCAGTTCCTGACGGCAGCGGTCAATTTCCTGATCATCGCCTTCATCATCTATCTGCTGGTCCGCAGCCTCAGGCAGATCGTACCCGACAAGGACGTGCCGCAGGCCGCGGAACCGGCGGAAGTGGCACTGCTCAGGGAAATCCGGGACGAACTCAGGTCGGGCGCATCCTCGCGGTCACTTTAAATTCATCGGCAATTGCCTATATGGAAGCTGCCGGTTTCGGCCGGCTATGGCGATAAAGAGCGGCGTATAATAGACGCAGCGGACCCGGGGGCGGTACCCGGCGGCTCCACCAAAACAGGCTTTCGGGCCTGTCCTGACGGGGCCGAACTAGGATCGACGTGTGTTGAAAGGCGCTGTTTTTCGCTCGGAATGGGACCACCGCAACGGCCCATTACACAAGTGCCAACGATAACGAAGCACTCGCGATTGCTGCGTAACCCGAACCTCACGGTTTAGGTTACATCAGACAAAAGCACGGTAGGGACCGCACCGGGTAACAGAAGCGGAAACCAGCGGCACGGGGAGGGCCGGGCAACAGAACCTCCCCACCTGCCCCTTCTCATTCCACATCCGGCACGTCTTGCCGCCCGCGCCAATCCGAATTATGCCGCTCTGCCGCTGATCTGGATCGGCGTGCGACATCAAAGAGGGGATTTCTGCATGAAGCTCGTCATCAAAGCAGCCGCTTTCTCCGCCTTCCTCGCGCTTGCCGCTTGCGGCGGCAGCGACGCCGGCGACAACATCCAGGCCGCTGCCGACAATCAGGCCGCTGCGCTCGAGAACGAGGCATCGAACCTCAGCGACCAGGCCGACAACGCCACCGGCAACGCCGCCGACAGCCTCGAGAACCAGGCAAGCGCGCTCGAGAATCAGGCCGACAACGTCCAGGCCGCCGGCGAGAATGCCGCCGACGCCGCCGACGAGGCCGCTGCCAACAAGCAGTAAGCATCGCCGTATCGACAAAGGGGCTGCCGGCCAGATGCGCCGGCAGCCCCTTTTTCATGCCTGCGGCAGGCGGCGCCTTCTCATCCGGCAGTAGCGGTCCCGGCTCCGGCGAACTCGGCGTCCGCATTCTCGATCAGCCGCAGCTCCCGTGTCGAAAGCTCGAAGTGGAACAGTCCGCCCAGCTTGAAGTCGTGGTTCCAGCGGATTTCAGCCGGAAGGCTGCCCACTCCGGGAACGCTTAGGACGAGGTTCGTGCCTGGCGCGACCGGCTCCAGGCATTCCGCCATGAAACCCGCCGGCGACAGGTTCATCAGCCGCACGTCGATGTTCGGCTGCCCCTCCTGAAGCAGAGTGGCCGGTAGCCGGACCTCCGTTCGAACCAGCAACGGGCGGCGCCTCTCGCGAATGGTCTGCATAGTCTCTTTCTTCAAGCTGCCTGTGGAGGCGCGATCTTCGCCAGCGGCTGTCGGCGGAGAGGCGCCGCGACGGCGGCCGCGACCGGCGGCCCAGAGTTGCACCAATCCGTCATCCGGCCTCCCCGATCAGACGGCGGAATATAGCGACGCGGGCCTTAACAATTCATCATCGGCGGAGAGAGCCGCCACAGACATGCCGGGCTCATTCAGCCGCAAAAACAGAAGGGCTGGCGGGCCGGCGGAGGAACCTGCCTAAGCGGCGAGGACTCGTTTCGACAATCCCACGCCCTGATTGACTTCGTCTCCGGCGGCAGCGCCCGGCTCCCCTGCGGCCGCACGACTTTCCTTGGGGAGAACGGACAGGCTGAGGAGATAGCCGAGGATCGCGCTGCCTCCGTAGCCGACCACGGGCGTCGGATAATTGCCGAGCGCGGCTGCAACGACGCAGCCGAGCCAGATCGATCCGAACAGCAGATGGACGTGACGGCGCTCCGGATCGCCGCCTAAGCCCAGGATCGCGGGCACCAGCAGCAGCATCGAGCCGAGCACCACCGCGGCTCCCGCAAGGATGTGGACGTCGAACGAGGTGTAGAGGATCCGGTCAACGTACGGCACCGCCGGGTTCGTATCCGGCCTCGCGAGCGCCACCGCACAGCCGGCGATTGCAGCGACCAGTGAGGCGAGCACGGCCCTGCCCGGGCGCGCGATGGCGAGTACCGCCATGCTGAACGCAAGCACGCCGCTCATCGCCCGGTCGGGCTGGAGCGCCAGCGCGGCCGCTGCGACCGCGATTCCCGCCGCCCCGACGGCGCCTTGATGCCGAGCAAACGCGACGATCAAGAAGGGCAGCAGCACGAGGCTTACCTGCACGCCCAAGGGCCCGATCCGGATCCATCTCGCGGCCCCGTCCGCCGAGGCTCCGAACAGGGCCGTGGCCAGCAGACAGGCGCCGAACGCCATCACCGCCGCGCTTGCGAACCGCCGGTGCTGCGATACCACGCCCGCAAAGCCGGTTGCAGCGACAATCCCAAGCAGCAACGCCACTGCATTCACGATCATGTACCGCCCCGGCGCCCCCGCCAACACGAGATAGGATATGCCGAGGCAGGTCGCCGCGACCCCGCAGGCGATCCCCGCATTCCGTGGCTGCCGCAGCTTGCCCCATTCGATCGCCATCGTCGCAACTCCTTTCGCTGTAGA
>NZ_DASVUE010000355.1:0-1534 GCF_036387215.1 Allosphingosinicella sp. | reverse complement strand
CTGAAGCACGACGTCCTTCTCGCGCTCGAGATCGGCCTGGCCGAAGTGCGGCCGGAGGATCATGTCGGAGAGGAGCTCGACCGCCAGCGGCACGTGCTCGGCCATGACTGACGCCATGAAGTTGGTGCCGCTGCGATCGGTGGAGGCGTTGAGATCGCCGCCCACGTCTTCGATGGCCTCGCTCAGCTCGCGCGCAGAGCGGCCGCCGGCGCCCTTGAACACCATGTGCTCGAAGAGGTGCGCGATGCCGTTGAGATGGGCAGGCTCGTAGCGGGAGCCCGTCTCGGCATAGAGGCCGATCGCCGCCGTCTCGATGCCGGGCATCTGCCGGGTGGCGACGCGAAGGCCGTTGGGAAGGGTGGTGAGCTGCATCATGAAGGGGGCGATTTAGGGGTTAGCGGCGGAAGGAGCAAATCCGGGCGGCCCGGGGGCCCGCGCCGGAGAGCCTCAGGCCAGCGGTTGCCGCTGCCGCCGCCGGAGGGCGAGAGCGTAGATCACGGCGGCCGCGGCGGCGAAGAAGAACCATTGGATGGCGTAGAGGAGGTGGTTGTTCGGAACGCCCGTCGGCGAGGGAGGGGCTGACGCGGCAAGGCCGGGAGCCGGCCGGGCGGAGACGAGGCGGATGATGTGCGAACGGTCCGGCGCGATCACGCCGCTGACGGGGCCGCCGCCCCAGCCGCCGGGTGCCTTGCTCTCCTTCGACCAGCCCATGTCCACCTGCATCCCAGGCCCCTCGACGCCGCCGGTACGGCAGGAGGCGATGTGGCTCCAGCCTGGCTCGCCGGAGGCGTTCTGGCCCGCGACGGCGCGCCACTCCACGACCTTCAGGCAGAAGCCGTCGGCGCGGCGGTAGAGGAGCGAATCGTCGGCCGGAGGAACGGCGGGCCAGGCGATCGGCGGAAGCCCCGCCGCCGCCTCGTAGCGGGCAATCAGCGCTTCCTTCTCCTCGATGCGCCGCAGCTGCCAGATGCCGAGGCCGACCATCACCGCAACCGCCGCGGCGACGATCAGCGTCGGCCAGAAGGGGAGGCGCGTCATTCGCGGCTGATCCGGCCCTCGCGGGCGCTGTTCCTGTATTCGAGCGCCAGCAACATCCCCTTGCTGAAGCGGAGCGAGCCGGCAACGGCGACCATCGTCAGCGGGAACCAGAGCAGGACGTGAACCCACATCGGCGGCTTCAGGGTAAGCTCCACCCCGATCGCGAGCGCCGTGATCAGTGCGCCGACGATCAGCGTCAGGAAGGCCGCGGGGCCGTCACCGACGTTGAAGCCCGAGAAATCGAGCTGGCAGGCCCGGCATCTGGGCGAGAAGGCGGCGACGCCGGAGAAGAGGGTCCGTGCGCCGCAGCGGGGGCAGAGGCCCTTCAGGGCCGCTTCGGCTGCTGCGGGCTCTCGACCGGCAGGCGAGGCTTGGCTCAGTGGACTTCGGCGCCCCAGCCGCCCCAGACGTAGATGGCGATGAAGAGGAACAGCCAGACAACGTCGACGAAGTGCCAGTACCAGGCGGCCGCCTCGAAGCCGAAATGCTGCCTGGG
>NZ_DASVUE010000354.1:0-7605 GCF_036387215.1 Allosphingosinicella sp. | reverse complement strand
TGCCCATGCGCGGCCTTTTGCCCCACGATGCGGCACTATGTATAGCCCCAGCAGCATGGCCACGACGCTTAGGAAGCCGGACCGTTCGATCGTGCTCGTCGGGCTGATGGGGGCCGGCAAATCCACGGTGGGGCGGCGGCTTGCGAAGCGGCTCGGACTCGAATTTGCCGATTCCGACGACGAGATCGAGCGGGCGGCGGACCATAAGATTGCCGAGATATTCGACCGCTTCGGCGAGCCGAGCTTCCGCGACGGGGAACGCCGGGTGATCGCGCGGCTGATCGACGGGCCGCCGAAGGTGATCGCGACCGGGGGCGGCGCTTTCATGAACGAGGCGACGCGACAGCTGATCCTCGACCGCTGCATTGCCGTATGGCTCGATGCCGATCCGGAAGTGCTGGCCGAGAGGGTCTCGCGGCGGGACCATCGGCCGCTGCTGAAGGACAAGGAGGCGCTTCCGCTGCTCCGGGAACTCGCGAGGGTGCGGAACCCCATATATGCCGAGGCGCACCTCCACATCCGCGGGAACCCGGCGCCGCACGAGAAGCTCGTGCAGCAGATCGTGGAGGCGGTCGCGGAATGGGAGCAGCGCGCATGAGGCGGTTCGACGTGCTGCTCGGCGAGCGGAGCTACTCCGTCCATATCGCACACGGCCTGCTCGCGGATGCGCGGGAGCTGCTCGAGCCGCTCGCGCGCGGCAACCGGCTGGTGGTCGTCAGCGATGCCACCGTCTGGACCCTGCACGGCCTTGCCCTCGCCCGCTCCGGCATCGAGCTCGTGCCGATCATCCTCCCGGAGGGCGAGGAGGCGAAGAGCTGGGCGGTGCTGACGGAGCTTGTACAGAACCTCCTCGAACTCGGCGTCGAGCGGAGCGACCATATCGTCGCGCTCGGCGGCGGCGCCATCGGCGACGTGGCGGGCTTTGCGGCGGCGATCGTGAAGCGGGGCTGCGGCTACATCCAGATCCCAACCACTCTGCTCGCGCAGGTGGATTCGTCCGTCGGCGGCAAGACCGCCATAAATGCGGCGGCGGGCAAGAACATGGTCGGCGCCTTTTACCAGCCGTCGGCAGTGCTGATCGATCCAGCGACTCTCGCCACGCTGCCCGAGCGGGAGCTTCGGGCGGGCTATGCCGAGGTGGTGAAATACGGGCTGCTCGGCGATGCAGGCTTCTTCGAATGGTGCGAGGCCAATGCTGGCGCGCTTCTGCGGGGCGATCCCGACGCTCAGCTTCATGCGATCGAGACCAGCGTCCGCGCCAAGGCAGAGATCGTGGGCGAGGATGAAAGGGAGACGAGCGGGCGGCGGGCCTTGCTCAATCTCGGCCACACGTTCGGGCATGCGATCGAAGCCGTGACGGGCATCGGCGAAGGTCTGCTTCATGGGGAGGCGGTGGCTCTCGGGATGGCGCTGGCCTTTCGCTTTTCCGCCGCGCAGGGCCTGTGCCGGATTGAGGAGGCGGAGCGGGTCGAGGCGCATCTCGAGGCGGCGGGTCTTCCGGTGCGGCTTTCCGAGGCGGGGATCGCCGACGGGACCGTGCTTGTGCCGCACATGCTCAACGACAAGAAGAACGAGCATGGGCAGCTTGCCCTCATTGTCGTCCGCGGGATCGGCGAGGCTTTCCTCGACCGGACCGTGAAGGCCGAAGAGGTTGCCGCCTTCCTCGCGGACCTACCCTAGTCCGCGGGCGCCTGCTCCTCCTCATCGGGAAGCGAGCGGTCGGGCATGAACATGAGGTGCTTGCGGGCGTGTAGATCGCCGCCCTTGGTCTGCCCCGCCAGCCGCTCGGCGTCGCGGGCGCGGAATTCGTGCTCGACCCGCACCACCTCCTCTTCGGTGACGCAGAAGCAGTGGAGCGCATCGCGGCCCATCAGCACCGCCGATTCGAACACCTCGCGATAAGTGCCGGCGACATCGACCCCATCGATCGCGATCAGCTGCCGCCGGTCGAACACGCGCACGTAGACGGCCGCCTGCGGGAACGCCTCAAGGATCGGCTCCATCTTCTTCTTGTCGAGCGTGTCGCCGTCGATGCAGAACAGGATCGCCTTGGCGTCCTCGCCGCCCGCCGCGCGAAGCAGGTCGATACGGGTGCCGTCGCCATAATAGACCTTCATCCCGAAGCTCTCGCTGAGCTCGATCTGGCTCGGCTTCGAATCGATGAGGGTGAGGCTGATCCCCTTCGCCATCAGCATCTGGGCGACCGTCTGCCCGAACCGGCCGTAGCCGACGATGATCGCACGCGATTCGGCCGAAAGCTCCGGCCCGTCCATGCCGTCTCCGTCCCGGAGCGAGGCGCGCCGCTCGGTCCACCTGTTGAACATCATCAGGAACGGCGTCGAAGCCATCGAGATGGTGACGATCGCTCCGAACAGGCTGGAGGCGGCCGGAGTGATCAGCATCGCGCTCTGGGCGGCGGCGAACAACACGAAGCCGAATTCGCCGCCCTGGCTCAGAAGCAGGCCCATCCGCCAAGCCTTGCGGGTCTCCATCCTGAAGAGCTTGGCGACGCCGAAGATGAGGCTGGCCTTGATCACGATCAGAGCGGCGGCCATTCCGATGACGAACAGCGGCCGCTGCGCGATCGCGCCGAGATCGAGCATCATCCCGATCGCGACGAAGAAGAGGCCGAGGAGGATCGAGCGGAACGGCTCGATGTCGAGCTCCAGCTCGTGCCGGTAGGGCGAGTCGGCAAGCATCACGCCCGCGACGAACGCGCCGAGCGCGGTCGAGAGGTGGAGCGATTCCATCACGGCCGCGCTTGCAAGCACTGTGAACAGCCCCGCCACCACGAACAGCTCGCGCTCGCTGACCCGTCCGACGAGGCGGAAGAGCGGGTTGATCAGGAACTTGCCGGCGATGACAAGGCCGACGATGGCGGCGACGGTGTAGATGCCGAGCAGCCACCCAGGCGGCGCGATCGGATCGGGCGGCGCTCTCGACAGAGCGGCGATGATCGTGATCAGCGGCACGATCGAGAGGTCCTGGAACAGGAGGATCGAGAAGGCGCGCTCGCCCGACTGGGTGTTGATCTCGCCGGAGGACCTGAGGCTCGGAAGCACCTGAGCGGTCGAGGACAAGGCCAGCGGCAGGCCGATCGCGATCGCAGCGGCCCAGGTGATGTCCGCGCCGAAGTGGACGAGGACCGTCAGCGCCAAACCGCACACCACCACCTGAAGCAGGCCGAGGCCGAATATGTCGTGCTTGAGGCGCCAAAGCCGGTTCGGGTGCAGCTCCAGCCCCACGAGGAACAGCAGCAGCACGATGCCGAGCTCCGCCACGTGAAGCATCTGCTCGGACGCGTTGACGAGGCCGAGCCCCTGCGGGCCGACGAGAGCGCCCGCGACGAGATAGCCGAGCACGGCGCCGAGGCCGAGGCGCCGGAACAGGGTGACGAACAGCATGGCCGCGCCGAGCAGGATGACGACGTCGGTGAGGACCAGGGCGGCGGTCTCGGCGGCTTGCGACTCCATCAGGCCTGCGCCTCACCAGGGTGGAGGCTTGCCTCGGCCGCGGCCTCTGCCACGGCTTCGAAGGCGAGCATGATCGAGGCGTGGCGCGCCTTGTACGGCCGCGCGTTGCGGAACAGCTCAAGCCCGGGCCAATCGCCCGGATCGTCGCGTCGGCCGTCGAGGAAGGCGGCGAGATGATCGCGGGCGCGGGCGAGATCGGCGCGGCTCCGGCCGATCGCGCTTGCGCCCATCAAGGCCGCCGAGGCCTGGCCGAGCGCGCAGGCCTTCACCTCCTGGCCCAAGGCGGCGAGCCTCCCCTCCCCGTCCACAACGACATCGACGGCGATGCGGCTGCCGCAGACCGGCGCGCGCTTCTCGACGCTCGCCTGGGGCCGCTCGAGCCGCCGCTGGTGCGGGATCGAAGCGGCGAGGCGCAATATGTCCCGGTTGTAGAGCGCCGCCGTCATCGCAGGGCGATATAGGGCGGCGCGCCGGGCAGCGCCACAGCGCCGGCGGAAGTTGACACTGAGTTCACACTCACGCGGCGGTCCGGCGGGTGCAATGAACGGCACGAATGGCGCAAAAGTCACATGGAATCGCGGGGGGCGTCTCGCCCCGTGAACGCCTGCGCGCAGCAGCAAACGGAACGCAGAAGGCGAGGAGGAGCTCATATTCAGTGCCTATCTGGTACTTTCCTATTGTTCAAGCCGTTCCCGCGCATCCATTCCGCACGATCGTCGTTAACGCGCCATGCGCCGCTCCACGATCCGTTTCACGGGAGCCTCCCTGCTCCTCCTCCCGCTCATGTCCACCTGCACCCAGCCGCAGGGATCGATCGCCTCGGCACGCGAGCATGTGCAGCTCGGTTCGGAGGAAAGGCTGATGGCGTTCCTGATCGATGGCAGCAACGGCGCCGTCGTCAGGCGTTAGCCGTCATTGCGAGCGAAGCGAAGCAATCCAGAGCAGCATGGAGGCCGATCTGGATTGCCGCGTCGCTACGCTCCTCGCAATGACAAGGAGGGGAATCAGGCGCGGCGCCAGGTCGTGCCGGCGGGCCCGTCCTCTAGTAGGATACCCTGAGCTGTCAGTTCCGCGCGGATCCGATCCGCCTCCCCGAAGTTGCGTTCCTTCTTCGCCGCCGCGCGCGCTTCGATCAGCGCATCGATGCGCGCGTCGCCCTCGCCCTGGAACCAGGCGGCGGAGCTTTGGCCGAGGAGGCCGAGCAGGGCGGCGCTGGCGCGGAGCACCGACGGGTCCTCGATCGCCGACAGCCGCGACAGAGCGAGCGGCGTATTGAGGTCGTCGGCAAGTGCTTCCAGCACCGCCTCGTCGACTTTCGAAGGCTCGGCATCTCCGGCGGTGCGGTAAAGGCGGTCGAGCGTCGCCTTGGACTGGGCGACGAGCTGCGGCGACCATTCGAGCGGCTGGCGATAGTGGGCGGAGAGCAGGGCCATGCGCAGCACCTCGCCCCTGTGGCCCTGCTCCAGCAGCTGCTCCACCGTGACGACGTTGCCCAAGGACTTCGACATCTTCTCGGAACCGGCCATGGAGAGGAAGCCGTTGTGGACCCAGTAGCGGGCGAGCGGCGTGCCGCCGTGCGCGCAGCGGCTCTGGGCGAGCTCGTTTTCGTGGTGGGGAAAGATGAGGTCGAGCCCGCCGCCGTGGATGTCGATGGTGGGGCCGAGGTGGCGCTCGATCATCGCCGAGCATTCGATGTGCCAGCCCGGACGGCCGCGGCCCCAGGGGCTGTCCCAGCCGATCACGTCGGCGCTCGACGGCTTCCAGAGAACGAAGTCGGCCGGGTCCTTCTTATAGGAAGCGATTTCCACCCGGGCGCCGGCGATCATCGCCTCCCGGTCGCGGCGGCCGAGGGCGCCGTAATCGGGATCGGACGGCACGTGGAAGAGGACGTGGCCGTCCGCCTCATATGCGTGTCCGGTCTCGACCAGCCGGGCGATCATCGCCACCATCTCCGCGACGTTCTCGGTCGCCCTGGGCGCGATCGTCGGCGGAGCGACTCCGAGCGCGCCCATGTCGTTCAGGTAATGCTGCTCGTAGCGACGGGTGACGACCGACGGATCGACGCCCTCCGCGCGAGCCGCCTCGATGATCCTGTCGTCGACGTCGGTGACGTTGCGGGCGTAGACGAGGCTGTTCTCGCCATAGGTGTGGCGGAGCAGCCGCGCGAGCACGTCGAACACCACGGCCGGCCGCGCATTGCCGATATGGGCGCGGTTGTAGACCGTCGGGCCGCAGACATACATGGTGACTCGGCCAGGATCGGCCGGCGTGAAGACGCGCTTCTCCCGCGCCATCGTGTCGTAGAGCCGGATCTCGCTCATTGCTCGTTGGCGATGCGCGCGTTGATGCGATTGCCCTCGGCCTCCGGATCGACGGGGCGGCCGCGACGCGCTTCGACGAAATCGACGATCGCCCGGCCGCTGGCGTGGAGCAGAGGATAGGTGCGGGACTGCGCCATCCATTCGGGGCGCTCGGCGGTGCGGCCGTAGATCGTGTCGTAGACGAGGTTCGCGGCGAGATAGATGAGGGTGGCGCCGATGAGGCCCTTAAGCGCGCCGAACCCCCCTCCGAGCACGCGGTCCACCGGGCCGACGACGGACTTCTTGGTGCTTCCGCCGATCCGCCGCGCGACGAGCTTGCCCAGGATGAAGACGACGCCGAACACGAGCGCGAAGGCGAGCACGGCGGCGCCTGCGCGGGTGCCGACCACCCCCGTCAGCGCGCCGGTCGCCGGATCGTGCAGAAGCTTCAGAGCGACGATCGCCGCGATCCAGGCGACCAGCGACAGCACTTCGAACACGAAGCCGCGAAGGAAGCCCATGACGAGCCCGCCGCCGACCAGCAGCAGCACCAATATGTCGAGAGCAGTCAGTCCCATGAGGGGGGTGCTAAAGGCACTTCAATCTCGTTGGAAGATTTTCTTTCCGCTCATCCTGAGGAGGGACTGAGCGTAGTCGAAGCGGCATCTCGAAGGAGGGTCCTTCGATACGGGCCTTCGCCAGGCTCAGTCCCTACTCAGGATGAGCGGTTATCTGGGGTTTACCGCCCAAGCAGATGGTCAACGAGGTCGCGGAGGGTGCGGAAGCCGGTGAGGCGGATGTCGCCTTTCTCGCGGGCGACCGAGGACGGCACCAGCGCGTGTTCGAAGCCGAGCTTCGCCGCTTCCTTGAGGCGGAGGCCGCCATGGGCGACGGGGCGGAGCTCGCCGGAAAGCGCGACTTCGCCGAACGCCACCGTCTCGGCCGGCACGGGCCGCTCGGAAAGCGCCGAGACGAGGGCCGCGGCCACGGCCATGTCGGCGGCGGGATCGCTGACGCGGTAGCCGCCGGCGATGTTGAGATAGACTTCGGCAGTCGAGAAGCTGAGGCCGCAGCGTGCCTCCAGCACCGCGAGGATCATCGCCAGGCGGCCGCTGTCCCAGCCGACGACGGCGCGGCGCGGGGTGGCTCCGCTGGCGAGGCGGACGGTGAGCGCCTGGATCTCGACCAGCACGGGCCGCGTCCCTTCGAGTGCCGGGAAGACGGTGGCGCCCGAGACGCTCTCGCCGCGGTGCGTAAGGAACAGGGCCGAAGGGTTCGAGACCTCCTCCAGCCCCTTCTCGGCCATTGCGAACACGCCGATCTCGTCGGTGCCGCCGAAGCGGTTCTTGGCGGCGCGGAGGATGCGATATTGGTGGCTGCGCTCGCCTTCGAAGCTCAGCACCGTATCGACCATATGCTCGAGCACGCGCGGCCCGGCGATCGAGCCGTCCTTGGTGACGTGGCCGACAAGGACGAGCGCGGTGCCCGTCTCCTTGGCGAAACGGATCAGCTCCTGCGCCGAGGCGCGGACCTGGCTGACCGTGCCCGGCGCGCCCTCGATGAGATCGGAATGCATGGTCTGGATGGAATCGATGACGAGCAAGGCGGCCGGAGCCCCCTCCCCCAGCGTCGTCAGGATGTCGCGCACCGACGTCGCGGCGGCGAGCTGCACCGGCGCATTGCCGAGGCCCAGGCGGCGGGCGCGGAGCCGCACCTGATCGGCCGCTTCCTCTCCCGAGATATAGGCGACCGGAAGACCGCGGGAGGCGATGTTGGCCGCCGCCTGCAGGAGCAAGGTGGACTTGCCGATGCCGGGATCGCCGCCGATCAGG
>NZ_DASVUE010000353.1:0-4562 GCF_036387215.1 Allosphingosinicella sp. | reverse complement strand
TGGACGAGCAGGTCGCCGCGGCGGAGCCCCGCCATCTGCACGTCGGCGACGATCGCCGGCGCATTGGGATAGAGGATCGCGGTCGCCTCGATAATGCCGCGCTGGATCAGGATCGGCGGATTGGCCGGGATTTGCGCGCCGTTGGCCCGTGCGGAGACATCCGCCCGTTGCACGCTCCCTGCTGCGGAGAGACGGACGGTGCCGTTGAGGCCCTGGCCGCTCGCCTGCAGAGTGCCGACGAACGGTCCGGCCGGCGTCTGCACGACTCGCCCGCGGAAAGTGAAGCCGGCGATGGTGAGGCGGCGGATCTCGATCGTGAGCGGGCCGCGGCCCGTCAGCACGAGCAGGTCGGCAACGAAGGGCCCGTATTGCGACTGGCCGGTGGCGGTGATCTCGTAGCCGCTGCCGGTGGCCCTGATCCGCGCCTCGACATTGCTGAGGCCCAGGCCGAAGCCGGGACGGGCCGCGCGGATGCGGATGTCGGGTGCGGTAGCCGTACCGGTGATGACGACCGCGATCGGACCGTAGGCGGTGGAGACTCCCGCGAAGCGGGCGTTCACACGCCCGTCCGGAGCGTAAGTCCCGCTGCCCGAGCTGATCCGAAGCTGCGGCGCCGCGAGGCGGAAGTTGCTGAAGGTTATCACCCCGGAGGGGTTCATGTTGATGTTGGTGGTGATGATCGCATTGCCGCCGAGGAAATCGCGCGCCGAGGCATTGTCGATCCGGCGGGTGCGGACCGCAACGCGGCCGCTGATGCCGAAGCCGCCGGCCTGGCTCACCACGTCCATGTTGCTCTGGATGTCGAGCAGGCCGATTCCGCGGACGAGATAGTTGTTGATGCGTCCCTGAAGGCCGGCGCGATACTGGCCTTTGGCAAGGTCCGCGACGACGATGGCGGTGGCGTTCACCCGGTCGGAGCGGATGCGGAGATTGTCCGAAAGGACCCGTGTGCCGCTGATCGCAAGGCTGCCGTCGATGGCGACGTTGGTGACGAGGCTTCCGACAGCCTCGTTCAGCCCGGTGATGCGCCTGGCCCGGGCGGAAATCGGGACGACGATCCGGTCGGCGTCGATCCGCGCGCGGCCGACGGCGCGCAGACCCTCCACGTTCACGTCGGCAAAGCCCATGCTGGCCGCCTGGAGATCGTAGGCGACGGTCGGCGTGCCGAAGCCGCCGTTCAGAACCATCGCAACGCGCACGTCGCGGCCGCGCAGGTTCGGCATGATCGCGCCGGGCTCGAGCAGGCGGGCAGCGACGCGGAAGTCACCGAAGCGGCTCTGGCCGAGGTCCAGCATGCCCTGCGCGGCGACGGCGAGCGCCTTCGACTGGAGCTTCAGGCGGGTATCGGCACGGCGTTCGGCGAGGGTGGTGACGAGGTTCACCTGGATGAAGGGCGAGAGAATGCGGCGGGCCGATGGCGGGACCAGGATGTCAGGCCGGATCGGCCCGTCGACGGTGAAGGTGCCGTCGCGGGCGCCGACATTAAGGTTCGCGAACGGCTTGCCGCCGAGCAGCGCCTGCGCGCGGCCCTGCCAATTGGCCCAGCTGCCCCGGCCGCCGATCGCCGCGACGATCGGCTGACGGACGCCCGTCATGCTTGCGACGAAGCCGTTTGCCGGCGCTTCCACCCGCGCGGCAATGTTGAGCCGGTTCGCCTCGGGCACCGCGTCGAGCCGCAGCCTCAGCCGGTCCCCGCCGGCTATGCCGGGGCCTGTCAGCGCGCCCGTATTGAGCGCCACCTGCGCGCGTCCGTCGGCAATCTTTGCGGCGCCGTCGATGGACAAGAGGTGGCGCTGGCTCGTGACGGGCGCGTCCAGCAGGAGCCTGCCGACCTTCAGGCGGCCGATGTCGATGTCTAGATCGGGCAGGAGCGGCGCGTTGGGATCGCCCGTCTCCTTCAGTTCCGGAGCCCGATAGAGCCGCGCGCGGGGGATCGTCAGCGATCTGATATCGACATGGTTGCGGAGGTAAGCGAACGGCCGCCAGTCCATCTCCGCCACCGGAGCGACGAAGAAGGTGCCTTTGGTGTCCTTCAGCGTCAGGTCGTGGATCGTGAGCTTGCCGTAGATCGAGCCTTCGATCCGGCCGATGTCGATATCGAGACCGGACGCCATTTCCAGATTGTTGATCTGGCTGACGACGTAGCGGCGGCCGATGTCGGTGTTGATGCCGAGGAAGATGCCGGCGATCAGAAGCAGGAGCACCCCGAAGACGATCGCCGCCCATTTTGCCGCCGTCCGCAGCGGCCGCCCCGGGGCGGGAGCGGCGGTGACGCCGCGGGGGATCCCCTGGTCGGCCATCAGAAGGCCTGCCCGATCGAGATGTAGAGGCCGATACGCGATTCGCCCTTGCGCCGGCCGAGCGGCGTCGCGACGTCGACGCGGAGCGGCCCGAAATTCGTGTAGAGCCGCCCGCCGATGCCCACTCCGAAGCGAAGATCCGAGAAGCCGGGGGTGGAATCGGTGGTGACCTGGCCGGCATCGACGAAGCCCACGACGCCATAATCGCCGAACCGGTAGCGCGCCTCGAGCGCGAATTCGGTGAGGCTCCGTCCGCCGATCGGGACCGAGATGGTCGGCTTATCCTTCTCGTCCGGATCGGTCGGGTCGAACTTCGGGTTGGCGATCTCGGTCCTCGGCCCGAGCTGCTGATAGCCGAAGCCCCGCACCGACCCGCCGCCGCCGGCATAGAGCCGGCGGGAGGGCGCGAGCTCGTCCCGAGAGATGCCCATGATCGAGCCGAAGCGGGCGCGGCCTGCGATCACCAGGCTCTCGCCTGCGGGGAAGTAGGCGCTGCCTTCGATGACATTGCGAATGTAGGGGATCGTGCCGTTGCCGAGCGAGATTTCCGGGTTGGTGCGGCCGAGGAGGCGGAAGCCCTTGGTCGGGTTGAGGAGGCTGTTCGACCGGTCGTAGCCGAGCTGGCCGGTGAGCCCGCCGATGAAATAGGCATCGCTGAGGCTGAGGCGCGGCTCTCGGCCGAGCGCTTCGTTGGTGGCGATGAGCTCGGCGCCGAAGGCCCAGGTCCAGCGCTTCTGCCAGATCGGCGTCGATTCGCGCGAGATGAGGCCGCTCAGCCGCGCCGTGTAGCCGCGGAACCCCGCATAGTCGCGCCGCCCCGCCTCGATCAGCGCAAGCACCGTCCGGTCGCGCTTGCCGGCATTGGAGCGGCGGAAGGAGAAGTTCACACTCTGTTCACGCGTACCCGCAACCGCGGCGGCGCGGAGCGCGCCTTCGGGCCGGAACAGGTTGCGGTGCTCCCAGGCGCCTTCGATCCGAAGGCCTTCGCCCGTATTGTAGCCGCCGCTAGCCGTCAGCGAACGCGCCGGCCCCGCATCCTGCCTGACGAGGATGTTGACATATTCCGTGCCGTCCGGCCCCACCTCGCCGGTGCGAACGGGCTCGGCCGAAACGGTGGTGAAGAGGCCGGTCGCGACCATCGCCTCGCGCAGATCGTCGACCTTGCGCCGGTCGTAGAGATCGCCGCGGTCGAACCGCGCCAGCACGCCCACATGCTCGGAGTCGAAGGCGAGATCGCCCTCGGTCGTATAGCCGCCGAAGCTGGCGCGCGGGCCGGGGGTCACCGGAAGCGTGTAGTCGCCCCGGTCGGTCTCCGGATCGAGCAGGACGTCGCGCTTGCCGATTTCGGCGAAGGGATAGCCCTGTTCCGGGAGGCGGAGGAGAATGTTCGCTTCGGCGCCCTCGACGTTCGCGGCGACGATCGGGTCGCCCGTCTTCAGCGGCAGCGCCTCCCGGGCAAGGCCGGCCGGGACCGTCTCCGCCCCGGGAAGCGAGATCTCGCCGAGCGAATAACGGTCGCCGGGGACTGCGGTGACCACCACCCGGACCTGCCCCGGCGTTTCCGGCAGCTGCTCGATCGCGGCGACGGCGGTGCCGTCATAATAGCCCTCGGAACGGAGGATTCGGATTGCTAGCGCCTCGTCCTCGCGGGCGCGGGCGGCGATCTGCGCGCCGTTCGTCGCTTCGCCGTCGCCGTCCTCGAGCGCGGATAGGTCGCGGAAGCGGCCTTCGAGATCGACCTCCTTCAACCCCTCGACCACCAGGCTGTAGCGGACCCGCGCCTGCTGCGTCTCCTCTTCGGTCCCGGCGGGGGGCGTCGTGACGTCGAACGTCGCCAGCGGCGGCAGCGGCTCGGCCAGTGCGGGGTCCGGCGCGGCGGTTTGGGCCGGGAGCGGCGTCTGCGTGCCGGGGGTTGCCGGCGCCACGGGCGGAAGATCAAAGCTTTCGATCGGCTCGAGCGGCTTTCCAAGCTCCGGATCGAGCGGCGGCAGCTGCTTCTGGAACTGCTCGTCGGAAACAATCGGCGCGTTCGGATCGTTTGACTGGGGCGGCGGTTGAGTGCGGGACTGCGACTGGGCGTGGAGCGCCTGGCACAAAGCGAGCGCTCCGCCCGCCGCGGCCGTCAATAATGCTCTGCCCTTGTTCAAGGAAGTTCCGCCCCCCGTTTAGGTGGCGAAACGACAGCGATGGGGAAAAGTGCCGCTTTCGCTCGCATGTGGCGTCGGTAGCGGGGAAACTGTGGCTTCGAAACAACAGGTGTTA
>NZ_DASVUE010000352.1:0-7253 GCF_036387215.1 Allosphingosinicella sp. | reverse complement strand
CCAGATCGTCTCGTGGAGCGTCCGCGACGAGAGCCTTCATTGCGAGGGCATCACGCGCCTCTTCCACGCCTTCACCAAGGAGCGGAACTGCCTCACCAAGGCGGTGAAGGACGACATCATGGACATCTGCCAGAAGACGGTGCGGCTCGAGGACGCCTTCATCGATCTCGCCTTCGAGATGGGCCCCGTCCCCGGCATGACGCCCAAGGAGATCAAGAAGTACATCCGCTACATCGCCGACTGGCGCCTCGGCCAGTTGGGCTTCCAGCCGATCTACATGATCGACGAGCACCCCCTCCCCTGGCTCGCGCCGCTCCTCAACGGCGTCGAGCACGCCAACTTCTTCGAAACCCGCGCCACCGAATATTCCAAGGCCGCCACCCGCGGAAACTGGAACGAGGTCTGGGACAATTTCGACCGCCGCAAGCAGGCCAAGGCGGCGAACGATGCGCCCGCTGAGGCCGCGGGCGATGATATGTTCACGCGGGCTGGAGTGGCGGCGGAGTAAAGCCTGGACATGAAATATTGTGTTGATCTTTCCCGACGGGAAATATAGGCTGTCAGAAGAGGAGGGGGATCATGTCCAAACGCTTCGTTGACCCGCTTGAAGAGCTTCTGAAAAATGAGGCTGCTGAACAGCTTCTCCGGTTCTTTTCGCTCGCGGAGGAGCGGCTAACACTCGCGTTTCCAAGAGCATCTAGCATGCTCGCTGAATCGGCGAGCCCGAGCGCCAAACAAGTACGGGGAACGACCCGCAGGCACTTCCTGCATGAGGCCTTGGCGACCGCAGCCCGAGATGCGGGTCTGGAATTCGAGAACCGCTGGACCGATCCCGCTACGTGGAGCTTTCCCGTAGTTCGGTCTGGAAGCTTCTCAATGACGATAGGGATACTCGACACCCGGTTTCGAGGAGCAGGCCGCGCCCTGCGTACAACCTCGCAATATGTGGCTGATCTCTGCGAGCGGAACATCGTCGCCAATCCGCAGGCGAGCCTCTTCGATGGTGTCGATCGAAAGGACGTAGTGATCCCACGCGGATCGCTCGGAGCGCTGATTGTCGCGCAGTACTCACCTGCCAATCCGGACGAGCCTGCGTTTTTGGGCTTTTGGGTCCCGTCTCCTGATCTTAGTGAGCCGTATTACGTCCGCTCGTTCGACCAAGTTATCACAGCACTTCGCGAGCACCTCGAAATGGGACGGAGGCCTTCGAAGAAGGTAGTCGAGAGGAAGACCTTAAAGCTCCGCAAAAAGCCCGACGACAAGAAGGCTTGATCAATGCGGACTGCGAACGTCTTTGCCGTCTCGGGCGGCTTCGTTCCCGCACGCCTCACGATTGCGAGGCAGGCTAAAGGTCTCAAGCAAAAGGACCTCGCTGACGAACTGCGCTTTACCCCTGGCACCATCTCTAAGTGGGAGAGCGATTCCTACGAACAGGGGCCTGACTCCTCCAGCCTCCAGGCTTTAGCTGATCGGCTCAGCGTGGAGCCGAATTGGTTCTATAAGCCCCTTAGTCCACTGAAGGCCGGCCCAGCCTTCTACCGCTCTATGCGGTCGGAGCTGACGACGGCCAGGGACAAGGCAGCTGCCAAATTGCTCTTTTCTTTTGAAATCTACAAAGCGCTCGATGAAATTGTAGAATTCCCTGTCGCGGACATACCCAACCTGATCGAGGGAGCCGACTACCGGACCCTTTCCCCTGAAAGGATCGAGGCTCTAGCTGGTCGTCTGCGTGAGTATTGGGGCTTGGGTGACGATCCTATTATCGACTTGATGGTAGTGCTGGAGAACGCGGGAGTGATTGTCGCCGAGACCTTCCTTGACTCTAACAAGCTGGATGGGGTGTCGGCTTGGTTCTCAGAGGTCCCGGTGGTCCTGCTGGCGAAGGATAAGGATGGTGGGGTTAGGCGGAGGTTCGATGCAGCCCATGAACTCGGGCATTTGGTTCTTCATCGGGGCCTCACGCAGGAATGCATTCACAAGGATCTTCGTCTAATTGAGGAGCAGGCAATGCTCTTCGCGGGCGCCTTCTTGATGCCCGCATCCTCTTTCGCAGTGACTTCCGACAGAGTTACGCTTGAGCACTTGTGCGATATAAAGCTCCGATGGGGAGTGTCCGTGGGTGCAATGATCAAGCGGCTTGCGTCGCTAAGCCTGATCTCCGAACAACACGAGAGAAACCTCTGGAAGTATTACAGCTACAGGCAGTGGCGGGGGAATGAACCTCACGATGATCACATAGCTGTTGAGAGGCCCGAGAACTTAAGGTCAGCTCTCGAACTGCTGGCCAAAGAGGACCCTGCTACTCTCACTAGTATTGTAGAAGGGATCAGCATCGGCGCCGACTACATCACCGAGCTGACAGGTGTGAAGCCGGAATGCCTACAGGCGGCTACGGTGAAGCGACCAAAGCTGAAGCTTGTGCGAATAAACGGCTCGAGCGTGAATCCATTCAGCGACTGAAAACGTCGAAGGTCAGCGGGAGTCCTTGTGCTCGCACCTTCCGCACGGCCCCACCGAGCTGCAGCTTGGGGACAAGGCAGGAGGCGATTTCTATCACTAGCGGCTTCAGCTCGCGATCGCGATCGTGAATTCCTCACCTTGCTCCGTCTCAATCGTCAAGCGCAGCTTAGCCCGCCGGGCCTTCACTAGACGTGCCAAGACAGAAAGCGTGGGATCACCGCGCTTCTCAATTTTCGACACGTTTGGTTGTGTCGTCCCGAGTGCTTCCGCCACCTCCAGCTGCGATAGCCCTAAGGCAGTGCGCAGCCGGCGTACCAGCGAGATCTGCGGTGCCAGCTGCGCACGTAGGCGCTCGAACTGTTCAAGATCTTCACCAGACCACTGCGGCGTCCACTCCTCCGCCCCCGCGGGAATATTGGTCACCATAAAACATCCTATTTTGCCTTGACGTCGCGAGGGTCGCGATCGTGCAGCACGAACACGCCCGGGGCGCGTTCCTCCAAGACTAAGAAAGCCCAGGCACTGCGCGTCTTCATCCAGAAGCGCGTCCATCGCTCCTGACCTCGCGCATCGCGGTCGATCTCCACGCCCGAGCAATATCCGGGCACGCTCGTCACCGCATCGAGCCCAAATTCCTCGATAAGCGATTTCAGAATGTCGATCTCGACCTGGAATGGGTTACTACTCTTAAGCAGCCTGCCCTTGAACCCAAGCTCGATATACACTTGGTTGTGCGTCATTACGCCGCCTCCTTGGCCCGCTTCTGACGCAACCTGCTCCGAGAATGGACGGTTCGCGCCGAAGCTTATTTGGGAATGGAAGCGGGTCAGGCCGCGCGGCAGGGGGGCCGTAAAAGAGAGCCATCGACTGCCCCGGATGGGGGGTGAGCTGCTTCCGGTGGTAATCGGACTGATTATCCGAAACGGCACCGCCGCCGATGGCAGCCCACCTGTCGGTGGGCCGGTATGCTGGCAACGCAGATATGAAGTTCACGTCCATTTGAGCCTCCTTTTGCTGAGTGGACTCAGCTGAGCATCATATAGCACATGCCATTAGGGAATACAAATTCCGTACACTTATTGTCGGGCCGCCAAGCGCCGCCAGCTGATCGGCAGTCAAAGCGGCCCGCTCTACCGCATCACCCGCCACGGCCTCGCCGCCGTCCGGGCACAGCTCGACAACAGGTGAGGGAGAAGGTGGATGCCGGATCGAGCCCGGCATGACGAGGAACGAAAACCCCGCCGTCACCCCGGACTCGATCGGGGGTCCACCTCCTTCACCCTGCTTTACATCCTACGGGCGGGAGCGCAGTCTGCGGCCGATCATTGGGGGATCATGAAATGCGCGTTTCGAAGACGATGCTCGGCGCTCTGCTCACGCTTGCCGGCCTCATCGCATCCGCGCCCGCACAAGCGGAGATCCTCACCTTCCACGCCCGCCTCGACGGCAAATACGGCGCCGAGCCGACCGGCTCCGCGGCCACCGGCAAGGCGCGGATCAAGGTTGATACCGAGCGCAAGCGCGTCTCGGTGGAGATGGATGTGGACGGCATCACCACCGACGCCCTCTGGGACAAATTGGTGGCAGCGCCGATCGGCCCAATACATTTCCACAAATATGCCACCCCCGCCGGCGGGGATTCGGTGCTGGTCCTGCCGCTGCCCTACGGCGCCGATTACCGCGCGACGAAGAAGGGCCTCCGAGTCACCATGAAGGACTATGACTATGAGGCGGGCGCCAGGCTTCTGAAATCCACCCTGACGTTCGACGATTTCGTCGCCGCGATGCGGAGCGGCCTCGTCATCCTCAATGTCCACACCGACGCCTTCAACCCTGGCGAGATCAGCGGCCGCGTCGAGCAGCGCTGACCGTGCAACCAACCTCTACGCCCAAGGCTTGAACCCTCCGTAGCTGTATTATACATATACTACAGCTACGGAGTACCGCCATGCCGATCGCCCTCGCACTCGCCGCCGCGCTTCAGGCCGCGGCGCCCGCGCCCGCCGTCTCCATTCCCGCGCAGCCGCAGCTCACCGAGCAGATCGCCGCCCGCGACGCGGAATTCTTCGCATTGTTCTTCACCGGCGCCTGCGACATCCCGAAATTCCGCTCCTTCCTCGCCGACGACGTCGAATTCTATCACGACAAGGGCGGCTTCAACGTGAAGAAGGCGGAGGATTTCGTCGCCATCTTCCGGAAGAACTGCACCGACCGGCAGGATCCGAAGGCCTGGCGCACCCGCCGCGAGCTGGTCCGCGAAAGCCTCCACGTCGATCCCGTCCCCGGCCACGGCGCGATCGAAGCGGGCGAGCATCTCTTCTACGAGCGGCACGGCGTCGACGGGCAGGAGCAGCTCGCCGGCCGAGCCCGCTTCGCCCAGCTCTGGGTGCTTGGGAAAGACGGCCAATGGCGCCTCTCCCGCGTCTTCAGCTACGCCCACGGCCCGGCGAAGTAGCGGCGCCGCCGGGCGCGGCGCCGAACCCCGTTGGGGCGGCTGGGGCAGCTATGTTATGATCCGGGTGAGGGGGATCCGGAATGCTGATAGCCTTGCTCGCGCTCATCGCCGCCGCCCTGTTCACCGGCGCCGCCGTCTACATCAGCATCGCCGAGCATCCGGCCCGGCTCGGCCTCGCCGATGAAGCTCTGCTCCGCCAGTGGCAGCCGAGCTACAAGGCCGCTCTGCCGATGCAGGCCGGGCTTGCCGTCGCCGGCGGAGTGCTCGGCCTCTGGGCCTTCGCGCTCGATCGCGATCCGCTCTGGATCGCCGGGGCCGTGCTGATGCTGGCCAACTGGCCGTTCACCGCGCTTGCGATCATGCCGACCAACAAGAGGCTGCTCGCGATGCGGCCGGACGAGGCGGGGCCGGAAAGCCGGTCGATGCTCCGCAAATGGGGCAGGCTCCACGCCGTCCGCGGCCTGCTCGGCGCCGCCGCCACCGCCGCAATGACGGCCGCGATCCTCAGCTGAACGTCCTCGTGCGGACGTCAGAAGCGAAAAAGTTCTTTCCTACAGTGTACCATATGGGATAGATGAGTTGCTCCTTTTGAACATGAGGAGCGAATCACATGCACGATCACCTTGAGCCGCCGGAGGACGATCCCGCTCGCCCGGAGGAAACCTCCTTCCCCTGGGACGAGCGGGAGCCCGAGCCCGAAGACCCGAATGCACCGCGCCAGCGCCACGATGCCTTCACCGAGGCACGCAAATGCGAGTTCCTTCGCGCGCTGGTGAAGACCGGATGCATCCGCGACGCCTGCCGCCGCACCGGCATTTCCGCACGCACCCTCTATCGGCACCAGGAGGACAGCCCCGCCTTCTTCGCCGATTGCACGGCGGCGCTCCGGATGAGCGGCACGCCGATTGAGCTCACCGCCTGGCAGCGCGCCGTCGAGGGCGTCGAGGAGCCATTCGCCTGTGGCGGCGAGATCCACGTCCGCCGCCGCTACGATGGCGGCCTGCTCCGCCTCCTCCTCCAGGGTTCAAACCCGAAGAAATACGGCCCCCGCCCCGGCTTCAAGCGCAAGCGTCTCCTGAAGCACGAGCGCAAGCAGATGGAGCAGGAGATCAGGGCGGAGCTCCGCGCCCAGTACGCTCCCGAAAAGGCGACGGTGGAGGAGGCCTGCAAGGCGCTGGCCAAGCGGCTGAAGCAATTCGGCGTTTACTGCCCGGAGGCGGAGACGGCGGAAGCGAAGCTCGCCCAAGGGTGGATGAAGAGCCCGGACGGCCACTGGGTCCCGCCCGGTTACGCGCCCGCCCCCGGCTGGATTGCTCCGCCGTCGGACGATGTCGGACCGGGCGAAGCGCCTTCAGGGCCCCACACCCCCCGCGATTCCGTGTGACATTCGTGCCAGTCGTGACTTTCGAGCCGTAGCTTAAGGAGGGCCAATTCGCTGGCCTTGGCTTCCGGCGGTCCATAGACAGCGCGTGAAACGGAGGCAGAGGCGATGATCGATCCAGACCAGTCGGCAAAGGCCGTCCCCAACCGGCGGATCGCGCTCCTCATCGATGCGGACAACGTTTCGCACGGCAAGATCGCGGCGATGCTTGCCGAGCTTTCGAAATATGGCGTCGCCAACATCCGCCGCGCCTACGGCGACTGGGCGAGCTCGGGGCTGAAGGGCTGGACGGCGCGGCTGCACGAGCACGCCATCCGCCCGATCCAGCAGTTCAGCTATTCGAAGGGCAAGAACGCGACCGACATGGCGCTCGTCATTGACGCCATGGAATTGCTCTACACGCAAAAGCCCGACGCCTTCTGCATCGCCTCCAGCGACGCCGATTTCACGCCGCTCGTCATGCAGCTGCGCGCCAACGGGCACGAGGTCTACGGCTTCGGCGAGCGCAAGACGCCGGAGCCGTTCGTCAACGCCTGCTCGACCTTCCTCTATCTCGACAAGCTGGGCGAGGAGGCGGCCGATGCTCCAGCCGGCGCCGGATCGGTCCCCGCCGCCGCCCCGAGGGCCTCGGGCCGGGCAAGGTCAGCGCCCGCTCCGAAGGAGGAAGCGCCCGGCGCCAAGCCGCTGAGCCAGGACGCCAAGCTCGTCTCGGTGCTCCGCGGAGCGGTCGAGGCCGCGGCGGGCGATGATGGCTGGGCCAATCTCTCCGCCGCCGGAAGCGCCGCCAAGCGCCAGGCGCCGATCGATCCGCGCAACTACGGCGCCCGCAACTTCCCGAAGCTGTTCGAAGCCACCGGCCTGTTCGAGATCGTCCGCGCCGACAACGGCCAGACCTACGTCGCCGACAAGCGCAACCGCGATCGCACCGCCGCTCCCACGGCCGGTGGAGCGCGCGGA
>NZ_DASVUE010000351.1:0-1947 GCF_036387215.1 Allosphingosinicella sp. | reverse complement strand
AGGATCGGCGTCGTGAGGAAGCCTCCGCCGACCCCGACCATCCCGCTCAGGAGGCCCACCACTCCGCCGAGCGCGATGATCACGAGCGCATTCACCGAAAGACCGGCGATTGGGAGGTAGATGTCCACGGAGGCGGAAGCTAGCGGCTTAACCCCGGGCGCGGAAGGCGCGGGCGCCGAAAAAGCTCAGTTCTAGAAGTCGGTCGCGACCGTCAGCGCCGGGCCGGAGCCTGGAGCGGCGTCTCCGGCGGCCCGAATGCGCCAGTCGGCGGAGACGGACACGCTCCGGCCCTGCACCGGCAGCCGCAGCCGGACGGACGGGCCCACGTCGAGGCGCGAAACGCCCGGTTGCGCCGCGGCCCATGCGCCTGCGCCGAGGCTCATCCGGCCGCCCTCGTCCAGCGGCAGCGCGATCACTGCCGCGCCGTCGGCGAACAGGTCGCGGGACCTTACGCCTACGACCCCCGCCTGCGCGTAGGCGCTGACGCGGAGCGGCCCAAGCGCTTTCAGATCGGATACGCCGCCATAAGCAAGCAGCGCGAAGGCGGAGCGCCCCTCATCTCCGAGCGCCTGCCTTCGCTCGGCCAGCAGCCGGACCGGGACAGCTGCGACAGGCTTCCACTCGAGGCCCAAGGCTGCTTCGGCGCCCTTGCGGCTCCGCAACGGCGAAGAAAGCCGAAGATTGAGCGCCAGCGGCCGCTGCGGATTGCCGTTGATGCGGTAGGCGAAGCGGGCGCCCAGCTGGCTGCCGCCGAGCGTGCCCCCGGCGGCGAGCGACTGCGCATCCCCCTGCCGGACGAACGCCCAGGCGGCCGACGACCAGCGCCGCTCCTCCGGCAATCGGGCGAGGAGGGCACTTTGCGAAGGAACAGGCGTAGCTTGGAAGAAGAGTGGCACAGGCGCCGCCGGAGACGGCGGGCCGGCAGGTGCAGCCACGGCGGCCGCCAGTGTGGGCAGGGGAGGGGGCTCGAAGATGACGGGATGAACGGCTGGACGGGCTGGTGCTCCGCATGAGCCGCACTCGGCCGAAATCGGGAGGAGTACAGACGCGATGGGACCGGGAGTTCCCCCAGCGGGCGAAGGCGTGGGGTAATGCACGAGGGGAGGTGGGGCCGATTGAGGTAGGGGCGGCGCTCCAGGGGACCCGGCCCATCCCGGCGCGAGCATCGCCACACGAAGGCAGGTCCAGCCGCCGAGCACCGCGCCGAGGAAGCGGAGCGGCGGCGGGATGCTCATTCGGCGGGCACCTGCGCAGGGAAAAAGTGCGCCGTCTTGTCCCAGGAGGCGCTGCCGGTGCGGCGGATGGACAGGTAGCGGAAGACTGCGCGGCGTGCGGCCATCATCGCGATGATGTTGCTGACGACCACGCGCGGAATCGAGCGCAGGCCCTCCCGCCATCCATAAACCCGAGCAACGAAGGTGAACCGCATCGCCAGCCGCCATCCCAGCAGCCCGAGGTTGAGCTGAAGCAGCAGGGCCAGGAACGGCGGTATCGGGTCGGGCTCGAAGCGGGTGAACGTCCGCGCCAGGAACAGGCTGCTCCAGAGCAGCAGCGACAAATACCCGGCGAACAGCAGCAGCGAGGCAAGCACCGCCTGCCGGTCACGAAGCCGCATCCAGCGCTCGGCGATGCCGCCGTTCCACCCGAGCCGGTCCCAGCCGGACAGCGCAATCCCCACCATCCAACGCGCCTTCTGGCTGACCGCCGCCTCGCGCGTTCCGGGGAAATATTCGCGCGTCATCACCATCGGCCGCCCCGCCGCCGCCCTCAGCCGCACGAACGCCGCAGTGCCGCCGATCGGGCGGAGGCGAAGGCCGAGCTCGTAATCCTCCGTCAGGCTCTCGGCATCGAAAGGCGCGCCGTGCTCTTCGGCGATCTCGCCCAGGGTGTCGCGGCAGAAGGCGCAGCCGACGCCGGCGGAGGGGAGGGAGGCTCCGAGCGCCTCCC
>NZ_DASVUE010000350.1:0-8064 GCF_036387215.1 Allosphingosinicella sp. | reverse complement strand
TGAGGAAGGTGCTGGGCGGCGGAATGCGCTTCGTTGGTGTGAACCTTGTGTCAACTTTGCATGCTGGAAGAGACGGATGAGCGGTCGCTTTTTCGATGAGTGGCAAATCGGCGACCGGCTGGAGCATCAGCCGCACCGGACGGTTACCGAGGCGGACAACCTCCTAATCTCCACCCTGACACACAATCCTCAGCCGCTGCATCTCGATTCCGAATATGCCGCCACGACCGAGTTCGGCCGGATCGTCGTCAACGGCACTTTCACCTTCGCTCTGATGGTTGGGCTTTCGGTCGGCGACACCACGCTTGGGACGCTGGTCGCGAACCTCGGCTACGACAAGGTGCGGATGCCGAAGCCCGTGTTCATCGGCGACACGCTTCGGGCGGAGACCGAGGTGATCGCGCTCAAGGAGTCGAAATCGCGGCCGGATGCCGGGATCGTTAGCTTCGAGCACCGGATGCTCAACCAGCGGCACGAGCTGGTCTGCGTCTGCGAGCGCACGGCATTGTTGCAGCGGCGGCGCGCATGAGGCTTCGCTCGCTCCTGTTCGTTCCCGGCGACCGGCCGGACCGGATGGAGAAGGCGCTCGGATCCGGCGCGGATGCTTTGATCCTGGACCTCGAGGACGCCGTTGCGCCCTCGGCGAAGGCGGATGCGCGCTGGCACGTCGGCCGCTTCCTCGAAGCCAATGGCCCGGCCAATCTGTGGGTGCGGATCAACCCGCTCGACGGACCGGAGGCGGACAAGGATCTGGCGGCGGTGCTTCCGCACCACCCTAACGGAATCGTGCTTCCAAAGGCGGAGGGTGGCACGTCGGTAGCGGAGCTCGGGCGGCGGCTAGCGGCGAAGGGCAATGTCTCCGCTCAAATCCTCGCGATCGCGACCGAGACACCGGCCGCGATGTTCCAGCTCGGCACCTATGCCGGCGCGAAGCGGCTCGCCGGGCTCACCTGGGGCGCTGAGGATCTGCCGGCGGCGATCGGCGCCTCCACCAGCCGCGAGGAGGACGGGCGATACACCCCGCCCTACGAGCTGGCGCGCTCGCTCTGCCTGTTCGGCGCGGCGGCGGCGGGCGTTGCTCCGATCGAGACCGTTTACCCCGCTTTCCGCGACCTCGAAGGTCTCGCCGCCTACGCGGCCCGGGCGCGGCGTGACGGGTTTACGGGGATGATGGCGATCCACCCGGCGCAGATCGAGGTGATCAACGCCGCCTTCACGCCAAGCGCCGCCGAGATCGAGCATGCGCGCGCGGTGGTTGCCGCGTTCGAGGCGAGCCCCGGCGCGGGCGCGCTGTCGCTCCACGGCAAGATGATCGACGGCCCGCACCTCGTCCAGGCACAGCGGACGCTGTCGCAGATCTAGGCTTCGTCGCGGTAGCGGGTCTTGAGGAAGCTGCTTCTGGCTTCAAGGCTGGTGAGGCGCTCGCGGCTGACTTCGCGGCAGATGCGGTCCAGCTCTTCGGCGATCGTCTCCAGCCCCGCTACTAGATGCTGGCGAAGCGCCGGATCGGCCTCGCGGGTGGTGCGGGGAAGCTCGGTATAGGCGCTGACCAGGCCCGGCAGATGCTCGCCGATCAGCCGCCGCGCCTCCCAGGCGAGGGTCGAGTTGGGGCCGATCTCGCCCAGCCGTGGCTGGAGGTCGCCGAGGCGGAGGAGGATGTTGTCCAATGCGGGGTCGGCCTTTGCGGGGAGGTGTTCGCGCTGGGTGAGCAGCCAGTCCTCGGCCTCCGCGGGCAAAGCGGCGAGTTCGGCGCCTGAAAAGCCTTGCTTTGCGCCGCGGGATCCCGGCCAGGCGAGGGCGGCAGTCGCTGCGATCAGGGTGGCGGCGCCGGCGGCGGCCAAGCCGGCAGTGCTGATCGGCGCCACCGCGAGCGTATAAGCGAAGAGACCGGCGCCCGAAGTGCCGGCGACGGCGGTGGCGCGGCCGAAGCGGCGCGCGGCATTGCGGGCCTTCCGCTCGCGCCGGCGCTTCTCAGCCTCGCGAACCGCCTTCGACTTGATGTGCCGCCGAAGGAAGTCTCCCGCTTGCTGGAGCCCGCTGCCGAGATCGAACCAGATCATTCGCCGCTGATGGAATCGCCATCCTTGTAGCGGGTCTCGATGAACCGGCCCTGCGTCTGGAAGGCGTTCACGTCCTCCTGCGCGAGCTTGGCGCCGATCTCGTCCAGCGCCTGCCGGGCGGCCTCGAGACCCGAGACGAGCCGCTCGTCGACGCTGAGGCCCTCGCCGTCCTTCTCGGTGCGATAGAGCGCGGGAACGCGCTCGTAGCGGTCGATGAGGTCGGGGAGATGCTTGCCCATCAGCCGCCGCGCGTCCTGCGCGATGGGATCGAGCGCATCCACCTCGGAAAGGCGCGATTCCAGGAGCGGCAATTGCTGGCTGATCGCATCCACGCGGCGGGCGGCGGGAGCGGGAAGGGCGGAGCGGCGGCGGGCCAGCATCGAATCGAGCTGCTGCACCACAGTCTTGGTCGGAAGCTGGTCGTTATACTCGACCCGCTTCGGCTCCAGCGGCTTCAGGCCGAAGAAGAGCAGGATGAGGAGCGTCAGGACGACGACGATGAACAGCCCCGTCCAGCCGATCGGACCGACGACGAGGCCGAAGCCGATCGTCGCGACAACCAGCGCCGCAATAGCCATTCCGATATTGCCGAGCCGCTTGCCGACGGTGCGTGCGGTGCGGCTGTAACCCACTTGGCCCGCCGCGACGGCCTTCCCATCCCAACGTGCAAATGTGCCGTCAACTTTGGCAATCAGCTCATGAACCCGGGGGTCAGTCACGAAGCTACCCCTCGAGCGCAGTCAGCGGAGATCGGTCGCCGGCGAGGCGGTTCTGCTCCACGCCCTCGGCACGGGCGATGTAGCCGCGGCTCTTCTCGACCTCGGTGGTAAGCACGTTCACCGTCTGCTTCATGTTGCCGAGCGCTTCCAGCTTGAAAGCGTCGATCGTGTCCATGGTGTCGTAGATGTTCTGGAAGGCGCGCTGAAGCGTCTCAAGCGGGATGGTGGCCGAAGCCGCCTGCTTGTGGATGTCGCCGGTCTGGCTCTTCAGAAGCTCGCCGGTGCGGTCGATCATGTTGGCGGTGGTGGTGTTGAGCGCCGTGATCTGGTCCAGCACCAGCCGCTGGTTGGTGAGCGCCTGCGCGACCGTAACTGCGGTGCGGAGCGCCGCGACGGTGGTGGTGGAGGCGCGATCGACCCCCTTGATCAGTTCGATATTGTTCTTCTTGACGAGATCGAGCGCGAGATAGCCCTGCACCGTCACCGCCATCTGGGTCAGGAGATCCGTCGTGCGCTGGCGGGTGTAGAAGAGCGCGGTTTCGCGGATCGCCTTCGCCTTGGCAGGATCGGTGGCGTCCAGTTCGTTCGCTTTCTCCTCGAGCCGCGCGTCCATCGTCTTGGAGATGTGGATCATCTGCTCCAACTTGCCCATGGTCTTCCACATGTTCGCGCGCTCGACGTCGATGGCGGCATTGTCCATGAGCAGCTCGTCCTTGCCGGAACCGAGGCTGCCGAGGATCTTCGAGATGTGGGTCTGGGAGCTCTGATATTTCTGGAAATAATTGCCGAGCTTGTTGCCCCAGGGGATGATGCCCAGGATCTTGCGCGGGGTGGAGAGATTGCCCTGCCGGCCGGGATCGAGCTCCTCGACGGTACGGCGGAGCTGGGTGAGATCGGCACCGATGCCGGTGTCGCTGTCGATCGCCTTTACCGGCCGGTCGAGGAAGCGGTTGGAATGGCCGGCCGCCTCAGCAATCTCCTTGCGGCCCATATTGGTGAGCTGATCCACCTTCTTGCCGAATTCCGGGCTGTTCGCGTCGGCGGCGACGAGTTCGTCCACGAAGGAATCCACCTTCACTTCGAGCGCCGACCTCTCCTCCGCCTTCAGCGGCACGAGGCCGGCGGCCTCGGCAGGCTGGACCGTCTGCAGCGCTTCCGGCGCCTCGAGCTTCAGCTTGGTCTCGGTAGCCATTTCGTCCCCTAATTTTCTTCAATGTCTCTCCGGGCTGGAAGATGGGGGAGACAGGCGCTTATATGCAAGGGGAAAAGTGTATTATTCAAATATAACACTTGGTTGGATGAGCAGGAGTAAGCATATGCCCGAAGACGGCGGCGTGAGAAACAACGAGGCTCGGAGCCGCTTCGAAATGCTCGTCGACGGCGCGACGGCGGTCGCGCGGTACAAGCTCGATCATGGCGTAATGAGCTTCACACACACGATCGTGCCGCAGGAAGTGGAGGGGCGCGGGATCGGCAGCCGGCTGGTGAAGGGCGCGCTCGACGAGGCTCGGAGCTTGGGTCTCAAGGTCGATCCAGTCTGCCCGTTCGTTCGCAACTACATCGAGAAGCACCCCGAATATCGGGACCTGCTCGCCGCCTAGAGGTCCGGCAGCACCTGGTTCGCTTCGCCCCAGCCCTGGAGGGTGCGGGAGGAGGCGCGTTCGACGAGTAGAGCGCCGTCCCGGACGGTGAAGCGGGCGCCCGACGCCATGTCGTCCAGTTCGTCCCAGATGATCGGAGCGGCCACCGGAGCACCTTCGCGCGCGCGGCTCGAATAGGGCATGATCGCGGTCGCTCCGCGCTGGTTGCGGAGATAATCGAGGAACATCCGGCCCTTGCGCTTGGCCTTGGCGAGGTTGGCGGTGAAGCGGTCCGGTTCGGCGGTGGCGAGCGCGACGCAGAAGCGCTGGGCGAAATCCTTCACCTCCGGCCATTCCGCCTGCGGAGTCAGCGGCACGATCACGTGCACGCCCTTGCCCCCCGTCAGCATCGGGAACGTCTGAAGGCCCATGTCGGCAAGGAAGCGCTTGATGTCCCGCGCCGCCTTCTTGACCTCCTCGAACGACAGGCCTTCGTCCGGGTCGATGTCGAACACGAGCCGGTCCGGCTTCTCGATGTCGACGACCGGCGAGCCCCAGCCGTGGAATTCGATCGTTCCCATCTGGACGCAGGCGATGATGCCGGCGACGTCCTTCACATAGACATAGTCCTCGATCTGCCCCTTCTTCTCCTCGATCGGGATCTGGAAGACGTGGGCGCCGAAGCTGCCGGTATTGTGCTTCTGAAAGAAGCATTTCTTGCCGCGTCCCTGCGGGCAGCGGACGAGGCTCAGGGGCCGGTTCGCGGTCCAGGGCGTCATCAGCGGCCCCACGGCGCGAAAATAATCGGCAAGTTCACCTTTTGTAACGTCGCTGTCGGGGAAGATCACACGCTCGGGATTGCTGATCTTGATGTTGTCGGGCGCGGCTTCCGCGACGGGCTGCGGCCTTTCGGCAACCACCGCCTCGGCAGGCTTGTCGGCGCGGAGGCCGAGGAAGCTTGCGTGGCGGACCACGTTGTCGGCCGTGAATTCGGCAAAGGCGATCTCGGCCACAAGCTGCGGCTTCACCCAGCGTGCGCCGCGTGCGTCCGCACGGGGGACGGGCGCCGGGGCCTTGTCGATTGCCAGGCTGTCGAGGCGAGCGCGGAGCTCGTGCTGAACAGTGTTCGAGAAGCCGGTGCCGACCTTGCCTGCGTAGCGGAGCTTTCCGTCCTCGTAGAGGCCGAGCAGCAACGCTCGGAAGCCGCGTCCCTTCTTGTCGCTTTCGGACCAGCCGATGATCACGAACTCCTGCCGGAGCGTGCACTTAACCTTGAGCCAGGCCTTGGTGCGCGTGCCGCGGTACGGCGCGTCCGCCTTTTTCGAGATGATGCCTTCGCCCTTCGCATCGCAGACGGCATCGAACAGCTTCTCCCCATGCCCCACCACATGGTCGGCATAGAGGATGAAGGGCGGCTGGCCTTCGCCGACGAGCGAGGCGAGGCGCTGCTTGCGCTCGATGTTCGGGAGCGGCGCAAGGTCCTCGCCGTCGATCTCGAGCGCGTCGAAAAGGAACAGCGTAAGGCCGCGGCCACCCTCGCTGATCGCCTGCTGCAAGGCGGAAAAGTTGCTGTTGCCCTTCTCGTCGAGCTTCACGATCTCGCCGTCGAGAAGCGCGCTCTCGCACTGGAGCCTGCGCGCCGCCTCGGCGATCTCCGGGAACTTGTCGGACCAGTCGAGGCCCGAGCGGGTGTAGACTTTCGCCTCGCCGTCGCCGACGCTCAGCAGGCAGCGATAGCCGTCGAACTTGATCTCGTGGATCCAGGCGGAGCCGGTTGGGACGGTATCGACGAGCGTTGCCTTCTGCGGCTCGCGGAAGGCGGGAATTTTGCTCTTTCTGTTCCCAGTCGAAGGCCGCGGCCCCGTCCGCCCTTCGCTCTGGCCCCCGGCCTTTGCCGGGGAGCTGCTTTTCCCCGCCTTCATCAGGCGCTGGAACGCGGTCAACTCCTTCGCCGGCTTGCTCGCGGCGATCTCCTGCATGGTCCGGCCGGTCTTGATGCTGGTCAGGTATTTTTCGGTGAGGCCGGTCGAGCTTCCGGCATGCTCATCGTCGATCTTGCGCAGGATCCAGTTCTCGTTCCGCTCACCCGGCCGCGGTTTCAGGCGGATCATGATCCACGCGCCCTTCATCCGCTCACCCTCGACCGTGAAGTGGAGATGGCCCTGCTCTAGCGTCTTCACCGGGTCCTTGCGCGGATCGGGCGTCCACGTCCCGTAATCCCAGAGCATGACGGTTCCGCCGCCATATTCCCCCTTCGGGATCGTTCCCTCGAAGGTGGCGTAGCTCAAAGGATGGTCCTCGGTCCGGACGGCAAGCCTCTTGTCCTCTGGATTGAGGCTCGGGCCGCGGGTGACGGCCCAGCTCTTCAGCGTGCCCTCAAGCTCCAGCCGGAGATCGTAGTGGAGCCGCGTCGCGTCGTGCTTCTGCACCATGAAGCCCCGCCCGCCGCCCCAGGGCAGGGTCTCGAACGTGCCTTTGGGCTCGGCGGTCTTCGTGAAATCCCGCTTCTCATTATATTTTGCGAGGGGATCGGCCTTGCGGGCCATCAATTCACGCCCGCTTGCGCGCCGGAGCGGCCTTGGCGGGCGCGGCCTTCTTCGCCGGCGCTTTCTTGGCGGCGGGTTTGGCGGCGGCCTTCTTCGCCGGCTTCGAGTCGTCGCCGGAACCGCCAGCGCCCGGCTTCTCGATCGACCGCTTCAGCGCGGCCATCAGGTCGACCACGTTCATGCCCTTGGCGGGAGCGCTCGGGGCGTCGTCGGTCTGGACGGTCTTGCCCTTGCGCTTCCGCTCGATCAGGTCCTGCAGCGCTTCGATATAGCGGTCGTGGAACTTGGACGGATCGAAGGCTGCCGTCTTCTTCGCGATCAAGGTCTCGGCCAAATCGAGCAGCTCCTCGTCGGGCTTGGCATCGGAAATGTCGCGGAAATAGCCCTGCGCCTTGTGCACCTCGTCGGCATAGCGGAGCGTCTCGAGCACGATCCCGCGCCCGCACGGCTTCAGGCTCACCACATATTCGCGGCCGCGAAGGGCAAGCTGGCCAAGCGCCACCTTCTTCGTCCGCCGCAGCGCCTCGCGCAGCACGATGAACGCTTCCTCGGCAAGGTCGTCGGCCGGGACGACGTAATAGGGCTTTTCGTAATAGAGTACGTCGATCTCGTTGTGGTCCACGAACTGGGTGAGATCGAGCGTCTTCTTGGATTCGAGCTTCACCGCCTCGATCTCGTCGTCCTCGAGCAGGACGTAGCTGCCTTTCTCCACCTCGTAGCCCTTCACGATCTCGTCCGGATCGACGGGGCCGACGCCGGGCACGACCTTCTCGTATTTGATGCGCTTGCCGGTCGGCTCGTGGATCTGGTTGAAGGCGATCGTCGCGCCGGACTTGGTGGCGGTGAAGATCTCCACCGGGATCGAGACGAGGGCCAATCTGATCTGACCTCTCCAATAGGCGCGTGCCGCCATGACCCTCTCCGAAAAATCGATTCGCTTCCGGTTCAATCCGCGGGAGGGGGTGCGGTTCCGCTAGACCGGTATCTCCGTCGTGTATTTCACCTGCCGAAGCGCGAAGTTCGAAGCGGCATGGGCGACGCTCGGGTGGGCGAGGACCCCGCGCATGACGAACCGATCATAGTCGGCAACGTCGCGGACGGAGATGCGGAGCAGGTAGTCCCATTCGCCCGACATGGCGTAGCATTCGACGATCTCCTC
>NZ_DASVUE010000349.1:0-3270 GCF_036387215.1 Allosphingosinicella sp. | reverse complement strand
TTGAAATCCTCGCGATTGACCTTGCCCGCCACCGTCTGGGTGCTCGCGTTGACGAAGCTGGTCTCGTCGCCGTTGGCGAGCGTCACCCAGGCGAACAGGTCCACCCGGTCCGCATCCGGAGAGAGCGTCGCGACATAATTGGCCTGCCAGTCGAATCCGCTGGCGAGGTAGGAGAGCGTCACCGTCGCAGTCGCCGCCTGGCTGCTTCGGGTACGCACCGACAGAGTGGGCTTTGCCGAAAGCCCCTCCGGCACGCCAGGATAGACGATCGTCTCGCGGAGCCCCGTGCAGCGGAGCGCCTCGAACCCTTCTTCGGTCTGCAGCACGACGGCGCCTTGCGGGCCGGAGCGGATCACCGCCTCGAGTTCCTGCACCTTGCCCGTCGCCTTTGAAGTGCGCCTTATGTGCACGCGGCGGCCGAGCGATCGATCGAGCAGGCTTCCCGGCGACAGCAGATAGGCGTCCTGGTTCTTCTCGATCACCCCCTCCGGCAAGCCGGTGACGATGGCGCTTTCGGGAATGATCCCGCCGGCGACGCCCTCGAACCGGATATTGCCCTCACCGGACGGGATGGTGACACGGCGGGTCTCGCTGATCAGCGCGTAGCCGTTCAGCCACTGCAGCTGCATCGGCTCCTGCGCCGAGCGGAACGGCGCGCGGTAGACGGTGACGGAGACCGCCTCGGGCGCTGGCGAGGATGTGGTCTGCTGGGCCGGCGCGGCAGTGACGCAAAGTCCCAGCAGCAACCCCAAAGCCGTTCGGGCTGAGCTTGTCGAAGCCCTGCCCTTCTTCTTCCAAAGGAGAAGGTAAGAAGGGCCCTTCGACAAGCTCAGGGCGAACGGGTTGAGGGGCCGCATGCCCACTAATCAGTAGCGCGTCTCGAAGACCGCGGTGACTGTCGCGGTGCCGTTCGCCGGCACTGGAACCCGCCAGACCACGCGATCCGCCGACAGCCGCTCGCTCTTCACCGTCTCCGAGACGATCCGCGTGTCGTGCCAGTAATTGTCGAGACCAGACTGGGTGAGATCCACGGTAACCGCCTGCGGGCGGGCGTTGGTAAGCGTGTAGCGCATGGTCGTGCGCCAGAAGCTCGTTTCGCGGAGCGAATCGCCCTCCCCGGTCGCGGTGGTGCCGTCGGACTTGGTGATCCGCCAGCGCGCCGTCGTCTTCCATTGCTCGAGCGTGATCCGCTCGCGCTTCTCGACCGTGGACTGCACCTTCACGTCGAAGGCTTCGCCGGTCTTGAGGCCGAGCTCGGATCCCATCGGCGTGTGGCCGATCATGCTTTCGCCGACGAACTGCGCATTGCCCCGCGCATCCCGCATGTAGACGCGCACCGTGCCGGCCGGGAGCGCGTCGCCCAGCCCCTGGTCGCGCGCCGTCGAGAATTTGAGCACGGTGTTGGCGCTCTGTGCCTCCTCGAGCGTCTGCAGCCAGCCGATGTGGAACTCGTAAGCCTTCCGCCCCGGGGCTCCGGTCACGTCGAGGAAGCTCACCTGCTTCGTCTGCGCATTGGCGATCGTGGTGCGTTCCTTCAGCGGATAGAGATAGAAATCCCCCAACCGCTCGCGCGGCGCGCTTTCGGTGCCCGGGCGGCGCAGGCCCGGCGGAGGGGGCGGAGGGGGCGGCACATAGCCGCCGCGGCCGCCATAATAGACCTGGCCCTGCTGCTGCACCTGCCCCGCCACCAGCAACGTGTCGGCATTGTGATAGGTGGTGCCGCTATTGTTGGTGAGCGTCACCCAGCCCTGGACGTCGATCTTTCCGGCCGTCTCGTCGAACATCGCGACATAGTCCGCCTTCCAGCCGAGCCCCGGCGTCAGGTAGCTCAACGTCACCGGACGCGTCCCGGCACGCTGGCTGGACATCGTCACGGAGAGCGTCGGACGAGCGCGGAGATTCTCCGGCACCTTGTCGAAGATGACCCGGACCGGGAGGCCGTCGTCGCGGAGCACCTCGATCCGGTCGCCGATCTGGAGCACGACGCCGCGGTTCACCGCCAGCACCGTCGCCCGCTCCCGCGTCTCCTGGCCGTTGGCCGGGTTGGTCCGGACGAGCGTGATCGTCTGGCCGACCGCTTTCTCCATCATCGCCTGGGGCGAGAGGAGGTCGAAATCGAAATTCTGCTCGACGATGTCGATGCCCTCGCCGCTCAGCGAGACCGTCTCGGGCCGGATCTGCGCCGACACGTCCGGGAATTCGATGCGCCCTCGCCGGCCGGGAACGTTGAGCTGCCTTTTGTCCTGAACCAGCGCGAGATTGTCGTTATAGATGGTGACCGAGACGTCGCCCTGCGCGCTTGGGCCGATCGGCGTGGTCTGCGCCGAGGCAGGAGCCGCGGCCAGGAAGGTCGAAAGCAACAGAACGTGACGCATGAACGATGCCCCCGCTGGTGAACCTGCGGGAGCATGTTACATTGTTACGTCTGCTGTCAACCGGCTCTAGAATTCCAGCTGGGCGCGCACCGCGAACGTATCGAGATCGAAGTTCCGCCGGTTGGCCGGCTCACCGGAAGTTGGATTGACGGTCGTCGCCCGCGGCCCGCCGGCATAGCTGCCGTGCGCGTACTGCGCCTGGAAGCGGAGATAATCCATCGGGTTCCAGATGAGGCTCGCCTCATAGCCGATCTGCCTGCCGCCGTTGATGTAGTTGGATGCTGCAAGCGTGGCGCCGCTGCCGACCCGGTCCCGGAGGTCGACATAATCGACGCGGAGGTTCGCCTGGAGCGCGCCCCAGCCGCCGTCGCCGAACGGCTTCAGCACCTTGGTGCGGTCCCAGCGGCCGCCCTTGTAGCCGCGGGTCTCGCCGGTGAAATAATAGCCGACCTCGGCATAGCCGCCGGTGAAGCTCGGATCGCCGGCGTAGAAGAGCCCGCCGCCGGCGCCGTTATTGGCTCCGAACGTCCGGCCGGGGCGATAGCCGCGGACCCAGGCCTTCTGCGCTTCGGCTGCGAAGTGGAACGACTTCGCGATTGCGCCGAGCTCGATGCCTGCAATGTCGTCGCCGTCCGCCGCGATCGCCCCGGTATCGACGAACCTTTGATCGGTGACCTGGGTGAAGGGGCGCGAGCGATATTGCACGTTCTGCGCGTCCCGCTGCGCCACGCGGTGCTGGAAATTGGCGCCGAGATGCAGGCGCGCCGAGCCGACCGTTGGTGAGTAGGTGCCGCGGATGCTCGCCTGCCAGCCGGTGCGGTTGAACGAGGCGTTGTTGATCTCCTGGCTCCAGACACCTGCGGTCAGCGTATACTGGTCGGCGGGATCGACCATG
>NZ_DASVUE010000348.1:0-6901 GCF_036387215.1 Allosphingosinicella sp. | reverse complement strand
TTCGCCGTCTCCTGGAGATCCCTCGCGTTCTTGAACGTCACGATGCCCGAGATGGAGATGTAGAGCCCCAGATCCAGCGCCTTCCGGGCAAAGTCGGCGCTTGCGGTGAAGCAGTGGATGACGCCGGTAAACGCCCCCTTCCCCATCTCCTCGGCGAGGATCGCAGCCGTATCCTCTTCGGCATCGCGGGTGTGGACGATGATCGGCAGGCCGGTCTCTCGCGCCGCCTCGATGTGAGAGCGGAAGCTGTCGCGCTGCCGATCACGGTCCGAATGGTCGTAGTAGAAATCGAGGCCGCTCTCGCCGATGCCAATTACACGCGGATGCCGGGCCCTCTCCACCAGCGTCGAGGCATGAACGTCGGGGTGGATGTCGGCTTCGTGCGGGTGGATGCCGACGGAGGCCCAGACGTCCGGCTCCCGCTCCGCTACCCCGAGGACATCATCCCATTCGCTCGCCCGGGTGGAGATGTTGAGCATCGTCGTCACCCCCGCTCCGCGGGCGCGCTCCAGCACCGCCCCCTGCTCTTCCACGAGGCCCTTATAGTTGAGATGGCAATGGCTATCGATGAACATGGCGGCCCCTTAGGGGCTTTCGCCGGCTGTTGCACCCCGGTTGGATCAGGCTGGTAGCACCCCGCCCGCGGTGATAGCCTGCGTCGGACAGGGGGACCGCGATGACCTTGAAGAAGCTTTCGGCTCTCGCAGCGGCGCTCTGCGCCACCGCATTGCCAGCCCAGCAGGCGGCGGACGCGGTGAGGCGCGGCGAGCAACTCCCCGAAGCCGTCTGCGCACCGCCTGCCGCTCCAGGCGCAGCCGCCGACCGCCAGCCGCCTCCCCTCCTGCTCTCCGGTCTCGGCTTTGCCGGCATGGAGCCGGACAGCGCCAACAAGGAGGCCGTTGCCTGGTTCAAGCAGGGCGTGCGGCTGATCTGGGCCTTCGACGAAGTGGAAGCGGTCCGGGCGTTCCAGATGGCACAGGCGCTCGATCCCCAATGCGCGCTCTGCTTCTGGGGCGAGGCATGGGCGCGCGGGCCGACGATCAACCTGCGGCCGCGAACGCCGGAGCTTGAGGCGGCCCGGAAGGCCGCGGCGCGGGCGGCGGAGCTCGGCGGCAAGCTCGATGGGCGCGATCGGCTGCTGGTGGACGCAATGGTGCTCCGGACCAGGGATGCAAAAGCGTTTGCCAACGCTCTCTATGCAGCCAAGCTGGAGACCGCGGCGCTGCGATTGCCGCAGGACGACCTGGTCAACGTGCTCGCGGCCGACGCAAGGATGGTCGCGGACCCGCCGAAGGCCTTCAAGCCAGGGTCTTTGACCCAGCGGCTGCTGGAGCGGGTGCTGAAGCGGACGCCCGAACATGGCGGGGCTATCCACTATTACATTCACCTCACCGACTGGATCGACCGCTCGCACCTCGCGATCCCCTATGCGGAGCAGCTCGGCAGGATCGCACCTGCGGCGAGCCACCTCGTCCACATGCCGTCGCACAGCTTCTACGGCGTCGGCCGCTACAAGGATGCGGCTGCGGTGAACGTCGCCGCGGTTGCGGCCGACGAGGCGTTCGTGCGACGGATGCAGCCGTCGAAATCCGATTACCGGACCGGCCTCCTCCGCCACAATATGCACTTCGCCATCAACAGCGCCCTCATGCGCGGCGACGGTCGGACCGCGCAGGTCGTGTCGGATCAATACCGCACCGCGTTCGGCGACAAGACTGACGGCGCGACCAAATTGCTCGGGTCCGCCACGCTCTTCACCGCGGGCCTCTACGATGACGTGCCGAAGGTGCTGGCGCTGCCGGAGGATAAGAACGTGCTCGGTAATGCGCTCCGCCACTACGCGCGGGGCGAAGCGATGGCGCGGAGCGGAGACGCCGAGGGCGTCCGGCGCGAGGCGAAGGCGATTTCGAACATCCTCGAGAGCAACCAGTCCGTCGCGCTGGGCAGCAAGACGGCGCAGGCGCTGGTGCGCGTGACCCAGCACGTACTGGACGGTCGCGCGGCCATGCTGGGGGGCAAGCACGATGCAGCCGCGGATGCCTATTTCAAAGGCCTCCAGCAGCAGCTCGCTGCGAACTTCTCCTTCGATCCGCCGCTCTTCTGGTATCCGGTGCGGCGCAGCTATGCCGCTTCGCTGATCGCGGCCGGCGAGCATGGCCGCGCCCGCGAGCACCTCTACGCCGTGCTCCAGCGCTGGCCGAACGATCCGCTGGCGCTTTATGCCCTTTCGCTCGCTGACAGAGGGCTGGGCGACGCCGACGCGGCCGATCGCAATTTTGCCCGGGCACAGTCCGTCTGGGCAGGAGATCTGAGGAAGATCGCGCTCTGGCAGATCTGACGCGCGCTCAGGAGCCGGGCATCTCCAGCCGGGGGAAGATCGGTTTGGGCGGCTCAAGCCTGAATCCGGACGCTACGAGGCGCGAGTAGCTGTCCGCATCCCCGAGCGCGGCATAGCCCCTCTCCTCTTCCGGCACGCCCATCTGGTCGAGCAGCTTGCCCGCGGAGGCGGGAATGACCGGGAGGATCGACACCGCAAGATCGCGGATCGCCACGAAGAGCGCGCCAAGGACCGCAATCATACGTTCCGGATCCGTCTTCCGCAGCGTCCAGGGCGCCTGCACGTCGATATATTGGTTGCAGGCGAAGACGGCCCTCAGCCACGCCTCGATGCCCTGGCTGAGCTCAAGGTTTGCGAAGTGGCGCGGGAGCTCGTCCCTCGTGGCAACCGCAACCTTGGCGAGCAGCTCCGCGTCAGCCTCGTCCCCGCGGCCTCCGAATGGCAGCACACCGTCGCAATTCTTTGCGATGAAAGACAAAGTACGTTGCGCAAGGTTGCCGAAGCTGTTCGCCAGGTCGGCGTTGACGCGGTTGACGATCGCTTCGGTGCTGTAGCTCCCGTCCTGGCCGAAGGTCACCTCGCGCAGCAGGAAATAGCGCAGCTGATCGACGCCGAACGCATCGGCTAGCTCGAGTGGGTCGACCACATTGCCGACCGACTTCGACATCTTCTCGCCGCGGTGGAGCAGGAAGCCGTGGCCGAACACCTGACGGGGAAGCTCGATCCCCGCGGACATCAGGAAAGCGGGCCAATAGACGGCGTGGAAGCGGACGATATCCTTGCCGATGATGTGCACATTCGCCGGCCAGTATCGCTTGTAAGTCTCTGATTCGGTGTCGGGATAGCCGACGCCGGTGATGTAGTTGGTAAGCGCGTCGACCCACACGTACATGACATGGTCGTCGCTTCCGGGCACCTTCACGCCCCAATCGAAGCTGGTGCGCGAAATGGAAAGGTCGGAAAGGCCGCCCTCGACGAAGCGCATCACCTCGTTCCGCCGCGCCTCGGGGCGGATGAAATCGGGGTTCGCCTCGTAGTGGCGAAGCAACGGCTCCTGATAATTGGAGAGCCGGAAGAACCAGCTCTCCTCCACCGTCCATTCGACTTCGGTGCCCTGCGGCGACAGGCGCTCGCCGCTGTCGGCGGTGACGAGCTCCTTTTCATCGTAATAAGCTTCGTCGCGGACCGAGTACCAGCCCTCGTAGCGGCCGAGATAGATGTCGCCCTTATCCACCATCGCCTGCCAGATCGCCTGGCTGGAGCGGTGATGCTCGGGCTCGGTGGTGCGGATGAAGCGATCGTAGGAGACGTTCAGCCGATCATCCATCTCCCGGAAATAGGACGACATTTCCTCGGCGAGCGCGGCCGGCGCCACCCCCCTCTCCCGCGCCGTCTGCGCCATCTTGAGGCCGTGCTCGTCGGTGCCGGTAAGGAAGAAGACGTCGCGCCCCATCTGCCGCTGGAAGCGGGCGATGACGTCGGTTGCGATCGCTTCATAGGCGTGGCCGATATGCGGCCGCCCGTTGGGGTAGCTGATGGCGGTGGTGATATAGAAAGGTTCGGACATTTGCGGCGGACTTAGACGCTGGAGGCGCCGGACACTAGGTGTCTTAGGCGGCAGCCGAAGAGCCGGTTGGCGCAAGCGCTGCGAGCATTCCGGCCAGTTCGAACACCACGCTTTGCTGGTCCAGCGACAGGCGGGTGGCGCTTCCGGCAAGACCGGTGGCGCTTTCCCAGAGCCTGAGCGCCTCGGCGAGCGGCGCCCCTCGCCGCTCTTTCGCCTTATCAGCGATCAGCGAGGGCGCACGGGCAAGGAAGGCCTCATAGCGCGGCTGTGCCGCCTTCAGCGAAAGCGATTGCGCAAGCTCGCTGCGGCGCGCGTTCGTTGGGTCCCCCTTCTCCGCGAGGGCACGCATGGCCTTGTCCAAGGCGTCGATCTGAAGGCCGCGAAAGGCAATGGCACGGCCTGGCGACCCTTTTCCTACTTCTACCAAAGCGTTGATTTCGTTGCTGTCCGCATCGGGGAGCGCCGCCTCGAGCGCTGACGTCATGGCCTCGTCGGAGAGGTAGGACAGGCGCAGCTGCCGGCACCGTGAGCGGATCGTCGGCAGCAGCCGCTCCGGCGCGTGACTGACCAGGAGGAACAGGCTGTTGGCGGGCGGCTCCTCGAGGTTCTTAAGCAAGGCGTTGGCGGCCGAACGCTCCATATCGTCGATCGCGTCGATGATGACGACACGCCAGGGCGAGAAGGAGGCAGTGGTGGCGAACAGCCGCTGGAGGCTCCGCACCTGGTCGACATTGATGTTTCGGGCAAGATCGCCGCCCGTGTCGCGCGGCAGCCGTTCCAGCCGCATCAGGTCCGGGTGGCTGCCGGCCGCGACCAGCTTCGCGATCGGGTGCTCGTCCGGAACGTTCAGCCCATCCCTCTCCACCGCCGGCCCCGTACCCTCGGCGAGCACGCGCAGCGCCGCCTTCTCCGCGAACAGGGCCTTTCCGACCCCCTCGGGCCCGCTGATCAGCCAGGCATGGTGGAGGCGCCCGCTCGCCATCCCCGCCCGGAAGGCGGCGACGGCCGCGTCGTGGCCGAACAGCGGCTTCACAGCAGGTCCTCCAGCGCCGCGAGCAGCCGCTGCGTCACCTGCTCAGCCGCTCCCGAGGCGTCGACGATGCGGAAACGGTGCGGCTCCTCCTCCGCAATCAGCCGGAACGCGCTCGCCACCTCCGAGTGATAATCCTCAGCCCGGGAGCCGATGCGGTCGCCGCCGCCGCCGTCACGCTCACGCGCTCGGTCGGCCGCGGCACGGCCCGGAAGCTCGAGCAGCAGCGTGCGATCGGGAAGGAAGCCGCCGCTGCCGACCTGGTGCAGCTGGCGTATGACGGAGGCGCCGACGCCCCCTGCCCCGCCCTGATAGGCGATCGAGCTGTCCAGGAAACGGTCGGATAGGACCCATTTGCCATCGGCAAGGGCGGGCTTGATCGTCTTCGCGACATGATCGGCGCGGGCCGCGGCAAACAGCAAGGCCTCGGCGCCGGCGGTCCAGCGATCCTCCTCCCCCTGGAGAAGCAGCGAGCGGATCGCTTCGGCGCCGGGGCTGCCGCCCGGCTCGCGCGTCTCGACGACTTCTAGCCCGCGGCCCCTTAGCGCCTCCGCAAGCCGCTTCAGCTGGGTGGACTTGCCGACCCCTTCCCCGCCCTCGAGGCTGATGAAGCGGCCGGCCACCTGTCAGGCGAAGAGCGAGGTAAACCCCGCCCAGATCCGCCCGAAGAAGCCGGCCTCGTCCACCGTCTTGGCAGCGACCAGCGGCATCACCTGGGGCGGCGAATCGGAGGTCTGCACAACCAGGTCGGCCACATGCTGCCCCTGCTTGATCGGCGCCTTGAGCGGGCCATTATAGACCACCTTCACGCGCATGTTGCCGCCGCTGATGATGCCCGCAGGCACCGTCACCGCGAGGTTGCGGGGCGCGACCAGATCCACCTTGCTGTCGCTGCCGAGCTGCACCTGCGCTTCGCCGACCTTCTTGCCCGCCTGGAACAGAGGCTGGGCCTTCCACGCACGGAAGCCCCAATCCATGAACTTGACGCTCTCCTGGATCCGCTGGTTGAAGCTGCCGAGGCCCGCGACGACCATCACGATGCGGCGGCCGTTCTGTTCGGCCGAGCCGGTGAAGCCGTAGCCCGCCTCCTCCGTATGACCGGTCTTGAGCCCGTCAGCGCCCTGCACGCGGCCGAGCAGAGGGTTGCGATTGCCTTGGGTGATCGGGTTGCCGGCGCCAAGCGTCTTACCCCATGTGAACTGGGTCTGGGAGTAGAATTCCTTGTAAAGCTCCGGCGTCGTCTCGATGGTCGCTTCGGCAAGCCGGGCGAGGTCGCGGGCGCTGGTGAAGGTGACGCCCTCGTCCGGCCAGCCGTTCGAATTGCCGAAATTGGAGTTCGTCATCCCAAGCCGTTTCGCCTCGGCGTTCATCAGCGCCGCGAAGGCGGGCTCCGTTCCGGCGATGCATTCGGCGAGAACCACACTGGCGTCGTTGCCGGAGAGCGTGACGATGCCGTGCAGCAGGTTGCGGACGCTCACCTGCTCTCCGGGCGACAGGAACATGGTCGAACCGGCGGCGGGGCCGTGCCAACGCTGCCAGGTTTCGGGCCGCACCTGGCAGGTCTGGTCCGGCTTCAGCTTGCCCTGCTTCAGGAGATTGAAGGCGATGTGGGTGGTCATCATCTTCGCCATCGACGCCGGCGGGATGCGGCGATCGGCGTCCTTGGCGTAGAGCACGGCGCCCGACGACATGTCCTTCATGAACGCAACCTGCGCGGCGGTGTCGAAAGGCGGAGCGGCAGCGGCGGCCGGAAGTGCCAGTGCAGTCGCGAAGAACCCGAGAATCAGCGCCTTACGCTTCATAGATGATAACCCATCCGAACCTGTGTTGAGCCCCTGCGGCCGCGCCGCGCGGCGATCTTAATCGCTCGATTCCACCGGCGCCAGCGGCTTCAGCGGGAAATCGCGTCCGCCAGCAGCCCCACCGTCAGCGCATAGAAGTTGGAGCAATTGTAATCGAGGATGGT
>NZ_DASVUE010000347.1:0-6843 GCF_036387215.1 Allosphingosinicella sp. | reverse complement strand
ACGCCCCGCGCCTCAAGCAGCTGCTTCAGGCGCCATGCCGCATAATGCGCCGGATCGTCGATGCCGAGGCGTACCAGCTCCGTCTTCGGTCCCGCCACAATGGTCCCCGTGAGCCGCACGGCCGTACTTCCCGGAAGCCGCTCCGCATCGAGGTTGGTCGCGCCGGCCGCGACGGTGACGGCGCGGTTCTCGACCTGGTAATAAGCCGGACCCTCGATCGCCGGCGCCTTGCCCGGCGCCCCCGGGGTGACCACCATCGCCAGTTCATTATCGTCCAGCGACAGCGCCGAAATGGCGGTTCCGGAGCGGGTGGGGATGTTGTTCCAGCTCATCCCCGGGCTCCACCTCTGGTCCGGAAAAAGACTCGCATCGCCGACCACGTGGCGCACGTTGCGCGTCTTCGCGGCCACTGCGTCGGCAAGTGCGGCGAGGCAGTCCGTCACGCAGTCGGGAGCGCTCGACAGGCGGGCATCGCCGTTGCCTTCGAGAACGACGTCGGCGCCTTCCAGCCTCACCGCGGCACCGCCCGTCCGGTCCGGTTCATCAAGGCCGCTGAGCGTGGCGAAGGCGGCTGCGGTGGTGAACATCTTGGTGTTGGAGGCGGGAATGAACCGGTCCTCAGGCGCGATCGCGACCAGCTCCTTACCGTCCTCAGTTGCTGCGACGAGGCCGAAGCGCGTGCCCGGCCCCGCCTGCCGAAGCCGCTCCTCCACCCGCTGTCGGAGCGTGTCCTGCGCTGCAGCCGCGATCGGAGCCGGCAATGCCAGGATCAGCAGCGCGGTCCACAAGCCTGATCTCACTCGTTTCATCGCGCCATGGTGAGAGAAAAAGCGTCGCCCCGCAATCCGCGGATATCGCGCTTGCCCCGGCGGCCGCGCATTGCGAGAAGCGCGGCAGTGACGTGGCTTCGCTCTCTCCACCGGCTCATCTGCGCGGCGGCCCTCCTCCTTGCTGCCGGTGCGGCACCGGCGCAGGACGTCACGCTGATCCGCGGGGCGCGTATCTTCGACGGCACCGGTGCTCCGGCGACAAGGGGCGACGTGCTCGTGCGCGGCGACCGCATCGCGGCGGTTGGCCCACGCATCCGGGCACCGCGCGGCGCAAGGATCACCGACGCAGGCGGGCTGACGCTCCTCCCCGGCCTTCATGACCTTCACACCCACCTGCGCTCGCCCTCCACGCGCGGCCCCGAGGACCTGCCCAAGGCCTATGGCGGCTATCTGGCCTATGGCGTCACCAGCGTGAACGACTTCTCCGTCTCCGGCGAGATGCTGCCGCCGATCCGGGAGATGACGAAATCGGGTGCGGTGATCGCTCCGAACCTCCAGCTGGCGGTGCGGCTGGGAGTCCCAGGCGGCCACGGCACCGAATATGGCTGGGGCCGCTTCTTCACCATGCAGGCGGCAACGCCGCGCGCCGCCCGAGCGGCAATGGCCGCCGCCCTCCCCTACAAGCCCGACGTGATCAAGGTGTTCGCCGACGGCTGGCGCTACGGCCGCACGCCCGACCTCAACAGCATGAACGAGCCGACCTTGGCCGCGATCGTCAGGGACGCGCATGCGGCCGGCATCCCGGTGATCACGCATACGGTAACGCTCGAAGGCGCCAAGATCGCCGCGGCGGCGGGCGTCGATGCGCTCGGCCACGGCGTCGGCGATGCGATTGTCGACGACGAGCTGATCCGCCTCATGAAGGCGAAGGGCACCGCCTATGTGCCCACCCTGGTGGTCTACGAGCCGCAGGAGGATCGCGCCTTCGTGCCTGCCGAATGGACGGCGCTCAGGCCGCCTGAGCGGGCCCGCGAGCAGGCGCGCGTGTCGGCGCCGCTCGAAGCTACGCCGGAGCTCGAGGTGAAGCGCTGGAAGATCATGCAGGAGAATGTGCGGCGGCTGAAGGCGGCCGGCGTGCGCATCGGCATCGGCACCGATGCCGGCATCGGCGGCGTCTATCACGGCTCGTCGACCATCCGCGAGATCAGGTGGCTCACCATGCTCGGCCACACGCCTGCCGAAGCTCTCACGGCCGCGACCGCGGCGAGCGCGGCAATCCTCCGCCAGGACCGGGACCATGGCCGGATCGCGGCCGGGCAGCGCGCCGATCTGCTGCTCACCGGCGGCCGGCCCGACGAGCGCATCGAAGACCTGTACGACGTCCGCCATGTCTTGGTCTCGGGGCGTGAGATCCCGCTGAAGCGCGTTCGCGCCCTCATAGATTCCGATGCTCCTTCGCCCCTGCCCGTCCACGTGATGGCAGGACCGATCGACACCGGCGCCGGCGCCTCGGGCCGCACCGACCTTGGGACGCTGCCGGTCGACAGCAGCGAGGCCGGCGTCGACCATAGCGAGCTCGAACATGTACGCCCCGGCCCCGACCGGCGCCTGTTCCTGGTGGGACGAATGGGCGCCGCGCCGCAGCCCTTCGCCCAGCTTGCCCTGCCGCTGACGCAGGGCGGCGTGCAGCTGGCGGACGCGAGCGGCTTCACCGGCATCGCCTTTGAAGCGCGCGGCTCGGGGCGGTACGGCGTCGCCTTCGACAGCTACGGCCTCGAAGCGAGGCAGTGGTTCAAGGCGCCCTTCGCCGCGGGCGAAGCGGCAACGGAGATCCGCATCCCGTTCAGCGCCTTCAGGAGCTCCGATGCCGGTGCCCGGCTCGATCTTGCGAAGCTGCGGGCGCTGATCGTCCGGCTCGAGGCGGAGCCGCGCGGCACCGCATGGCTGGAGCTCGGGAAGGTCCGCTTCTACCGCTGACAGGTGCCGGGCGTCGGCGCATGCGGCAGCGCCCGTCCCGCAGCCTTGCCGGTGAGGCTGCCATTGTCGACCGCAACAACGCCGTTCACGAGCACCGTCCGGACGCCCGATGCGAGCAAGGTCGGCTGCTCATACGTCGCCCGCTCGGCATAGTTTTTGGGGTCGAACACCACGACGTCCGCATACGCTCCCGGCCGCAGCCGCCCCCGCCCTTCCAGGCGGAAGGTGTCGGCCGTGAGGGCGGAGCTCCGCTCGATGAACTGCCGGAGCGTGAGGACCCGGTCCGCCACCACATATTTCGCGTACTTCCGCGCAAAGCTGCCGTAGACGCGCGGGTGGCCCGTCGATGCGTCGGAACCCGTCATCACCCACGGACGGCGCATGAAGGCGGCGATGTCGCGCTCGGTCTGGTTGAACGATGCGACGGCGGGATCCTCGATCCGGATCACGGCCATGGCCGCGGCCACCGGATCTTCGCCTCGGGATGCCGCCACCTCCGCCAGCCGCCGGCCTTTGAAGGCGCCGCTGGTGATGAGGAGCGACTGAGCGCCGCCGCGCTTCCGCATATTCTCCGCCATTCCGTAACGCAGCCGCTGCCGGAGCGAGGGATCGTCCAGACGCTTCAGAAGGGCCGCCCGGCCGCCGTCCTGCGCCCAGAGCGGGATCAATGAGGCGACCAAGCTCGTGCCCGAAGCGGACCACGGATATTGGTCGGCGGTCACCTTCTGCCCCGCCCGCCGCGCCGCCTCCACCTTGGCGATGATCGCCGGCGCCTTGCCGTGCACATCGACGCCAAGCGCCTTGATGTGGGAGATGTTGACCGGAAGCCGCGCCTCCCGCCCGACCCGGATCGCCTCGTCGATCGCTGCGGCGAGGCCGACAGTGTAGCTCGATTCGTCGCGGATGTGGCTGTCGTAGGTGCCGCCCCGGAGCCCCGCTTCGCGGGCGAGCGCGACCACCTCGGTGGTGGTGGCGAAGCTTTGGGGCGCGTAAAAGAGGCCGGTCGAAAGGCCGAGAGCGCCCTGGCACATGGCCGAGGCGACAAGCGCCCGCATCTGCCTCAGTTCCGCGGCCGTGGGCGCCCGGTCCGCCTCGCCGACCACCTTCTTCCGCACCGCTCCGAAGCCGACATAGGCCGCATAGTTGATCCCGACGGGCCGCGTTCGAGCGCTCCCGAGCACCTTTGCCGCATCCACCTCGCCGCCGCCGTCATTGCCGATGAAGGCGGTGGTGACGCCCTGCATCAAGAAGGCGGGGATGAGGCGGGTGCGCTCGTCGGGTGACGCGAGATCGTCGCCCATATGGGTATGGGGATCGATGAAGCCGGGGGCGACGATCATGCCCTTGGCATCGATCACCCGCCTCGCGGCGACGTTTAGTCTCGGGCCCACCAGCCGGATCCGATCCCCCACCACCGCCACATCGCCGACGAAAGGGGCCGCGGAGCCGGTGTAGACGGTGCCGCCGCGGAGGAGGATGTCCACCTGCTGCGGAGCAGGCGCCGCTCCGAGGCCCAGAGCGCCCGCCATGGCGAGGACGGAGGCTCTTCCGGCCCGTTTTATTCGGTCAGCTTTCACGGAGCCAGAACAGCATTTCCGCCGGGGTCAGTCCAGCTTCTCGAGCATCAGCGCAGCGGCGCGCTCGCCCGAACCCATCGCGAACGTCCAGCCGAGCCCGCCATGGCCGACGTTGAGCACCAGGCCCGCTCCTTCCTTGCGGATGACCGGCAGCGACGAGGGGGTCATCGGCCTCAGGCCCGCCCAGCTGGACTCGACCCGGTCGAATTCGACGGCGCCCGGCAGCGAAGCGCGCGCGGAATCGATCAGGCTCTTCAGTCGGACCGCATCTATATCCGTGCTCCGGCTTCCGAGATCGGCAAGGCCGGCGATCCGCATCCGCTCTCCCAAGCGGCAGAAGACCACCTTTCGCCGGGCGTCGGTGATGCTGATTCGTGGCGCGTCCGGCCCGGGCGGCGCCGTGATCGAATAGCCGCGCATCGGCCAGATCGGCACACGGATGCCGGTGCCTTTGAGGAGCTTCGGCGTGTCGACCCCGGTGCAGACGGCAATGCGCTCCGCTTCGATCCGCTCCCCGTCCGCAAGCACCACATCCGGGCGCCCATCCCGAATTTCCAGCCGGGCGTTCACGCCGAAGCGAGCCTGGACCCGATAATCGGATTTCAGCGTCTCGAGCAGCTTCCTGCAGAAGAGATACGGGTCCCCCACCTCCTCCTCGGGCGAGTAGACGGCGCCGCTGAGCCTTGTCTCCGCCGAGGCGAGCGCGGGCTCCAGCGCGACGGCCTGGGCGGGGCTCAGCACCTCCTGCACCGCCCCCTCCCTCCGCTTCCGCTCGACCATTGCAGACGCGGCGGCGAGGCTCTCCGAATCCTCATAGAGGTGGAGCTTGCCGGGCATCGAATGAAGGAAGTCGAGCGGGTGCCGCTCCAGGAGCGCATGCATCGCCGCGCGCGATTCGAGGCCGAGGCGAAGCCCTTCTAGCGTGTTGCCGAGCGACCGTGCCGCCGTCGAATTGCGGAGAAAGCTGAGCCCCCAGCGGATGAAGCCAGGATCCATGCTCGGCCGCAGCCGAAAGGCCGGATCGGCGCCGAGGGCCAGCATCGGCAGCTTGCGGAGCAAGGCCGGCGTTCCAAGCGCGTCCGTATAGGCGTAGCTGAGCTGCGCACCGTTCGCGAACGACGTCCCCCGTCCCGGCTCCACCGAACGATCGAGGATCAGCACGCCGACCCCGCGGCGGGCAAGCGCGTAGGCAGTCGCCATGCCGACGACGCCCGCGCCAAGCACGATCGCCTCCGGGCGCTCAGCCACCTCCCAACTCCCCGATCATGCTGCTAATCGCTCCCCATGCTCCCGCTGATCCCGCATCCCGATTTCCCCGCCCTCGCCGTCACCAATGTCGAAGCGGATGCAGTCCGCTCCGCCTCCGGGCGCCTGGAGCTTCGCTATGTCCTCAGCGGCGCCATTTCCAAGCTTTTGTTGCCCGGGCCTTCCACTCCCGCCCGCGCCGACGACCTTTGGCAGCACACCTGCCTCGAAGCTTTCGTCCGCCTCCCCTCATCCGGCGGCTATTACGAACTCAACTTCTCCCCCTCGTCCGAATGGGCCGCCTATCGCCTGGATGGATACCGCGACGGCATGACTTCGCCACAGCTGGAGCCGCCGCGGATCGAGATCGCCTCCACTCCCGAACGGCTCGAACTCCGCGCCTCGATCGAGCTCGCCGAGCTAAGCGACGAGGAGCCATGGCAGCTCGGCCTCGCCGCAATCGTCGAGGAGCAGGACGGCCGCAAATCCTATTGGGCGCTCGCCCACGCGCCGGGAGTGCCCGACTTCCACCATAAGGATTGCTTTGCGCTCGAACTCGCGGCACCGGACAGGCCATGAAATTCGGCATCGACCGGCTGCTGGCCGACCCCGCGCTTCGTGCACCTTTGGAGGGGAAAAGGGTTGCGCTGCTCGCCCATCCCGCCTCGGTGACCGAGGACCTCACCCACTCGCTCGACGCGCTCTCCGCCTGCCCCGGAATGCGAGTGACCGCCGCCTTCGGCCCGCAGCATGGCCTCCGCGGCGACAAACAGGACAATATGGTCGAATCCTCCGACTATACCGATCCGCTGCACGGCATCGCCGTCTTCAGCCTCTACGGGGAGGTCCGCCGGCCCACCGGCCAGATGATGGGCGCGTTCGACGTGCTGCTGGTCGATCTCCAGGACCTCGGCTGCCGCATCTACACCTTCATCACCACCCTGCTCTACGTGCTGGAAGCCGCCGCCCAGCACGGCAAGTCGGTCTGGGTGCTCGACCGCCCCAACCCCGCAGGCCGCCCGATCGAGGGCCTGACGCTGCGCCAGGGCTGGGAAACTTTCGTCGGCGCCGGGCCGATCCCGATGCGCCACGGGCTGACGCTCGGCGAGCTCGGCCTCTGGTTCGTCCACCGGTTCAAGCTCGATGTCGATTACCGGCTGATCGAGATGGAGGGCTACGACCCCGCCGCCGCGCCCGGCTTCGGATGGCCGGCAGAGGAGCGGATCTGGATCAATCCAAGCCCCAATGCGCCCAACCTGCCGATGGCACGCGCT
>NZ_DASVUE010000346.1:0-4389 GCF_036387215.1 Allosphingosinicella sp. | reverse complement strand
GCGGAGCGGGAGGCGAGATAGGCCGGATCGAGCAGCCCTGCGACCGGTACCTGCACGAAATCGGGATCGCCGATGTAGAGGTCGCGGTCCGCGTAAGCGAGGCGCGAGGATTCGGCGAACAGATGCCACGCGACCGGCGATCGGGGCCCAAGCGCCGCCATGTCGAACCGCTCGAGCTGCTTCAGGATCATGAGCACGGTCATGCCGCCGGACGAGGGCGGGCCCATGCTGCACACCCGGTGTGCACGGTAGGTGCCGCAGACCGGCGGCCGCGGTTTCGCGCGGTAGCGGCTAAGGTCCGCGAGCGTCATCTTGGACGGGTTGCGAGCAGCGCCGTTCACCGTGGCGACGAGCTTGCGCCCCTGCGAACCGGTATAGAAGGCTGCCGTCCCCGCCTTCGCGATGCGCTCGAACAACGCCGCCTGCTCCGGGTTCGTCACACGCGTTCCGACCGGCAGCGGCCGCCCGTTCGCGTCGAAGAAGACCCTTCTCGCGCTGCCTTCGATGAAGGTCCCGAAGCGGGGAAGCATGTCAGCGAAGCGCGGGCTCAAGGTCCAGCCGCTCCGGGCGATCCGGATCGCCGGCTGGAAGAGCGCGGCCCAGGGCAGCCGCCCGCCGCTCCGGTGCGCCATCGCCATTGCGTGGAGCGTCCCCGGAACGCCGACGCTCCGGCCGCCCGGCACCGCTTCGGAATGGCTGAGCGGCTTTCCGTCCGGGCCGTAGAACCAGCGGGGGTCTGCGGCGACCGGCGCCGCCTCGCGGCCGTCGATCGTGGTCGTGCGGCCGGTCCTGACGCTGTGCTGGACAAAGAAGGCGCCGCCGCCGATGCCCGCGCTCTGCGGCTCGACGACGTTCAGCGCCAGCATGGTTGCGATCGCCGCGTCGGTCGCGCTGCCGCCCTTCCGCAAGATCTCGACCCCGGCCGCGGCAGCGCGCGGGTCGGCTGCGGAGACCATCCCGGGCGAGGCCTGCTGGCCTGCAGCCGGCGCCCGCGCGGGGGCACGCCTCTGGGCGTCGGCCGGAACGGCGGCGAGGGAAAGAGCGGCGAGAAGGAAGGGCGCTGCGCGCGTCAGGAGCCGTTTCGACATGGCGGCGGAGACTAATCCCGTCCGCCCGCACCGCAAGCGCTAAGACTCGTCCGCTCCGACCGCGTCTCCGACCCGAGCGAAGCCGTCGCGCGCCAGCAGCGCCTTCAGCTCCCCCGCGATCCGCCGCGCCAGCCCTGGGCCTTCGTAGACGAGGGCCGAATAGAGCTGAACCAGGCTCGCCCCCGCCCGGATGCGGGCATAGGCGTCGGCGCCGCTCTCGATCCCCCCTGCTGCGATCAGCGGGATCGCTCCGCCCGTGGCCCGTCGGAAATCGCGAAGCCGCTCCAGCGCCAGCTGCTTCAGCGGCGCTCCCGAAAGTCCCCCGCTCTCACCCCTGTGTCGCGACTTTAGCGGAGGCCGCGAAATGGTGGTGTTCGACACGATGAGCGCATCGATGCCGCGGGCGATCGACACCTCGGCGATGTCGTCGATGTCGCTCCGCTCGAGGTCGGGGGCGAGCTTCAGGAAGATCGGCGGCTTCATCCCGCCTCGCGCCTCGATGACCGCCCGAAGCAAGTCGTCTAGCGCGACTTTGTCCTGCAAAGCCCGCAGCCCCGGCGTATTCGGCGACGAGATATTGACGGTCAGATAATCCGCCAGCGGCCCCATCCTGCGCACGCCTGCCACGTAATCGGCAATGCGGTCGGAGCTGTCCTTGTTGGCGCCGATATTGATTCCGACGATCCCCGAGCTCCGCCCTTCCAGCCGCGCCCGGGCTGCATCGAGGCCGCCATTGTTGAAGCCCATGCGGTTGATCACGGCCCGGTCCTCTGCAAGCCGGAACAATCGCGGGCGCGGATTGCCCGCCTGGGGGAGCGGCGTCAGCGTCCCGACTTCGGCAAAGCCGAAGCCGAGCCGAAGGATCTGCCCGAACACCTCCGCATCCTTGTCGAACCCGGCGGCGAGGCCGATGGGGTTTGGGAAGTCCAGCCCGGCCACGGACATGCGCAGCGCGGGATCGGGCGTAGGAGCGCCTGTTGGAAGCAGTTTCAGCGCCGAGATCGTCGCCCGATGCGCCCGCTCCCCCTCCATCAGGAACACCAAGGGCCGGAGGAGCGGGTAGAGCGCCATCGGCGGCGGCTATGGCATCGGCCGCACGGCTGGTCAAAAGGCGGCCTAAGCTCCTAAGGGGGTGGCAAGAAAAGACTCGGAAGGGATGCCAATGAAGTCGATCCGCCTGCTCCTCATCGCCTCGACCGCCGCGCTCGGCGCCTGCGCGACCACCGGCACGACCACTGCCGACACTCAGGCAAGCGCCGGCAGCCCCGCCTCGCAGGCGGTCAGCACCGCCGGCGCCCGCGCAGCGGTCGCGGAGAAGAATGCGGAGCTCGCCCGCTTCTTCGAAGCCTATGACCAGGCGCAGCTTGCGATGTCGCCGCTCGGCAAGGCCTATCGCGGCATCAAGGACCAGGATTACGGCCGCTGGAACGAATATACGGACGAGGCCGCGCTGGCTTCGCAGAATCTCGACGTGACCACGCTCGCCAACATGCGCTCGCGCTTCGAGCGCTCGACGCTCTCGGCGGCCGACCAGCTCAGCTACGACCTGTTCGAGGCAGGCATCGAGCGTAGCGGAGCGATCTTCCCGTTCCGCGAGAACGGCTATGTGTTCGATCAGATGAACGGAGCCCAGTCGTCGGGCCCCGCCTTCCTCATCAACATCCACCGGGTCGACACCCTCGCGGACGCGGAGGCTTATGTGCGCCGGCTCCAGGGCCTCGACGCCTATCTCGATCAGGCGATCGCCGAGGCGAAGGACCGGCAGGCGGCGGGCGTTCTGCCGCCGAGGTGGGTCTATCCCTATGTGATCCAGGACGCCAAGAACATCACCAGCGGCGCACCCTACGGCCCCGGCCCCGACAGCGCCCTGTTTGCCGATCTCAAGGCCAAGGTGAACAAGCTCAACATCGCGCCTGCCGAGAAGACTCGCCTGATCGAGGCCGGCCGCAAGGCGCTCGTCGAGGAGGTGAAGCCCGCTTACGCGCGCGTCATCGCGCTGATGCAGGCGCAGCAGAAGGTCGCCGGCACGGACGACGGCATCTGGCGCTTCAAGAACGGTGCCGAGCAATATTCGGCCCTGCTCCGCTACTACACCACCACCAACATGAGCGCCGACCAGATCCACACGCTCGGCCTCCAGCAGGTGGCGCGCATCCATGATGAGATGCGCGGGATCATGGGCCAGGTGGGCTTCAAGGGAACGCTCCAGCAATTCTTCGCCAAGATGCGGACCGACCGGCAATTCTATTATCCGAATACGCCCGCCGGAAAGCAGACCTATCTCGACGAGACCCAGAAGGTGCTGGACCTGATCGCGCCGCGCGTGCCGGAATTCTTCGGCCGGGTCCCCAAGTCGCCGCTCACCGTGAAGGCGGTGGAGCCGTTCCGCGAGAAGTCCGCCGGCAAAGCCTTCTACCAGGCTCCCGCTCCGGACGGCTCCCGCCCCGGCGTCTATTACGCCAACCTCTACAATATGGACGACATGCCTTCGATCGAGGTCGAGGCCCTGTTCTGCCACGAGGGCATTCCCGGCCACCACCTCCAGAACGCGCTCCGGGTCGAGCTCGGCTCGGAAGTCCCGCCCTTCCGCCAGTTCGGCGGCTACACCGCCTATGGCGAAGGCTGGGGCCTCTATTCCGAGAAGCTGTGCAAGGAGATGGGCGCCTACAAGGATCCCTATCGCGACTTCGGCCGGCTTCAGCTCGAGCTCCACCGTGCGATCCGCCTCGTCGTCGATAGCGGCATCCACCACAAAAGATGGAGCCGCGAAAAGGCGATCAAATATGTCGAGGACAACAGCGCCGACGCGCCCGGCGGCATCGTCAAGGCGATCGAGCGTTACATCGTCTATCCCGGTCAGGCGACCGCCTACATGGTCGGCAAGCTGAAGATCGAGGAGCTGAGGCGCAAGGCCGAGACCCAGCTCGGCGACCGCTTCGACATACGTGGCTTCCATGACACGATCCTGCTTTCGGGCGCGATGCCGCTCGACATGCTGGAGAAGAATGTGGACGCCTGGATCGCCAGCCGCCGAGGTTGATTTCTGGAGGCTGGGAGCCCACATGCCAATCGGATAGAATCGATCCGATTGGAGCAAATGCGCCTTACCTCGCTCGCAGATTATGCCGTCGTGATGATGGCCGCGGCCGCCCGTCACGGCGGGCAGGCGCGGCTGTCGGCGGCCTTGCTCGCGGAGGAGACGGGCGTTCCGCTGCCGACGGCGCAGAAGCTGATGGGGCGGCTCGCCTCGGCCGGCCTCCTCAGCTCGGCGCGCGGGACGGGCGGCGGCTTCCGCCTAGCG
>NZ_DASVUE010000345.1:0-3783 GCF_036387215.1 Allosphingosinicella sp. | reverse complement strand
GATCCCGGGCCTGATCGACGCGCACGGCCATGTGATGGGGCTCGGTTTCCAGGCTCTTCAGCTCGACCTCAGCGAGACGAAGTCGCTTCAAGAAGCACAGGCGAAGATCGCAGCTTACGCAGCCGCCAATCCGACGCCGCGTTGGATCATCGGCCGGGGCTGGAACCAGGAGAAATGGAACCTCGGCCGCTTCCCGACCGCCGCCGATCTAGACGCGGTCGTCCCCGGGCGCCCGGTATGGCTGGAGCGGGTCGACGGGCATGCCGGCTGGGCGAACAGCATGGCCATGAAGGAAGCCGGCGTCACCGCGGCGACCAAGTCCCCCGCTGGCGGCCGCATCGAAGTGGCCGGCAAGCAGCCCTCCGGCATCTTCGTCGACGCCGCTTCGTCACTGGTTGAGAAGGCGGTTCCGCCGCCGCTCCCGCGCGTCAGGGACAAGGCCTTAGAGACGGCCCAGAAGATCCTCCTGTCGAACGGCATCACAGGCGTCGCCGACATGGGCACGACCGCCGAGGATTGGCTCGTGATCCGCCGCGCAGGCGACGCCGGGCAATTGAACGTGCGCATCATGTCGTACGGCGCCGGCATCGACAATCTGCTCGCGGTTGCCGGCACCGGGCCGACGCCGTGGCTATACGACGGCCGGCTCCGGATGGTGGGCGTGAAGCTCTACAGCGACGGCGCCCTTGGCTCGCGCGGCGCTTGGCTGAAGCAGCCCTACAAGGACAAGCCGGGCGAGAAGGGTCTCGCCTTCCTCAACGACACCACGCTCAAGAACCTGATGAGCCGCGCTGCGATGGACAATTTCCAGGTCGCCGTGCACGCGATCGGAGATGCCGCGAATGCGCAGCTCCTCGAGGCGATCGAGGAGCTTTCCGGCACCTACAAGGGCGACCGGCGCTGGCGAATCGAGCATGCGCAGATCATCGACCCGGCCGACCTGCCGCGCTTCGGGCGCAACGGCATCATAGCCTCGATGCAGCCCGTCCACGAAGCGTCGGACTGGAAGATGGCGGAAGCGCGGATGGGGCTGGAGCGGCTCACCGGCGCTTACGCCTGGCGCACGATGCTCGCGAACAACGTGCCCCTGGCCTTTGGGTCCGACTTCCCGGTGGAATCCTCCAATCCGTTCCACGGCCTTTCCGTCGCCGTGACGCGCGAGGATGCGCAGGGGCAGCCGCCGGGCGGCTGGCAGCCCGAGCAGAAGCTGACGATGGCGCAGGCATTTTCCGCCTTCACCCGCGATGCCGCTTATGCGGGATTTGCCGAGGACCGGATCGGAAGCCTGGAGCCGGGAAGGCTCGCCGACTTCATCTTCATCGACCGCGACATCTTCCAGGTCGCGCCGCGGGAGGTGCGGGAGACGCAGGTGCTGGAGACTTGGCTCGGCGGGCGCAAGGTCTGGCAGCGCCAGTGATCAGGCGACGAGCGAGACGAGCCTTCCGGTCGTGAGCACCTGCGGCAGGATCTGCACCTCCTTGCCGGGGGCATAATAGAGGTACAGCGGCACTCCGGTGCGGCCGTGTTTCTCGAAGAAGCGGCCGATCGCGGCGTCGCCGCGCGTCCAATCCCCACCAGCACTTCCACCTCGCGGATCGCCGATGCTTAGCACTCCGTTGAGCAGTGCGGGCGCGGCGCCGGCGGCATTCCTCTCGACGATCAGCTGATCGCCGTTGCGGCTGAAGCTTTGCCGCGCGGAATAGCTCAGCGCACGCTCCGCCTCCGGAACGAAATAGGGCTCCCGCAGCTCCAGGGACGCGGGAATCGGGATAGAGACGCCAGCGCAGCCAATAACGTCGCGAAGAAAACGAAAAGCCGCATCAACCACCTTGCCGATTCAGGCGCAGCCTATACCATCGCCATCGCACCAATCAGGAACCCTCCCCGGGAGAACCAGCCTTGAAGCTGCTTAAGTGGGCCGCGCTTGCCGCTGCCGCCATTATCGCCGTGCCCGCCGCCGCGCAGCAGGCGAACCCGCCGAAGCTGATCGTGGCCCTCTCGGTCGATCAATTCTCGGCAAATCTGTTCGCGGAATACCGCCAGCATTTCACCGGCGGCCTCAGGCGCCTGTCGGACGGTATCGTGTTCCCTTCCGGCTATCAGGGCCACGCGGCCACGGAGACGTGCCCCGGCCACTCGACGATTCTCACCGGCTCCAGGCCGGCACGGACGGGGATCATCGCGAACAACTGGTTCAACCTCGGCGTCGAACGCGAGGACAAGAATGTCTATTGCTCCGAGGATCCGCGCATCCCCGGAAGCAGCTCGGAAAAATATACGGTTTCCACCTATCATCTGAAGGTGCCGGCGCTCGGCGACCATATGAAGCGGGTCGATCCGCGGAGCCGGGTCGCGGTCGCCGCGGGCAAGGACCGGGCGGCGATCATGATGGGCGGCTATAAGCCCGATCATCGCTGGTGGTGGACCGGCAAGGAGTTCTTCGCCGATCCCGCGACCGGCCAGCCGGCAAGAACGGGCGGGCTGGTGAACGCGAATGTCGCAGCGGCGCTCGCCGAGCCCCGGCAGCCGCTTCCGCTCCCGCCGCTCTGCGAGGCCAAGAGCCGCGCGATCCCGGTCGGAGGCGGCGGAAAGCCGGTCGGCACCGGCCGCTTCGCCCGCGACGCCGGGGACAGCAAAGCCTTCCGCGCCTCGCCCGAAATCGACGGCGCGACGCTCGCGCTTGCCGCCGGAATGCAGCAGGAGTTCGACCTTGGCCGAGGCCCTGCGACCGATCTCCTGATCGTCGGCCTCTCCGCGACGGACTATGTCGGCCACACCTACGGCACCGAAGGCAGCGAAATGTGCCTGCAGATGCTGGAGCTCGACCGAAGCCTCGGCGACTTCTTCGCCCGGCTCGATGCGACCGGCGTCGATTACGTCGTGATGCTGACCGCGGACCATGGCGGCGTCGACGTGCCCGAGCGGAACCGGGAGCACGCCATCCCCGACGCGGCCCGGGTCGATCCCGCGCTGTCGCCGAGCAATATGGGGAAAGCGCTCGGCGCCCGGCTGAAGCTGAAGGGGCCGGTCCTCTATGGCGACGGCGCGTTCGGCGACATGTATATCGACCGCAAGCTCGCGCCGGCACAGCGGCAGCGGGCGCTGGACGAAGCGGTCCGCAGCTACCGGGCGCATCCGCAGGTGGCCGAGGTCTTCACCTCCGCCCAGCTCCGGGCAGCCAGGAATCCGGTCGGCCCGCCCGACACCTGGAGCCTCGTCGACCGTGCCAAGGCATCGTTCGATCCGGAGCGATCGGGCGACTTCGTCGTGCTCCTGAAGCCGCGCGTGACGCCGATCTTCGATACCAGCCGAGGCTATGTGGCGACCCACGGCAGCCCGTGGGATTACGACCGGCGGGTGCCGATCCTGTTCTGGCGGAAGACCCTTCGGCCGTTCGAGCAGCCGCTTTCGGTCGAGACCGCGGACATCCTGCCGACCCTCGCCGCGCTCATTGGAGTGACCATCCCGGCCGGGACGATCGACGGCCGCTGCCTCGATCTGATGGAAGGGCCGGAGACGAGCTGCCGCTAACGCTTCTCGTAGAGCGCGATGCGGGAGGCGAGGCGGTTGCTCTCGATCCGGATCTTGTCGCCGCTCATGTCGGCAACGAAGCTGGTCCCGCTCCCGCCCGGGGCGATTGAAGCTTCGTTGTCGGCGATGACGAGGCCGTTGGAGCTCTGCTTCACGCCCTCGCCGGCAACGAAGATGAGAGCGCTGTAATTCTCCTTGTTCTTCCCCTGGACGAAGGCGTTGCGCGCGATCGTTCCGACGGCGCCGTGGGGA
>NZ_DASVUE010000344.1:0-3849 GCF_036387215.1 Allosphingosinicella sp. | reverse complement strand
TTGTCGCTGGCGCTGCGCTCGGCCTTCGGGGCATAGTCGGTAGGCCCATACAGTCCGTTCCTTGCTGGAGAATTCAGCGTGTCGCAGACCAGACAATGTCCGAAATGCTCCGGATCGATGACCGAGGGCTTCGTGCTCGATGCCACGCACGGCGGGGTGGCGGTCTCCAGCTGGGTGGAAGGGGCACCCGAGAAGAATGTCTGGACCGGCGTCAAGGTGAGCGGGAAGCCGCGCGCGGAGATCGCGACGTGGCGATGCAAGCGCTGCGGCTTCCTCGAACAATATGCCGCGCACCAGACGGACCGGAGCCAGGAAACGAAAAAACAGATGCAGGCTGTGCTGCTGGCACTCCTGATCGTGCTGATTGTGCTGCTCGTCGTCGGCGCGGTGGCGCTCCTGGCGCTGGCCGTAAGCCGCTGAGCCGCTCAACGACCTTCAGGTCATCTCGATCGCGGCTTCCGGCGAGGCGGGCTTGCGGTTGGTGATCGTCACCGTCGTTCCATGGTCGGTGATCGCGTAGAGTTTCTTGGCGAACTGCCTCGGCAGCCGGATGCAGCCGTGAGAGGCGGGGTAGCCCGGCACCCGGCCCGCGTGGAGCGCTACCCCCTGCCACGTCAGCCGCTGCATGTAGGGCATCGGCGCGTCGTCATAGGTGGTCGAGCGGTGGTGGACCTTCTTCTGGAGGATGGTGAAGCTTCCGGTGGGGGTCTCGTAGCCGCGCTTTCCGGTCGAGACGGGCGAGGTCCACAGCAGCTCGCCATCGTCGAACACATAGGCCTTCTGGAGCGGGATGCTGACGACGATCCGCACGCCTCCCGGCGTGGGGTCCGCCGCCGGTTCGGCCATGCGCGGAGGCTCAGGGGCGACGGTGAAGGCAACGGTATCAGCCAAGGGCTGCGGCTCGTACACCAGCTTCGGCGGGGCGGCGGCTGCCTCAGCGAGTTGAACGGCTGGTTCCGATTCAGGTGTCGCTGGCGGCGGCGGCGTTGCGCTGCCCAGCAGCAACCCCGCGGATCCGGCCCAAAGCGACAATTTCAGCACTCGAATCGAGCCTCACAGCCAATGACGTCCCGAAAAAACTTACCAAAGCTGGTTAAGTTCAGCGAATCTCCCGGCCGCCGCCGGACAGCTTCAGCGCGGCCACGATCCTCCGCATCGCCGCGCGCGGCATGAGGCGGTTCGATTGTGCGCTGATCTTGTTGGTGAGGCCGGGGATCACAACCGCCTTATGGCGGGCGAGGCCGCTGAGGCCTGCGGCGACCACCGAGGAAGCGTCGGCGGCGAATGTGTCGAACGCCGCGCTGGTGACGCCCGCGACCTCGCCGAATTCGGTGCGCGTGGGACCGGGGCAAAGCGCGCTCACCTTGATCCCGCTGCGCTTCAGCTCCTGGTGAAGAGCTTCCGTAAAGGAGAGGACGAACGCCTTGGTGGCGAAATAGACGGCGAAGCCGGGCCCTGCCTGGAAAGCGCCGGTGGAGGCGACGTTGAGGATGCCGCCTTCGCCCCGCTTGCGCATGGCGGGAAGGACGAGGTGGGTGAGCTCGACGAGCGCGCCCACATTGAGGTCGATCATCTCGCGCTGACGCTCCAGCGGCAGCCCGGCGAACTCGCCGGTGAGACCGAAGCCCGCATTGTTGATGAGCGTCGAAACCGTTAGCCCCTGCGCCTCCACGGCGTCGATCAGCTTCCGGGGCGCACCTGGAGCGGCGAGATCCGCGACAATGACGCGTGCCCTGCCAAGCTCGGCGGCGAGCGCTTCGAGACGCTCCCGCCGCCGGGCCACCAGCACCACTTCATCGCCGCGCCTCGCGCACTGGCGCGCGAACTCGGCGCCAAGCCCCGCCGAGGCGCCGGTGATGAGAGTGACAGGGCGCAAGGGGCCGCTAGGCGCGAAGCGTCGCCTTCAGGATCTTGCCCGGGTTGCGCGGCGGCTCGCCCTTCGGGAGCGCGTCGACATATTCCATGCCTTCGATCACTTGACCCCAGACTGTGTACTGACGGTCGAGGAAGCGGGCATCGTCGAAGCAGATGAAGAACTGGCTGTTGGCCGTGTGCGGCTGATTGGTGCGGGCCATCGAGCAGGTGCCGCGGACGTGCGGCTCGGCGTTGAACTCGGCCTGGAGGTTGGGGAGCTTGGAGCCGCCGCTGCCGCTGCCGGTGGGATCGCCGCCCTGGGCCATGAAGCCTGGAATGACGCGGTGAAACACAACGCCGTCGTAGAAGCCTTCGCTCGCAAGGCTCTTGATCCGCTCGACATGCCCCGGCGCCAGATCGGGGCGCAGGCGGATGACGACATCGCCGCCGCTGTCGAGGGAAAGGACCAGGGTATTCTGCTCATCGGCCATGTGCGCGTCTCCGCAAGGTTTCGGGGGCGACTTAGGGCCGGTCCAGCGGATGCGCCAGCCCTCGTCACGAATATCGACAGGCCGAAGCGCCGCGCCTAGGAAGCGCTGACGAAGCGGCACCCACGGGCAGGAGAGGGCGATGAGCGACACCGAACTCGAAATGCCCGGCGGCGCTTTGCCCGAAACCCCCGAGGACCGGCTGGACGAGGACGACCGGCTGAGGCCGGAATTCGTCCGCGAGGTGCTCGAGCGCGTCGAGGCAGGCGATACGGAGGGCGCGCGCAGCCTGGTCGAGCCGCTCCACCCCGCCGACGTTGCCGACCTGTTCGAGCTGATCGACCCCGACGAGCGGCGCGCTCTCGCGGCGGCGGTCGCGGACGTGCTCGACGCCGACGTGTTCGCGGAGATGAACGACTGGGTGCGCGACGAGCTGATCGACGCGCTCGAGCCGCACGAGGTCGCCGTGATCGCCGGCGAGATGGATACGGACGATGCCGTGGCCATCATCGAGGACATGGAGGAGGACGAGCAGCGCGCCGTCCTCCGCGCGCTGGATCCGGACGACCGCGCCGCGATCGAGGAAGCGCTCACCTTCCCCGAGGAATCCGCCGGCCGCCTGATGCAGCGCGATCTCATCGCGGTGCCGGAGCATTGGACGGTCGGACAGGTGATCGACTATCTGCGCGCAGGCGACGATCTGACCACCGATTTCTGGGAAATCTACGTGGTGGATTCCCGCCACCACCCCGTCGGCACGTGCATGCTGAGCTGGGTGCTGAGGACTCCGCGGCGGGTCCGCATCGCCGATGTGATGCAGCGCGAGCAGACCTTGATCCCGGTCGACATGGACCAGGAGGAGGTCGCGCTCCGCTTCCAGAAATATGCGCTGATCTCGGCCGCGGTGGTGGACCAGTCCGGGCGCCTGGTCGGCATGATCACGGTCGACGACATCGTCCACATCATTCAGGAAGAAGCGAGCGAGGACGCCTTGCTCCTGTCTGGCGTCGGCGAGGGCGACATCAACGAGCCTGCCATCGACAGCTACAAGGCGCGGGTGCGCTGGCTGATCGCGAATTTGGGTACCGCCTGCGTCGCAGCCTTCATCATCAGCCGCTTCGAAGCGACCATTCAGCAGATGGTGGTGCTTGCGGCGCTGATGCCGATCGTCGCCGGCGTCGGCGGCAATGCCGGGACCCAGACGCTGGCGGTGACCGTGCGTGCGCTCGCCACCAACCAGCTCACCAGCTCGAACACCTGGCGTGCGATCACGCGCGAGATAAGGGTCGCCTGCCTCAACGGGGTCACCGTGGCGGCAGTGATCGGCCTCGCCGTTGGCTTGTTCTTCCACAATGCCCTGCTGGGCGGAGTGATCGCATCGGCAATGGTGGCGAATATCGTCATCGCCGGGCTAGCCGGCGTGATGATGCCGCTCGCGCTCGACCGGGCGGGGGCGGACCCTGCCGTCGCCTCCTCGATCTTCGTCACCATGGTCACCGATTCGATG
>NZ_DASVUE010000343.1:0-6978 GCF_036387215.1 Allosphingosinicella sp. | reverse complement strand
ATTCTCATTCGGGATGAGGTGCTCCTTGCCGTCGCGGGTGATGATCGAGACGGCGCGCACGCCGATCTTCGAGACATGGCCGAAGCTTTCGCCGACGACGATCACGTCGCCGGGTTTGATCGAGCGGTCCATGAGCAGGATGATTCCGGCGATGAGGTTGCCGAACGTCTTCTGAAGCCCGAAACCGATCGCCAGGCCGAATGCGCCTGAGAAGACCGCGAGCGCGGTAAGATCGATCCCGGCGATGTCGATGGCGATGAAGAAGGCGCCGACCAGAAGCACCACGCCCGCCAGCTTCTGGGCAAGCAGTTGCTGGGTCGCATCGAGGCTTCGGGTGCGGCGGATCTGGTGATTGATGAAGCGGCTGGCGAGGCGGACGGCTGCGAACAGGACGAGAAGCGCCACCCCGATCTGGAGCACCGTCAGCAGCGAGAAGCGCGTCTTGCCGGCGGTGAAGCCGATCTTATCGAGCACGTTCATGACCGGCTGAAGCCCGTCGAGCACGTCCGCGAGCAAAGCCACGAAGGCGACTGCCGCAAGGAGCGCGGCGACCCAGCGCGGCATGTTGAGCCCGAGGATGAACTGCCAGACCAGCAGCGCCACCCAGGTGGAAACCGCAACGCCGAGAATGAATTCCGGCAGGTCCGGCCACGGCTCGGCGGCGATCGCAATGCCGAGCACCAGGGCGGCCACAACGTAGCGGACGATGCTGCACATCCGCTCCGCGATGCCTTCGTTGCGGGCGCCGGCATGCCGCTCCCAAAGCCGGGCGAAAAAGGGCCCGGCGCTGCGGCCGGCAAGGATGCCGAGGCCCCAGGCGACCAGCGCGATTACCAAGGCCGCTCCGCCCGACACGATGTCCGGATAGCCGATCGGATCGATCCCCATGGTGCCGAGCCAGCGGTTCAAGCGCCGGCTCCATAGGCGGCGAGCCCTGCCGCCAGGTCCGCGATCAGGTCGTCTGGATCCTCGAGCCCGATATGGAGCCGCACCATCGGCCCTTCCTCCTCAGGCTTTCTAACGCTGCGGATGCGCTCCGGATCAATGGGCAGCGCAAGGCTCTCATAGCCGCCCCAGCTATAGCCCATGCCGAAATGCTCCAGCCCTTCGATCAGCCGCGCCCGTGCGGCGTCGCCGCCGCCGCGAAGCACGAACGAGAACAGCCCCGACGTCCCGCGGAAATCCCGCTGCCAGAGCGCATGTCCCGGGCATTCCGGGAAGGCGGGGTGGAGCACCTTCGCCACCTGCGGCTGCTCCTTCAGCCAGCTCGCGACCTTGAGTCCATTCTCCTCATGCCGCTTCATCCGGACCCCGAGCGTCCTGAGGCCGCGAAGGGCGAGATAAGCGTCGTCGGGGCTGACATGCTGCCCGAGCGCGCGAGTGGTGGCGGTAAGGCTCTCCCACTGCTCTGTGGCTGCGGTGACGGAGCCCATCATCACATCCGAATGGCCGGCGATATATTTGGTGCAGGCGAGGATCGAGAGATCGACACCGAACGCCATCGCGGGAAAAAGCAGAGGCGTGGCCCAGGTATTGTCGAGGAGGGTGACGATCCCCCTCGCCCGCGCCGTAGCGCAGATCGCCGGCACGTCCTGCACTTCCATGGTGAGCGAACCGGGGCTTTCCATGAATATGGCGCGGGTGCGTTCGGTGAAAAGGTCCGCGACGCCGACGAGTGGATCGTAATAGCGGGTGACGACGCCGAAGCGCTTCAGGAAGCCGTCGCAGAAGCCGCGTGTCGGGCCGTATACGCTATCTACCATCAGCAGCTCGTCGCCCGGCCAAAGGACCGAGAGCAGCGCCGCCGACACCGCTGCGACGCCCGACGGGAACAGGCGGGTTCCGGCCGCGCCGGGCTCCAGCTCAGTCAGCGCCTCCGCCAGCGCCCACTGCGTCGGCGTCCCGTTGCGGCCATATTGAAGCCGGCCGTCCTCCGGCGGATAGGCGCCGCGCATCTCCCCGACGCTGTCGAACAGGATGGTGGAGGCGCGCCAGACGGGAGGATTGACGATCCCCTGCGTCCACTCCCGACGGCGCCCGCCCTCGACGAGCTTCGTGTCCGGTCGCTTTCCCTCTTCGCTCACGCGGGTCCAACGGCCTTGGGCGTCGCCGGGTCCGCGCCCCATTCCGACCAGCTACCGTCGTACAGCTTCATGTCCTCCTTGCCGAGGAGGTGCGCGCCGAACAGCAGCACGCAGGCGGTGATGCCGGATCCGCAGGTGGTGACGAGCGGCTTGGAAAGGTCCACCCCCGCCTCCTCGAACGCCCGGCGAAGCGTGTCGCCCTGCTTCCAGCTGTTGTCGGGATTGAAGAGCTTGCCCTGCGGCAGGTTCTTCGAACCCGGAATATGGCCCGCCTCCAGCCCCGGCCTCGGCTCCGCCTCCTCGCCGGTGAAGCGGGCCGCGCTTCGGGCATCGACGATCTCGTGCCCGTCCGAATGAACGATGCCGCTGACATAGGCCTTGTCGGCAATCACCGTGTCATCGAGCGCGGCCGTGAAATGGGCGTGGCGCACCTGCGGCTTACCGGTCTCCAGCGGCCGCCCCTCCGCCTTCCACTTCTCCAATCCACCATCGAGGATCGCCACAAAATGCGCGCCGAAGCTCTTCAGCATGAACCAGCCGCGCGCGGCGCTGTGCAGCGGCGAATTGTCGTAGACGACGAACCGGTTGCCGTCGCCGAGCCCGAGCGACTGCATGCGGCTGGCGAACTTGTGCTCCGGCCGGAACATATGGGGCGCAGGATTTGAAGGGTCGGCGATCTCGTCGATGTCCATGAAGACTGCGCCGGGGATGTGCCCGGCCTCATATTCCGCCCGGGCGTCGCGACCCTCCGCGGACAGGAAGAAGCTGGCGTCGATTACCCGAAGGTCGGGCGCTCCAAGCTCTCCCTCCAGCCACTCGGTCGAGACCAGCGACTCCATCTCAGCGCCCCCTGATGAAGGCGCGGATGTCCCGGCTGAGCTTCGTCCGATCCTCGTCCCGCACGTACATCATGTGGCCCGAGCCATAATATTGATACTGGATTCGGTCCTGCGGAATGCCGGTGCGGGTGAGCGCATATTCCGCGCCGAAGAAGGGCGTTGCAAAATCATAATAGCCCTGGCCGACGAAAATCCGCATGCCGCTATTCTCGCGCAGCGCCTTGCCGAGATAGGGCGCGACGTTGAGGTAGACGTCGTTGTCGCGCCCGCCGCCAATCCGCCAGTCCCATTGTCCGCCGATGCCGCCGATCGTGACGTAGCTGCGATCGGTCCGGTATTTCAGCGTGTCCCGGAGGTGAGCGTTGATCGCGGCCGTATAGCCCGCGTCGATGCCGTAGAAGCTGGGGTCGTTGTCGGGCGTCTCGCCGGCATTGTCATAGTCCCGGCCGGTATAGCGGCTGTCGAGCCTACCGATCGTGAGGCCCCGATCGCGGAGCAGCTCCTTGTAGAAGCGGGCGGGGGTGACGCGAAGGTCCGCCTGCTCGAGATAGGCTTCCGAAAGGCCGGTGAAGCGGGCGAGCTCGCGGCGCACCGCCGTCCGTTCCTCGGCCGATATGCGCTGCCCCTTCAGAAGGGCGGCCGCATAGGGCCCCATGGCGTAGCGCCGGGCCTCCTCGACGAAGGCTTCGGTCGAAGAAGCTTTCGCCTTGCCGTGGTAAAGCGCGGTTGCAGCCATCGACGGAAGGTTGAGGATGTGAGTCATCTCGTTGCCGGGCGTGTCCGCGCCCGCGCCGAAATCGAGGACAGTAGAGATCAGGAGCACTCCGTTCAGCGCTACGTCGTTGTAGGTGCCTTCGAGCTGGTTCACGACCGCCGCCGACCTGGTGGTGCCGTAGCTCTCGCCGCCCAAATATTTGGGCGCGTTCCAGCGGCCGTTCTCGTTCAGCCACAGGCGGATGAACTCGGCGATCGACTCCGCATCCTTGGTGACGCCGTAAAAGTCCTTGGGGTCTGTCTTGCCGAGGGCATGGCTGAAGCCGGTGCCGACCGGATCGATGAAGACGAGATCGGTGACGTCGAGCAGGCTGTCGGGGTTGTCGAGGATCGGATAAGGCGGCCCGGCATCGTCGCGCGCATCGGATGGGATCGCGACCCGCTTCGGCCCGAATGCACCCATGTGAAGCCAGACGGAGCCTGATCCGGGCCCGCCGTTGAACAGGAAAGTGACGGGCCGGTTGGGGTCCCTCCCCTCCTTCACGTAGGAGATCGAGAAGATGCTTGCCCGCGGCGTGTCTTCCTTGTCCTTGAGGAAGGTCTCGCCCGCGGTCGCGACGTAGCTCACCCGCTGGCCACCGAACGTGCCGGTATGCCGGGTGACGGCGACGTTGGGAGCCCGCGCCGGGGCGGTGTCTTCCTTGGCGGCCGGTTTCTCCGCCGGCTTGTCCTGTGCCGAGACCGGCGCGGCGAGCAGCATCGCCGCTGCGGAAAGTGCTGGGAATGCCCTCAAGGAATGTCTCCCGTCGCTCCCGCGAAAGCGGGAGCCCGGCTTCTTACTACGCCGGACGAAAAGATTGAAAAGCTGGATTCCCGCTTTCGCCGGAATGACGATAAAGGGAGCCTATGACGCCGCTTCACCTTGGCCAGTCCAGCTCGCTTCCAGCCTCTCCGGAGGAAGCGCGGCTCGACTACGTCCCCAATCCACGGCCGGGAAAGCCGTACCTCGTCCGCTTCACCGCACCCGAATTCACCTCGCTCTGCCCGGTCACCGGCCAGCCCGATTTCGCTCATCTCGTGATCGACTATGCGCCCGGCGAGACGATCGTCGAATCGAAGTCGCTGAAGCTGTTCCTGGGCTCCTTCCGCAACCATTGCGGCTTTCATGAAGACGTGACCGTGGGGATCGGCGAGCGGCTCGCATCGGAGATGAAGCCGCTGTGGCTGCGCATCGGCGGCTATTGGTACCCGCGCGGCGGGATGCCGATCGACGTCTTCTTCCAGACCGGCGATCCGCCCGCCGGCCTTTGGGTGCCGGGGCAGGACGTGCCGGGCTACCGGGGCCGCGGCTAGGCTTTGCGGACATCGCCGCACATCGTCGTGATGGGCGCCGGCTCGATCGGCTGCTTCATCGGCGGCGCGTGGCTCGCGGCCGGGGCGAAGCTGTCCTTTCTGGGGCGGCAGAGAATGGGCGACGAGATCGCAGCCAACGGCATGGCGCTGAGCGACCATGATGGCTGGAGGATCCATCTCGCGCACGATCTCGTCGACTTTCACACCAAGCCCGCAACCCTCGGCAAGGCCGACGTGATCGCGCTCTGCGTGAAGAGCCACGGCACTGAAGCTGCGGCCAGAGAGATCGGCCGCCACGCGCGGAAGGGAGCGACCGTGATCAGCTTCCAGAACGGCGTAAGCAATATCGACAGGCTGAAGCCGATGCTGCCGCGGTTCGAGGTGGTTCAGGGGATGGTGCCGTTCAACGTCGCCGCGCTCGGCCAGGGGCGCTGGCACAAGGGCACCTCCGGCGATCTCGTCGCCGGTGAGAGCGATGCAACACGCACGCTTGCCGCCCGGCTCGCGAAAGGTCCGGCCCGGCTGACGCTCGCCGGCGACATGAAGGGCCTTGCCTGGGGCAAGCTCCTCATCAACCTCAACAATGCGGTGAACGCCCTCTCCCGACGGACCCTTCTGGAGCAGCTGCGCGAGCGGGATTACCGGCGGGTCGTCGCGGCCTCGATGGTGGAGGCGCTCGATCTGCTAACGGCGGCAGGGATCCAGCCGGCGCAGGTGGGGCCGATCCCGCCGAAGCTCCTGCCGCACGCGATCGCAGCTCCCAATTTCATATTCAGGAACCTGCTGCTGCGCGTCCAGAAGATCGACGCCACGGCCCGCTCCTCAATGGCCGACGATCTGGCTGCGGGGCGGGAAACGGAGATCGACTTCCTCAACGGCGAGGTCTGCAGGCTTGCCCGCTCGCTCGGCCGTGAGGCACCGGTGAACGCGGCGATCGTCGATCTCGTCAAGCAGGCGGAGGCGGGCGTGGAGCATGCCTGGAGCCCGGAGGAGCTGAGGCGATACGTGCTGCAGGGGCACCGCGGCGTCGCGCCCTTCGGCTACTGAGGGAGGGATTGAACGAGTGACGCGCATCCGCGTTTGACACTCGTTACGGCGGCGTGCACCCGCTCCGCCGAACCCCGACCTTTGGAGAGCCAATTTCCATGCGCCTCACCGCCGCCGCATCGACCCTTGCAATCGCCCTCGCCTCACTGTCGCTCGCCGCCTGCTCCAGGGCCACGAACCAGAACGGCCCCGCCACCGCCTCTGCTCCGGCCCCGGCCTCGTCGACGGTACCGCCGGGCTATCAGGTGCCGACGCAGCTCCCCACCAATGTCCGGCCGCTCCAATATACGATCTCCGCACAGCCGGACGCGGGGAACATGCGCTTTTCAGGCCGCACCGATGCCGACATCGAGGTTTTGCAGGCGACCGACACGATCACCCTCAACGCGGTGGATCTCGAGTTCGACAACGTGTCCCTCGGCAGCTCGGCGGAGCGGCAAGGCTCTCCGCTGGCGCTCAACCCGGCCGACATCAAAGTGGACGCGGAACGGCAGACGGCGACGTTCCGCTTCGCCCGCCCCATCGCGCCGGGCCGCTATCTGCTGACGATGAACTATAGCGGCAAGATCAACACCCAGGCCGCCGGCTTCTTCGCGCTCGATTATCCGACCGCGCAGGGCCAGAAGCGCGCGCTCTACACCCAGTTCGAAGCGCCGGACGCACGCCGCTTCTTCCCCGGCTGGGACGAGCCGCAATTCCGCACGCCCTACAACCTCACCGTCACCATTCCCGCGGACCAGGTGGCGATCAGCAACATGCCGCAGGCGGGCGTGCAGACGCGGCCGGACGGCCTCAAATCGGTGACGTTCCAGACGACGCCGCCAATGTCGAGCTATCTGCTCTTCCTCGGCGTCGGCGATTTCGACCGGATCACCACCACCGCCAAAGGCGGCACCGAGATCGGCGTCGTCACCAAGAAGGGCGATGCGGAGAAGGGCCGG
>NZ_DASVUE010000342.1:0-7390 GCF_036387215.1 Allosphingosinicella sp. | reverse complement strand
AGCCGACGCCGCGGACGCCGTGGACGATCACCCCGGCGCCCGCGTCGGCAAGCCGCTTCCGGAGCCGCGAGACATGCGCCTCGAGCGCGTTCGAGTTGATGTCGTCGTCAAAGCCATAGACCTGCGCCTCAAGGCTCTCGCGCATGACCACCCGGCCCGCGCGGCGGATGAGCGCGTCGAGGATCGCAAGCTCCCGCCGCGGAAGGGCAAGCGCGGTCTCGCCCACCTTCGGCTCCCGCGCGGCGAGATCGTAGTGAAGCCGCCCGACTGCCACCGACGGCAGCCGCGCGCCATTCGCCGATCGCCGAAGAAGCACGCGCAGCCGCGCGGTGAGCTCCTCGAAGGCAAAGGGCTTGATCAGATAATCCTCGGCGCCGGCATCAAGGCCGGCGACCCGGTCGGGAACATCGTCGAGCGCGGTGAGGACGATCACAGGCGGCACAACCTGGCGGGTCCGAAGCACGGGCAGAAGCGACAGCCCGTCTCCATCGGGCAGGCGCCGGTCGAGCAGGACGGCACGGTATTCGGCGCTCATCACCGCTTCAATCGCTTCGCCGAGCGATCCGAAATGATCGACCACGAAACCTTCGGCTGCCAGCCGCGCAGCGGTCGCGGCGGCAAGCTCCGGCTCGTCCTCGATCAACAATATCCGCATCGTATTTTGTCCTCGCTGGCCGAGTGTCGCCCAGCTTGCTTGCGCGAAGCTTACGGCGGCCGGGGCGGCAGCGTAAGCCTCGCACAAGCCCGTCTCCGCATAACCGCTCCAGGCGCTGCATTTTGACGGCGCGCGAGGGAGATATGAAATGAGAAAACTGATCCTGGGCCTAATCGCGGGCAGCTCGGCGCTCGTCTCTGCGCAAAGCCAGGCGCAGACGCGGCCCGGCTTCGAAATCGGGGCCGAAGCCTTCGGCTACAGCTACCGCGAGCGGTTCGAAGGCGACGTAGTGGCTCGCGACGACGGCAAGTTCGGCGGCGCCACCTTCGGCTACGTCGAGACAATCGGCGGCGGCATGTTCCTGCGCGCCAAGCTCTCAGTGGATTTCGGCTCCGTCGACTATCGATCCGAGGATGGGCGGATCGACAACGTCAACCAGAGCATCGGTCAGCTCGAGCTCCACGTCGGCAAGGATTTCGCGCTCGGAAACGGCGGCACGCTAACCCCCTTCATCGGGCTCGCCAGCAGGGTGCTTGAGGATCATAGCGGCAACAAGGAAACCGAACTCGGCTTCGCGGGCTACGACCGCGAGGTGAGCTACGCCTACGTTCCTGTCGGGGCGGCGGCGACCTTTCCCCTCGGCGGCAGGTCCGAACTCATTCTCTCGGCGCAGTACAACTGGGTTGTGGGCGGCGAGGCGAAATCCAAATTCTCCGACCTCGATCCCGATCTGCCGGACCTGAAGCTCGACCTGGAGAACGGCTCCGGCTTCGAAGCGTCCGCCATCGCGCGGTTCAAACTGGGCGGAAACGCAATCGGCTTCGGACCGTTCGTCCGCCGCTGGAGCATCGATCAGTCGAAGGAGCTGGTTCTGAAGGACCCAGACGGATCCGGCGACACCATCACCTTGTTCGAGCCGAAGAACCGCACGACCGAAGTGGGCGTAAGGCTGACCTTCGCCTTCTAAGCCTCAGGCGTCGTAATCGACTTCGACGCCCGCGCCCTTCGGCACCGACTGGCAGGTGAGGACGTAGCCGGCGGCGATCTCCTCGTCGGAGAGGCCGTAGCGGGCGGCCATCTCGACCTCGCCCGAAACGACCCGGGCGCGGCAGGTGGCGCAGACGCCAGCCTTGCACGCATAGGGAGCGGGCAGGCCGGCGATGCGGGCGCTGTCGAGGATGTTTCCGGCCTCCGCGTCGAAGGCGACGCGGCGGGTTCGGCCGCCCAGCGTCACTTGCATCGTCAGGCCCTGGGCCTGGCTTTGCAATTGCTGCATCTGTGCGGCGAGCGCGGCGGACGGCCGTCCGGCGGTGAACCGCTCGACCAGGATCCTGTCGTGCGGGATTCCGACCGACTCCAGCGCCTCCTCGGCCGCGTCCATCATCGGCCCGGGGCCGCAGATGAAGAAGGCGGTGATGTCCGCCGGCTCCACCATCTTGCCGAGGATCAGGTCGCACTTGGTGCGATCGAGCAGGCCGTTGAACAGCTCGATATCCTCGGCCTCTTCGGCAAGAAAATGATGGACTTGCAGCCTGTCCATGAAACGGTTTTTGAGCTTCGCCAGCTCTTCGAGGAAGATGACAGAGGAGCTGTCCCGGTTGCCGTAGAAGAGCGTGAAGCGGCTGTCCGGCTCCGTCGTCAGCGCGGTCTTGAGGAGCGACATGATGGGCGTAATCCCCGATCCGCCGGCGAAGCCCGCATAATGGTTCCGCGCCTCGGGGCGGAAGTTCCAGGTGAAGCTGCCGTGCGGCGCCATCACTTCCAGATGGTCCCCCACCCGCGCATTCTCGTTCAGCCAGTTCGAAAAGACGCCGCCGGCGATCCGCTTCACGGTGACCTTGAGCTGACCCTCCTGCGGCGCCACGCAGAGCGAATAGGTGCGGCGGATGTCTTCACCCTGGATATCAGCTTTGAGCGTCAAGTGCTGGCCGGGCTTGAAGGAAAATTCCTCGCGCAGCGCCTCCGGAAGCTCGAAGCGAATGGACTTTGCCTCCGCCGTCTCAGGGATGATCTCGGCGATCTTCAGAGTGTGGAAGCTGACGCTCATCCGGCCCTCAATGGCATTTGAACAGGTCGAACGGCTCGGCGCAGGACCGGCACCGCCACAGCGCCTTGCACGGCGTCGATCCGAAGCGGCTGATCTCCTCCGTCTGCGCGGATCCGCATTGCGGGCATTCAACGGCGCGGCTCCCCGCCGGCACCGGCGGAGCGATGCCGTATTCGCGCAGCTTCCGGCGCCCTTCCGCGCTGATCCAGTCGGTGGTCCATGGCGGCGACAGGGTGGTGGCGATCTTCACGTCCCCGAAGCCCGCTTGATCGAGCGCGACCCGCACCATCGTCTCGATCACCAGCGTCGCGGGACAGCCGGTATAGGTCGGGGTGATCACCACCCGGTCGGCAGTGACTTCACGCACGATGCCAAGATCCACCACCGAAACCACTGGAATCTCAGGATCGGGCACGCTCTCCAGCACGCGCCAGATTTCGGCGGACTGGTTCTGCATCAAGGCCGCCGCCGCTACCATGTCGCGTCCGGATAGGTGCGGGGGAGGAACTGCATCGTGCACAGCAGGTGCCCGAGATGCTCGCTGTGATGGCCGCGGCGGCCGCCCAGGATCGGGCGCTGGTCCTTCGGCGGCTCCAGCGTCGCCTCCGCCAGCACCGCCTGGACCTGCCGATCGTAATCGCCGCGGAATGCCCCGAGATCGGGCCCCACGCCGCGGGCGGCGGCTTCCGAGGCGAGCTCGTCCATTTCGAACAGTTCGGGAATGAAGCGCCACATCCAATCGAGGCCGTCCTGCATCCGACGGCGGCTTTCCTCGGTGCCGTCGCCGAGCCGGATCACCCATTCCGACGAAAGCTCCTGATGGTAGACGACTTCCTTCACCGCCTTCGCGGCAACGCTGGAGATGAATTCGTCGGAGGAGCCGGCGAGGCGATCGAACAGCAGCTTCTGCCAGGTGGAGAAGAGGAACTGCCGAGCCATGGTCTGCGCGAAATTGCCGTTCGGCTGCTCGACCAACATGCAGTTGCGGAAATCGAGCACATCCCGATGGAAGGCCAGTGCGTCGCCGTCGCGGCCCCTGCCCTCCGCGTCTCCGGCGTAATTGAGGAAGTGATTGGCCTGGCCGACCAGATCGAGCGCCATGTTGGCGAGGCTGAGATCGACCTCGACGGAGGGCGCATGCCCCGTCCATTCGGAAAGGCGCTGGCCGAGGATCAGGCTGTCGTCCCCAAGCCTTAGCGCGTATTCGAACAATGACAGGTCCGGCCCCTCGACCGCCGGCTCGTCGAACGTGCCGACCGGCCGCCGCTCCTTTGCGCGCAGCTCGTCCTCGGGTCGGATCGGCGGCAGCGACGGCATCAGATATGCTTGATGTGGTCGGGGATGTTGTAGAAGCTCGCGTGCCGGTAGACCTTGTCCTCGGCCGGATCGAACATCGGCCCGTCCTCCGAAGGATCCGACGCGGTGATCGAGGCCGAGGGCACGACCCAGAGGCTTACCCCCTCCATCCGCCGGGTATAGGTGTCGCGAGCGTGGCGGACGGCGATCTCGGCGTCCGGCGCGTGCACGCTGCCGACGTGACGATGGGAAAGCCCGCCCCGCGAGCGCACGAACACTTCCCAGAGCGGCCAATCCTTCGACATCAGGCCGCCTTCCTCTCCGCCCGCTTGGCGGCATAGGCGTCGGCGGCCTCGCGAACCCAGGCGTTCTTCTCCCAGGCGTCGCGGCGGGCCTTCATCCGCTCCTTGGCTACGGGGCCCTCGCCCCGGACGACCGCGTAGAATTCCTCCCAGTCGATCTCTCCGAAATCGTGGCCGCCCTTCTCCTCGTTCCACTTGAGATCGGGATCGGGAACGGTGAGCCCGATCGCTTCCGCCTGGGGAACAGTGATGTCGACGAACTTCTGGCGGAGCTCGTCATTGGTTTCGCGCTTGATGCGCCAGCGCAGCGACTGCGCGGTGTTGGGGCTGTTGTCGTCCGGCGGGCCGAACATCATCAGCGACGGCCACCACCAGCGGTTGAGCGCGTCCTGCGCCATGCGCTTCTGCTCCCCGGTGCCGGAGGCGAGATGCATCATGATCTCGTAGCCCTGCCGCTGGTGGAAGCTCTCCTCCATGCAGATGCGGACCATCGCGCGGGCATAGGGGCCGTAGGAGGTGCGCTGCAGCGGCACCTGGTTCATGATCGCCGCGCCGTCCACCAGCCAGCCGATCGCGCCCATGTCGGCCCAGGTGGAGGTCGGATAATTGAAGATCGTGCTGTACTTGGCCTTGCCCGAATGAAGCGCCTCGATCATTTCCTGCCGGCTCGTGCCCAGCGTCTCGGCGGCGGAATAGAGATAGAGGCCGTGCCCCGCCTCGTCCTGCACCTTGGCGAGCAGGATGGCTTTCCGCCGAAGCGAGGGCGCCCGGCCGATCCAGTTGCCTTCCGGAAGCATTCCGACGATCTCGCTATGCGCATGCTGCGACATCTGCCGGGTCAGCGTCCGCCGATAGGCCTCCGGCATCCAGTCCTTCGGCTCGATGAACTCGTCCGCCGCCACGCGCGCTTCGAAGGCGGCGAGCTTCTCGGGATCCTCGATGTTCTGGACGGTCTGCGTCTTCTGCAATTCGGTCGTGTACATGCCTTGCTCCTACCATTCGCCGACCGATCGGTCAACGAACTCGCCGCACTCTAAGCATCAACGGACGGTGCCGCCCAGAGGTCCCGCCGATCAGTCGAACCCGCTGCCGAGGAAGCGTTCGGCGAAGGCGCAGTGGAGCGCGACCCCTTTCGCCATCATCTCCTCGTCGATCGTCATCCGAGTGTTGTGGAGCGGCGGGTTCGCCTCGGGATCACTTCCTTCGGGAGCAACGCCGAGGAACGCCATCGCGCCGGGGATCTCGCGAAGCACGTAGGAGAAATCCTCCGCACCCATGATCGGCGCCGGCAGCTCCATCCACGGATCCTCGCCGCCGAGCGAGGCGGCACAGCGCCGCACCAGGTCCATCGCGCGCGGATCGTTCATCGTCACCGGATAGCCCTCGTCCACCCGCGCCTCGCCCGTCATGCCATGCGCGGCGGCGACATGCTCTACGACGCGCCTGAACGCCTCCTGCATCCGGGTGCGCGTCGTTTCCGAGAGGGTGCGCAGCGTTCCGAGCAGCTCGGCGCTCGACGGGATGATGTTGTGCGCGGTGCCGGCGCTGATCTTCGTGATCGACAGCACCGCCGGGTCCGTCACCGGCACCGTTCGGGCGATGAGCGTCTGGAGCGCGCCCACGATCTCGCAGGCCACCGGCACCGGATCGAGGCTCTCGTGCGGCATCGCCGCATGTCCGCCCTTGCCGGTGATCGTCGCCGTCAGAGTATCCGCGGAAGCGAGCAGCGGCCCCGGCCGGCTCACCACCGCGCCGCGCGGCATATTCGGCCAGATGTGGAGCGCGAAGGCGGCATCGGGGCGGCGGCCCGGAAGCACGTCGTCGAGCAGCCCGTCCTCCAGCATGAAGCGGGCGCCGTGATACCCCTCCTCGCCGGGCTGGAACATGAAGACGATCGTCCCCGGCAGGCTCTCCCGCCGGGCGCAGAGCGCGCGCGCGGCACCGACCAGCATCGCCGAGTGAGCGTCATGCCCGCATGCATGCATCGCGCCCGGCACCTGGCTCGCGAACGGCAGCCCCGTCTCCTCCTGCATCGGCAGCGCGTCCATGTCGCCGCGCAGCAGCACCGCGCGGCCATTGTCCCCGCCGCTGGGGTTCGAGGGGCGCAGGATCGCAACTAGGCCGCTGGTGGACCGGCCTTCCCGATATTCGAGCGGCAGGCCCTCGAGCGCCGCCTTGATCTTGGCAGTAGTCCGCCGGCAGTCGAGGCCGATCTCCGGGTCCGCATGGATCGCCCGGCGGAGCGCGACGACACCGTCCAGCTCCGCCTCGCCAGCGGCGGCCCAGTCGGTGCCGCCATCCCGGTCCATCAGCTCCATAAACTCTCCATCAGCGGGATCAGCGAACCAGCGCCCGTTTGCCGTGGCCGGATCCCTCGAGTGGCACGAATGGCACGAATGTCACATGGAAACGCGGGGGGTCTCCCTCCCAAGAGGCTCCCCTCGTTCCCACGACGAATCACCAAGATCGATATCAGCGGGCGCGCGCAAACCATGACCGCAAGTTACCCCGCGACGGCAAGTGTAGGAAAGCCTTTCCTGCCGCACCGCACGTTCAAACCCGCTCGATCACCAGCGCGATGCCCTGGCCGACGCCGATGCACATGGCGCAAAGGGCATAACGGCCGCCGGTGCGATGAAGCTCCTCGGTGGCGGTGAGCGCAAGCCGCGCGCCCGACATTCCGAGCGGGTGGCCGAGAGCGATGGCGCCGCCATTGGGGTTCACGTGCGGCGCATCGTCGGGGAGGCCGAGCTCGCGGAGGACCGGGAGCGCCTGCGCCGCGAACGCCTCGTTGATCTCGATCACGTCCATGTCGCGGATGCTGAGCCCGAGCCGGTCGAGCAGCTTCTGCGAGGCTGGCGCAGGTCCGATGCCCATGATGCGCGGCTCGACGCCCGCGACGGCGCCGCCGACGATCCGGGCGCGCGGGGTGAGTCCGTTGCGGCGCGTGGCTTCCTCGCTGGCGACGATCATCGCAGCCGCACCATCGTTCACCCCCGAGGCATTGCCGGCAGTGACACTGCCGTCCGGGCGAACGATCGGCTTCAGCTTTGCAAGGGCCTCGACGCTGGTCTTGCGCGGATGCTCGTC
>NZ_DASVUE010000341.1:0-4577 GCF_036387215.1 Allosphingosinicella sp. | reverse complement strand
CTTCGGCTTCCTCTTCTTCGCCGAGCCGGTCCGCCCCCTCACCCTGATCGGAGCCGCCATGATCGTCGCCGCCTGCCTCGTTGCCGCCCGGCCGAGCTCGGCGCCGCTGCCCGGCGTGGAGCCCGGCGCCTGATGGCCTGGATCCTTCTCATTATCGGCGGGCTCTTCGAAGTGGGGTTCACCACCTCCCTCCGCTTCGTCGAGGGCTTCCGCAACATCCCCTGGACGATCGCCTTCCTGGTCTCGGTGACGCTGTCGATGGGCCTGCTCGAATATTCCGCGCGAACCATCCCGATGGGCACCGCCTACGCCGTATGGGGCGGCATCGGAGCGCTCGGGACGGTGCTGGTGGGGGCGATCTGGTTCGGCGAGCCGCTGGGATCGATCCGCATCCTGCTTCTGCTCGGCCTCATCGGCTGCATCGTCGGCCTGAGGCTGGTCAGCGCCTGAGCGGCTGCCCCTCGAACGCGCGCTCGACCTCCGGGCTGTTCTCCAGAGCCTTCAGGAACTGCGGCTCCTTCCGCTTCTGCGAGGCCTGTTCGTAATCGTAGCCTAGCGAGAGGATCAGCGCGTCCGCCCATTTCGGGCCCATGAAGCTGAGGCCGACCGGAAGCCCCTTCACCTCGCCCATCGGCACCGTGAGATGCGGATAGCCCGCCACCGCCGCGAGCGTGCCGGCGCCGCCGCCGGGATAATAATCGCCATGGACCGGCTCGATCAGCCACGCGGCCGAGACCGTGGGGCCGACCAGGGCAACGACGTTGTTGTCCTTGAGAAGCTTGTCGATGCCCTCGGCGCCCGCCATCCGAAGCGAGTTCGCCCGCGCGGCCTTATAGTCCGGATCGTCGAGGCCCTTCGTCTTCTCCGAGCCTTCGAAGATGTCCTGGCCGAAAAGCGGCAGCTCCGCCGCGGCGTTGGCATTGTTGAAGGCGATGAGATCGGCCAGCGTCCGCGTCTTCACCGTCGGCGGCGTGGTTGCGAGATAGGCGTTGAGATCGGCTTTGAACTCGCTCAGCAGCACCTTGTAGGAATCCCCGCCGATCTTCCCCATGCCCTCGAACTTGTCGATATCGACCAGGATCGCGCCCTCCCGGCGGAGCGTTGCAAGGGCTTCGTCGAACGCGGCCTCGGTGCCGAAGCCGGTGGCGAAGCGCATTACGCCGATCCGCTTTCCGCGCAGCGAATTGTCGGAAAGCGCGGCGGCATAGTCGGTCTTGCGGCGGTCCGCTTCCTTCGTCGCGGCGTCGGCCGGATCGGTTCCGGCGATGGCAGTCAGCACCATCGCCGCCTCGCGGACCGTAGCCGCCATCGGCCCGGGCGTATCCTGGCTGTGGCTGATCGGGACGACATAGGTGCGGCTGACGAGGCCCACCGTGGGCTTGAAGCCGACGATGCCGTTGACGGACGCAGGGCAGGTGATCGAGCCGTTGGTCTCCGTGCCGATCGCTGCGCGGACCATGCCGGAGGCGACCACGACCCCGCTGCCGGTGCTCGAGCCGCAGGCGTTGCGGTTGAGCACATAGGGGTTCCGGGTCTGGCCGCCGACCGCGCTCCAGCCGGAGATGGATTCGCCATCACGGAAGTTCGCCCACTCGGAAAGGTTGGTCTTGCCGACGATCACTGCGCCGGCCGCGCGCAGCCGCGCCACCAGCGGCGCGTCACGGCCGGTGATGTTCTGCGCGAGGGCGAGGCTGCCGGCCGTGGTCGGAAGCGCTCCCTTCGTCTCGATATTGTCCTTCACCATGATCGGCATGCCGAACAAGGGTCCGCGAGCGCGCCGGTTGCGGTCAAGCGCGCGGGCTTCCTCGATCGCACCGGGTTCGAGCGCGATGACGGCATTCACGCGCGGCTCCAGCGCTTCCACGCGGCGGATGGCGTCGCGGGTGCGGTCGACTGCGCTCGGCTGCTGCTGGGCCGCGGCCGCGGCCGGAACGAGGAGGGCGCCGGCGAGAAGGAGGTTGCGAAGCATCTGGTCCCTTTCCTTTACGGGAGCGGCGCGAGGAGCGCGTCGAGAGTGGAGGCGCCGGTGCCGACCTTTTCGAGCGCCGGGTAGCGAAGGCCGCCGTGGTAATCGAGATTGACGGTGCGGTAGAGGTCGCCCTTCTTGACGAGCAGCCGGATCGGCTCCTTCGTGCCCTTGGCGGCCGCGATCGCGCCCTTCAGGTCGTCGTTCGAATATTTCCGCCCGTTGACCGCGACGATCTGGGTGCCGCTCGTCAGCCCCTCGTTGAACAATGGCGAATCCCAGGCGAGGCCGCTGATATTGCCTTCCTTCCCGATCGTGACTCCGATCGAATAGGTGAGGTCCAGGATCTCCCGGTCCTTTTCGCGGGACTTGAAATAGGCGCTTGGCGTGTCGCGATAGACGAGCCGGTATCCCGCACGCTTGATCCAGTCGAGCGGGGCCGCGCCGGTCTGCTCGGTCCGGGTACGGAGATACGTGTTCCAGTCATAGGGCGCGACGCCGTTCAGCGTCCGGACGATGTCGTCGAACGTGTAGGGGTTGATCCCCTCATCGTCGGGCCTCACGCCGAAGAAGGCGCGGGCGAAATCGTCGATCGAGCGCCGGCCGCCGGTGCGCTCGCGGATGATGCTGTCGACGTCGAGCCAGATCAGCATGCCTTCGCTGTAATAATCCTCGGCCCGCTGCCAGCTGGACCAGGGCTGCGGGCGCCGCGCCGAAAGGATCGGGTCGTTGGTCGTGTCGACCAGCGGCCGCCAGGAGCGGCCCGGCAGGATGTCGTAATAGGCCGCAGTGCGTGCAAGCTCGTCCTTTACGTCCTGGACCGGCATCATGCCCGAACGCGCGGAGAGGATGTTGCCCCAGAATTGCGTCTGGCCCTCGTAGAGCCAGAGCATGCTGTTCTCCATCGGCGTCCGGTAATCGGGCGTGAACAGGTCGGCGCCGCGGCGATACTTGCCGTTCCAGCTGTGATTATATTCGTGGGCGAGGAGATCGCGGCCCGCCGAGCCGCTGTTCCAGCCGGTGAAATAGTCGCGCGGGTGGCTGTTCTCCGATGATCGGAGATGCTCCAAGCCGATGCCGCCGAGCTGCTCGGTCAGCGCCAGCAGGAATTCATATTCGTCATAGTGGTTGGCGCCGTAGAGCTTCATCGCCTGCTCGACGAGGCGGCGGTGGGCCGCGATCTGCTCGGGTGTGGCGGCGAGGTCCTCCTGCCGGTCGGCGAAGATGTTGAGGTTGACGTCGGGCGCCAGCTGCTCGCGGCGGTAGTAGCGGCCTGCGAACAGCGGCGAATCCACGAACCGTTCGTAATCGACCGTCTTGTAGGTGATCCGGTTGCCGCGCTTCGAAGCGACGTCGAGCGAGGTGGCGGCGCTCCAGCCTTCCGGGATGGTGATGCTGGGCGTGATCATGATGTTCCGGACGTAATAGCCGGCCGGATAGAGCGACATCTTCTCCCACTGCGCGTTCAGCATGTCCGGCGTCATCGTGATCCGCCCCTGCGCTCCTTGCGTCGGCGAAAGGTGCTGGAACTCGACATCGAGCGTCTTCACGCCCTGCGGAACGTCCACATGGAAGCCGTAGACGTAGGCCGGGTCGCGGCGCCAGGCGATCGGCTTGCCGTTGGCGCTGATCTTGAGGCCGGCGATGCTCGCGATCGGGCCGCGGGGCGCGTGGTTGCCCGGCAGCCATTCGGGATAGAGCAGGACGAGCGGCCCGGCGCCTTGCACCGGGATCGTCTCGCGCACCCGATAGACGGCACGGGCGGTGTCGGTCGCATCGACGTGGATCGTCAGAGTGCCGGGATAGGGAATGTCGCGCGCGGCCGGGATGCGGCTGGTCCGCTCGAGCGGCTGCGGCCGGGTCCAGTTGGGCTGCACCTGGGCGGTTGCGGGGGCCGCGAGGGCAGCCGCCAGCGAGATGAGGATAAGGTTGCGCAAGGGGGACTCTCCAGGAAGCGGAATGCCTTTCCGCTCCCCTTGGCGAGTCTTCAAGCCTCCGTCCAGCCCTTCGGCTGCCGCTCTATTATGCTTTGTCTTTAGACGTTTGCGCCCTCTCCACGGCCTCGCTGATGATGCGGCAGGCGTCCTCTTTGCCGAGCCAACGGCCGACCCGCACCCATTTCTCGGGCTCCAGATCCTTATAGTGGGTGAAGAAATGCTCGATCTGCTGGCGGACGATGTCGGGCAGGTCGTCGGCTTCCTCCACCTTCTCGTAATAAGGGAAGGTGCTCTGGTCGGGCACAGCCAGGATCTTCTCGTCGCCGCCGGCTTCGTCCTCGAGCAGCAGCACCGCGATCGGCCGGGCCCTGACGATGCAGCCGGGGACGAACGGGGAGCGGGCGACGACCATGCAGTCGAGCGGATCGCCGTCTGGCGACAAGGTGTGCGGGATGAAGCCGTAATTGGTCGGGTAGCGCATCGGGGTGTGCAGGATCCGGTCGACCCAGATCGCGCCCGATTTCTTGTCGAATTCGTATTTCACGGGCTCGCCGCCGACCGGCACTTCGATGATGACGTTGACGCTGTTGGGCGGATCGTCGCCCACGGGAATGAGATCGATGTTCATGATGGCGCGGGCCCCTAGAGCCCGAGCGCTTCCCACGCTACGCAAA
>NZ_DASVUE010000340.1:0-5022 GCF_036387215.1 Allosphingosinicella sp. | reverse complement strand
TCTCTTGTGTATCGGCCCCGCCAACGGCGCGGAGGAACTGCTTCGCGACGAACCTAATTTTATGGTATCAACAGCTTGTTCGGAGGCGGCGCCCAAGCGGCCGCCGCTGGTTCATCGGATTGGAGTGACGGCCTTTTATGCAAATCATCGTTCGCGACAATAATGTCGACCAGGCGCTGCGAGCGCTCAAGAAGAAGCTCCAGCGTGAAGGCGTCTATCGCGAGATGAAGCTGCGCCGCCACTACGAGAAGCCCTCGGAAAAGCGCGCCCGCGAGCGTGCCGCCGCAGTCCGCCGCGCCCGCAAGCTCGAGCGCAAGCGTATGGAGCGCGACGGAGGCGGCGCCCGCTAAGCGGAAGCTGCTTGCTTAAGCTGACACGGCGGCGGTAACTCGCCGCCGTTTCCTTATCTGCCGAGGTCTCCCATGTCCGTAACCGCCGTTCCGATTCGTCCGATCAAGAAGGGCTCGGTCGCGAAACTGTGGGTGGGCCTTGCGGGCCTGAGCCTCGCCGCCGCCGGCCTCGCCTGGGCGGGCACGAGCGGGCAGCTCTACACGACCACCGCCTCCGGCCTTCAATATCAGGTGGTGAAGGAGGGCGAAGGCCCGAGCCCTACGCCGACGGACATCGTGCTGGTCCACTATACCGGCCGCCTCCAGGACGGCACCGTCTTCGACAGCAGCCAAGGCAAGCAGCCCGTGCCCTTCCCGGTCACGGGCGTGATCCCCGGCTTCACCGAGGGGCTTCAGCTGATGAAGAAGGGCGGCACCTACCGCCTGCGTATCCCGCCCAACCTCGCTTACGGCGCGGCCGGCGCCGGCGGCGGCGTAATCCCGCCGAACGCGACCCTCGATTTCGAGATCCAGCTGCTCGACATGGCGCCGCAATCGGCGCTGCAGGGGCTGATGGGAGGCGCCGGTGGAGGCGGTGGAGGCGGAGCGCCGCAGCAGGGGCGGCCGCGTTAGGGCTCGGCTGCGCCCGACGCGGGATCGTCCCGCGATTTCTGCTCCAGCGCGGTCTTGATCATCGCGACGATGGGATCTGCGAGCGCAAGGCCCATCAGCCCGAAGAGGGCGCCGAACAGGAGCTGGGCGCCGAGCACCAATGCCGGTGCCAGGTCCACCGTCTTCCGGGCGACGTAGGGCACGATCAGATAGCCGTCGACGACCTGGACGACCACATAGACCCCGATCGCCCAAAACCCGGCGTCGGTGCTGACGCTGAAGCCGGCAAGCACGATCAGGACGCCCGACACGATCGCGCCGATGTTGGGGATGAAGGCGAGAAGGCCGGTGAGGATCCCCAGCAGCGCCGCCATCGGCACTCCGCCGATCCAGAGCAGGATCCAGGTCCCGACGCCCTCCACCGCCATTCCGATAAGCCGCCCCGCCATCAGCCGGCGAAGCGTGAAGCCCATATGCGAGGCGGTGCGGTAGAAGCCGTCGCGGCTGCGCATCGGCAGCATCCAGGCGAAGCCGCGCTCATAGAGCCTCGGCTCGATCGCGATGAAGATGCCGATAACGAGGATCATCACGAAGCTGGTAACGGCGCCGAGCGCGCTGCTGACAGCCGAGCCGAGGCGCCCGAGCGAGCCCATCAGCTGATTGCTCAGCTGGTCCATCCCGGCGCCGCCCTGGACGATGCCGAGCGCGTTCCCCCAGGCGAGCACGCGATTGGCCTGGGCCGTGACGAGGCTCCGAAGCGCCTCCGCCTGGGCGGCGATCGACTGTCCGGCAAAGACGAAGGCCCAGACGACGAACGCCACTCCGGCGATCGTGACGATCGCAAGCCGCCAGCCGCGGCCGATCGGGAGCAGCCGGCCGAGGAGTCGGGCGCCGCCGTCCAGCATCGCCGCAAGCACGATCCCGGCGAAGATGAGCAGAAGCGGCTGGGCGAGGAAGACGACCGCCAGGATCAGCAGCCCGAGTCCGAACCAGACGCTCGCCCGCTTCAGCTCCTCCCGGATGATCGGATCGCGAAGCTCCGTCGGCCCTCTCTTCTCGACATGGCCGCCGGAGCCCTCGCTCATTTCCCGCCGGTCTCCTGCGGGTGTAGCGAAGTCCCCGCCCTCCCGCCGCGAAGCGCCGAGAACCAGCTGATCGGGTTCAGATATTGCGAGGAGCCGTCGAGCGAGAAGGTGATGAGCTCCGCCCGGCCGCCGATATTCTCGACCGGGACGGGCCCGCCGAGGCCGTTATTGGGCGGCCCCAGCGGCACCCGGCTGTCCGCCGACTTGTCGCGATTGTCGCCCATCAGGAAGACGGTGCCGTCGGGCACCTTGATCTTCGGAACATCGTCGGTCCCGCCGGGAAAGTAGCCGAGATCGATCGTGTCGTAGGTGCGCCCGTTGGGCAGCGTCTCGCGCACCACCGGCAGGCGGCAGTAGAGCTTTCCGTCGGGCCCGTTCACCCGCGCGCCGGGGAATTCCATGTCGGTGCACGGCGCGTTCTCGTCGACCGGGACCATCGCCGGCGGCCGCCGCTCGCGCTTCACGGCGCGGCCGTTGATGTAGAGCTGGCCCTCGATCATCTCGAGCGTGTCGCCCGGGAGCCCGATCGCCCGTTTGATGTAATCGGCGGTCTGGCCCGGAGGAGTGACGATCACGACGTCGCCGCGCTCCGGATAGGAGCCGAGCAGCCGCCCCTTCATCGGCGGCACGATGTGGAAGGAGGGGGATACCCACGACCAGCCATAGGGATATTTGCTGACCACCAGCCGATCGCCCTTCAAGAGGGCCGGCATCATCGATTCAGACGGAATGTAGAAGGGCTTGGCGACAAAGCTGTGGAAGGCGAGCACGGCAAGGACGAGCCAGAAGATCGCCTTGATCTCGCCCCACCAGTCGGTGCCCTTCTTCTCCGCCTTGGCGGGTGCCCCGGCTTCTTCAGTCGATGCCACGACAGGCTCGCTGGCGCTCACACTCTTGCTCCTTCGATCGGCCTGGCGGTTATGATGACGAACGCCTGTGCAAAGGGATGATCGTCCGTCATCGTCAAGTGAACCTCGGCGGCGTGGCCTTCCGGCGTGATATCGTCAAGCCTCCTTCTGGCGCCCCCCGTGAGCGCAAGCGTCGGCTCGCCGGAAGCTTTGTTCACGACACCTATATCCTTCATGAACACGCCGCGCTTGAAGCCGGTCCCCACCGCCTTCGAGAAAGCCTCCTTCGCAGCGAAGCGCTTGGCATAGGTGCCCGCGCGGGTGAGCGGCCGCCCCTCCGCCTTCCGCCGCTCCACATCGGTGAACACGCGGTCGATGAAGCGGTCGCCGAAGCGCTCCAGCGAATTCCGGATGCGCTCGATGTTGCAGAGGTCTGAGCCGATGCCGATGATCACCCGCGAGCCTCGTCCATCAGGGCGCGCATGCGGCCCACGCTGCCTTCGAGGCCGGTGAAGATCGCCTCGCCGACCAGGAAGTGGCCGATGTTGAGCTCGGCGATCTGCGGGATCGCGGCGACGGGCACCACATTCTCGAAGGTGAGGCCGTGGCCGGCATGCGGCTCGATCCCGTTCTTTGCCGCAAGTGCGGCCGCATCGGCGATCCGGCGCAGCTCGGCCGACTGCTCCTCGCCCTCCAGATGGGCGTAGCGACCGGTGTGGAACTCCACCACGGGTGCGCCGAGCCGGATCGCCGCCTCGATCTGCCGCGGGTCGGGCTCGATGAAGAGGCTGACGCGGATATTCGCCTCTCCAAGGCGGCTGACATAGTGGGCGAGCTGATTGTGCTGCCCTGCCGCATCGAGGCCGCCTTCCGTGGTGCGCTCCTCTCGCTTCTCGGGGACGATGCAGGCCGCGTGGGGCCGGTGGCGGAGCGCAATCTCGAGCATCTCCTCGGTCGCCGCCATTTCAAGGTTCAGCGGGATCGTGAGCCGCTCCATCAGCCGCAAGATGTCGTCGTCGCGGATGTGGCGCCGGTCTTCGCGGAGGTGCGCCGTGATCCCGTCCGCTCCCGCGTCCGCGGCCGCGAAGGCGGCCCGAACGGGATCGGGGTGATCGCCGCCGCGGGCGTTCCTGATCGTCGCCACGTGGTCGATGTTGACGCCGAGGCGCAAATGCGAATTCACGCTGCCTTCCGGCTCCCGGGCTTTTCGGCCGGGATCGCCGCGAGATCCTGCGGCAGCGCGTCGGCGGCAAAGGCGGGCACGTTCAGGCGCACCAGGGGGAAGAACGGCACGCCGAGGTCCGCCTCGCCGTTCGAGCGGTCGACGAGGGCCGCGGCCGCGATCACTTCGCCGCCCGCGTCGGCCACCGCCTTCATCGCCTCACGGGAGCTAAGCCCGGTGGTGACCACGTCCTCCACCAGCAGCACCTTCTGCCCCGGCTTCACCGAGAAGCCGCGACGAAGCTCGAACGTGCCGGTCGGACGCTCGACGAAGATCGCCTCCAGCCCGAGCGAGCGCCCCATCTCATGGCCGATGATCACGCCTCCCATCGCAGGCGAGACGACCATCTCGAGCTTCGACTTGACGTCGCGCGGGATCGAGTGCGCCAGCGACGATGCGAGGCGAGAGGCGCGGGCCGGGTCCATCAGCACCCGGGCGCATTGCAGGTAGCGCGGGCTGTGGAGCCCCGAGGAAAGGATGAAGTGCCCCTCCAGAAGCGCTCCGGCGGCGCGGAATTCGGCCAGAATTTCCTCTTCCGTCATCATGGCTTTCCCCTCTCGCCGCTTCCATGCCAGATAAGGGCCGCGGCAGCAGCCATCAAGTTGCTTGAGGCGCCGGGTTCCCCGGCCTATATGGGCCCGCGATCTGACCTATCCGCGTTCGAATCCACCCGCTCGTCCAGGGCGGCCCCAAGGGGTTTAGATGAAGACCTTGCTGAAAATTTTCGCCGTTGCCGCAGCGCTCGGCCTAACGCCCGCAGCCGCGCTCTCGCAGGCTACCCAGCCTGCCGCTGCCCAGCCTGCTGCGGCGGCGCAGCAGCCGGTGATGAAGGGTGCCCCGCCGAGCGACGCGATCAGCGCCGCCTCGCAGGCCCGCGGCGGAGCCCAGCCGGAGGAAGTCTCCGACCCGAGCCTTGCCAACGCTAC
>NZ_DASVUE010000339.1:0-2116 GCF_036387215.1 Allosphingosinicella sp. | reverse complement strand
GATGAAGACGGTCCAGGCACGGGGGCCGGAGGCGAGGGCGCCGGGATCGGAAGCGGCGGGCAGGGGAGCGGCACCGGCGGCGGCGCCGCGTCGCGCGCCCGGCGCGTGAGCGGCTCGATCTCAGGCGCGACTGATTATCCTGCGGCCGCCCGCCGCGCGGGCATCGAGGGTTCCGTCTCCGTGCGGTTCACCGTCGAGACCGACGGCAGCGTCAGCGGATGCCGGGTGACACGCTCCACCGCCTCGCCGGAGCTCGACGCCACCACCTGCCGCCTCATCGAACGCCGCTTCCGCTACGAGCCCGCCACCGACGGAGCCGGCCGTCCGGTGCCGGAAACGATAAGCAGAACCTTCGACTGGCTGCTGCCCGGCAGGCGCTAGCCGCGCCGCTCCGCGAAAAAATCCCTGAGCAAGGCCGCCGCTTCGCTCTCGCCGATGCCGCTGTAGATTTCAGGGGCGTGGTGGCAGGTCGGCTGGCCGAACAGGCGCGGGCCGTGAAGCACGGCGCCGCCCTTCGGATCGGGCGCGGCGAAATAGAGCCGATCGATCCGCGCCAGTGCGATCGCGCCGGCGCACATCGCGCATGGCTCCAGCGTCACCCAGAGGTCGCAGCCGTCGAGCCGCGAGGTGCCGAGCGTGGCAGCCGCGGCGCGAAGCGCGGCGATCTCGGCATGGGCGGTCGGATCGTTGCTCGTCCGCATCACGTTGCGCCGGGCGGCAACGATGTCTCCGCCGCGCATCACAACCGCACCCACGGGCACTTCGCCGGCAAGCGCCGCCTCGCGTGCCTGATCGAGCGCAAGGCGCATCGGCTCGGGAAGTGGGAAGGTCATGAGGCCGCTTAGCGGCAGCGGGCGATGCGCGCTACGCCGGTCGGGGCGCGGCGGGCCGCTTCAGCAGCACATAGAATGCAAACACCACCCCGGGCAGATAGCCGAGGCAGGTGAGCCCGAAGGCGATCCAGAAGTTCCGGGTGACCCCTTCGCTGAGGAAGAGGGCCAGCGGCGGCAGGAGAAGGGCCGCGACGATCAGTCCTGCGGACATGGCGCGCGGCCCTCCCGTCCCTTATTCCTTGCCGTCGTCCTTGACGCCGACCACAGGCACGTCGACCTTAGTCTTCTCCGTTTCGATCTTCGGCACGGACACGTTGGTCTCCGTGGTGCCCACCACGATTTCCTTCGAATCCACATCAACATCGGGCAGCTTGCCGCCCTCGGCGCTGACGTCGACCTTCGGAAGCTCGCCTTCCTTCACGTCCGCCTTCCAGAAGCCGGTGGCGAACAATACGATCGCGATCAGCACGACCACGACCAGAAGACCCAAAACAGTACGTCTCATTGTCACTCCTCCCTGCTGAACCATGCAGTTCCGGGTTTAACGTAGATCATCGCAAACGGTTGCACCCCCGCAACGACTTCCCGGCTCTTCCCCCCGCGGCGGGAGGTTGACGGAAGCGCGTCCTGCGGTTATTTGCCCGCACTTTCCGGGGCATCGGCCCCATTCCAGGAAGAGATACGATGTCGCGCATTTGCGAGCTGACCGGCAAGGGCCGGCAGGTGGGTCACAATGTTTCCCACGCCAACAACAAGACCAAGCGCACGTTCCTGCCGAACCTGCAGAACGTCACCCTCATCTCCGACGCGCTCGGTCGCGGCGTGAAGCTGCGCGTCTCGATGAACGGGCTCCGCTCGGTCGAGCATGTCGGTGGGCTCGACAATTGGCTCGCCAAGACGTCGGACGACAAATTGAGCCTCAAGGTCCGCCGCCTGAAGCGCGAGATCGAGAAGAAGGCGACGGCCGAGGCCTGATCGCTCTTCCTTCGGGAAGCTGCTTCGAACTCCTCTGACGCACTCTCCGCCCGCCGCGGAGGGTGCGTTTTCGCGTGCGGAATCAGGCCCATCCCGATGAACGGCGCCTGACACGGGCATTCAGACAGGGCTCAAGCGAATCACTCCATAAGCACCTCATCGACGACGGCCGGCGCGACCCAGATTCGGAAGCGCAGACCGGAAGCGCCGACCACGAGATCGAAGTGTGAAGGAGTTCATCATGTTGAAGAAGATCACCATCGGAGCCGCACTCGCCGCCAGCACCATCGCTGCCGTTCCGGCCCCCG
>NZ_DASVUE010000338.1:0-4603 GCF_036387215.1 Allosphingosinicella sp. | reverse complement strand
CCGAAGTTCATCCCCGCCTGCACGCTTCCGCTCACCGGCAAGAACGTCGTCGACATGATCATCACCGATCTCGCCGTCTTCCACCGCCCCGACCATCAGAGCCCGTTCCGGCTGATCGAGCTTGCGCCGGGGGTCGGCGCGGACGAGGTGGCGGCGAAGACGACGGCGCGCTACGAAAGCTAGAACGATCACGGGGGAGGGGGCATGATGAAGAAGCTGGCACTGGCGGCGGCCGCCTTCCTGGGGCTCACCGGGCTTCAGGCGCCGCCTGCGCAGAAGCCGCTGCCGGAATTGTCGCTGTGGCGGCTCGATTGCGGCAATTTCGTCATCAAGGACTATAACGCCTTCTTCTCAGACACGATGGCCTATCCTCCTGGGCGGCCGAAGGCGATCGTCGCCAGCTGCTACCTGATCAAGAACGGCGACCGCTACATGCTCTGGGACACGGGCGTGCCTGCCGGGTTGGTCGGAAAGCCGGCTGAAAATGCCGCGCAGCGTATCGAACTCAAGGCGACCATCGCCGACCAGCTGAAGCGGATCGGCGTCCGGCCCGACCAGATCTCGATGATCGGGATCAGCCATTATCATTTCGACCATATCGGCCAGGCCGCGAACTTTCCGAAGGCGGAGCTGGTGATCGGCAAGGGCGATCTCGACGCGCTGAAGGTGAAGCCGACGCCCAAGGGGATGGAGCCGGAGCTGCTGAAGCCGTGGATCGGCGGCGGCGGGAAAGTGACCGCGGTGGAGAAGGACGCGGACCTGTTCGAGGACGGGCGCGTCATCATGCTGAAGACGCCGGGCCACACGCCTGGGCACAACGCCCTGCTCGTCCGCCTCAGGAGCGGCAACGTGCTTCTGACCGGGGACCTCTACCACTTCACGGAGCAGGTGCCGATCAAGGGCGTGCCGCCGTTCAATACGAACCGCGCCGATACGCTCGCCTCGATGGACCGCTTCGACAAGCTCGCCCGCAACCTCAACGCCAAGGTGATCATCCAGCACGAGCCGGCGGACATTCCGAAGCTGCCGCCCTTTCCCCAAGCGGCCCAGTGAAGGCGCTCCTCTCCGTTGAGCCCGGAGGCCCCGAGACGCTTCGGCTGAGCGAGGTGCCGGAGCCGGTGGCGGGGGCGGGGCAGTTGCTGGTGCGGGTGAAGGCGTGCGCGATCAACTATCCGGACGTGTTGATCATCGAGGACAAATATCAGTTCAAGCCGCAGCGGCCGTTCGCGCCGGGCGGTGAGATCGCCGGTGTGGTCGAAGCGGTGGGCGAGGGCGTTCAGGGCTGGGCGGCAGGGGACCGGCTGATCTCGATGCTCGGCCATGGCGGGCTTGCCGAGAAGGTGGTGGTGGATGCGGGCATGGCGCTTCCGCTTCCTCCCGAGCGCAGCCTCGAGGAAGGCGCGGCGCTGATCCTCACTTATGCAACGTCGATCCACGCGCTGCTGGATCGCGGCAAGCTGCGGCAGGGGCAGACCTTGCTTGTGCTCGGCGCGGCGGGCGGCGTCGGGATCGCGGCCGTGGAGCTCGGCAAGGCCTTCGGCGCTCGCGTCATCGCCGCCGTCTCGTCCGAGGAGAAGGCCGCCGCCGCCCGCGAGGCCGGAGCGGACGACGTGCTCGTCTATCCGCGCGGCCCGTTCGACAAGGAAGCGTCAAAGGCGCTGGCGCAGCAGTTCAAGGCCGCGGTGGGACCCGGCGGCGCCAACGTGATCTACGACCCCGTGGGGGGCGACTATGCGGAGCCCGCGCTCCGTTCGATCGGCTGGGAAGGGCGCTATCTGGTGGTCGGCTTTCCGGCCGGGATCCCGAAGCTTCCGCTCAACCTCACTTTGCTCAAGAGCTGCGACATCTGCGGCGTCTTCTGGGGCGCCTTCGCGGCGCGCGATCCCAAGGCCAATGCCGAGCACATCCGGACCTTGTTCCGGCTCTGGTCGGAGGGGCGGATTGCCCCCAAGGTAAGCCGCGCCTGGCCGCTCAGCGAGGGCGGCGAGGCGATCGCCCACATGGCCGCGCGGAAGGCGGTGGGGAAGCTCGTAGTGACGATGGAGTGAAGGGGAGAGGCTGATGCTGAAGGCGATCTGGGCACCCGTTGCGGCACTGGCTCTCCTGGGCTGCGCCGCAACCATGGACGGGCAGGGAAACGCGCCGGCGGCGCAGCAGCCGACGCCGCAGCAGATCGTCGCGGCGCGACAGGCCTCCTTCCACCTGACGGGCGCAGCCATGGGCAATATGCGGGCGGCGATCGAGCGCGGCGGCGACGTATCGGGGCAGGCCTATGCCGCGCGCGGCGTCGCGCGGTGGGCCGCCGCTCTGCCCACCATGTTCCCTGCAAGCACGTCCGCGATCACACCGAGCCGCGCAAAGCCGGAGATCTGGGCCAACAAGGCCGACTTCGATGCCAAGGCGGCCGCCTTCGCCGCGGCCGCAACGCGGCTCGCCGAGCTTGCGCAGGCGAATGACAAGGAGGGCTTCGCGGCCCAGCATCGTGCGACCGCCGCGACCTGCGCCGCCTGCCACGATCTCTACCAGGTGCCGCAGAACCGCGGCAGCTGAGCCGGCCATATTCTTGCCCATCCGTTGCGCCCGCCGCCGGGCGCGCTTATCTGGTCGGGCAACAGCCAAGGGAAAGCCATGACCACGTTCGACGACCGCGAGAAGGCATTCGAGAACATGTATGCCCGCGATCAGGAGATGCAGTTCAGGATCATCGCCCGCCGCAACCGGCTGCTCGGCGCCTGGGCCGCCAATCTGATGGGCCTGACCGAGGTCGAGGCGGAATCCTACGCCAAGGACGTGGTCCGTGCCGATTTCGAGGAAGCGGGCGACGAGGACGTGATACGCAAGGTGCTCGGCGACCTGACCTCCGCCGGCGTCGAATGCGACGAAGCGCGGATCCGCGAGGCGCTCGAGCACAAGACCGTCGAGGCGCGCCGGCAGCTCATGGAAGCTCAGGGCTGATCCGATGGCGATGGCGGCTGACGAGATCGAGCGGCTGATCCGCGACGGCATTCCGGATGCCCGCGTGGAGATCACCGATCTTGCCGGCGATGGGGACCATTATGCGGCCCGGGTGGTCGCGGAGAGTTTCAGGGGGCAAAGCCGCGTCGTTCAGCAGCGGCGCGTTTATGAGGCCTTGGGCGGGCGAATGGGCGGCGTGCTTCACGCGCTCCAGCTTACCACCGCCGTACCGGATTGAGGAAATTCAACAATGAGTGAAGTCAACGCCCGCATCGACGAAATCGTGAATTCGAACGACGTCGTCCTGTTCATGAAGGGCACCGCGCTCTTCCCGCAATGCGGCTTTTCGAGCCGCGCGGTCGCGATCCTCGATCATCTCGGAGTCGGGTTCGAGACGGTCGACGTGCTCCAGGACCCGGAGATCCGCCAGGGCATCAAGGCCTATTCCGACTGGCCGACCATTCCGCAGCTTTACGTGAAGGGCGAGTTCGTCGGCGGCTCGGACATCATGATGGAGATGTTCGAGGCGGGCGAGCTCCAGCAGCTGCTGGACGAGAAGCAGGTCGCGAAGGCGGAGTAGCGGCAGCCATTGGGGAAGGATCGTCACCCCGGACTTGATCCGGGGTCCACCTTCTTCACCCGTCGGTCAAAGAAGAAGGTGGATGCCGGATCAAGTCCGGCATGACGAACTTTGACTATGAGGGGGCGCCGGCAGTTCCCGAAAAAGATTAGGGCGGGCGGCGCGACCAGAAAGCGCCTGCCCGCCCTTTCGGTGGAACGGTGTGGACGCTGATAAAGATACACGCTGCGTGCCAGACCGTGCCAACGGCGGAAATCCGCGGCTTTCGATGGTCAACGGGAATTAACCTCTTCCCGCCGGTGTAAAGCTTCCCGACAAATCTGCGCGCCGCTGCGGCCGCTGACGCACCCGGAACATTCATATTCCGTTCAGTCGATTGATTACATCTGTAGTCCCAAGAGCTGCACGAGCAGCCGGATTTCAGGGAGCCGAGCGCAGATGCGCGAAGGTGATTCGATCGACGATGTGATTTCCCGCGGCCGCTTGCATCCCGGCGGCTCGGGAATCGGCCGTGCTGCCGCCGCCTCCGGGCGGGCCCGGGCAGCGGGTGCCCCCGATGCTTGCGCTGGGGCCGGCGGCGCGGCCGCCTTCCTTTCCAATCACGACAAGACGGAGACGATGAAATGAAGTCCAAGGGGTTTACCGGGGGTATGTTCTTCGCAAGTCTGGTGGCCGGAGCAGTCGCGCTCGGCGGCACTGCGATCGCGCAGGAGAAGAAGGAAGAGCGGACCGAAAACATCATCATCAAGCGCTACGGCAAGGACAGCAAGCCGATCGTGCTCGACGGCAAGGAGCTCTCGGAGTTCCGGGCGAAGTGCAACGATGCCAACAAGGCGGAAAGCGACGTCACGAGCGGCGACGGCAACAGGAAATTCGTCACCCGCGTCGTCGTCTGCGGCGACAAGGGTGAGAGTTCGGCCGACGTTCGGGGCGAGCTCGTAAAGGCCCTCGAAAAGGCGCGCGCCGAGCTTAGCGAGCGTGACTCGGGCGATGCTCAGCATCGCGCTGAGGCAATCGCCGCTCTCGACCGCGAGATCGCCCGGGTGAAGGCGCAGAAGGACTGATTTA
>NZ_DASVUE010000337.1:0-1699 GCF_036387215.1 Allosphingosinicella sp. | reverse complement strand
CCTGGACGACAGCGGCGCCCGGGCCGTGATCGTCTCGTCCCAGAAGCTCGCCAAGCCGCTGCTTCCGGCCGCGATCCGCACCCAGGGCTGCGAGCATGTGATCGGCATCGATCATCTCCGCGCAGGCCAGGCGAGCAACGTTCGCTTCCACGACTGGAACGACCTCATCGCCTGCGAAGCGGCAAGCGTCGATGCCTGCGCGGCAGCGGCGGCGGACTTCACGCGCGACGACATCGCCTGCATCATCTATACGAGCGGCACCGGCGGGGCGCCGCGGGGCGTGATGCAGCATCACGGCGCGATCCTCCACAACGTCGAAGGCTGCATCGACGTCATCGCCAACGATTTCGGCTGGGACGACGAGGTGTTCCTCTCCTTCCTCCCCGCAAGCCATGCCTACGAGCATAGCGGCGGGCAGCATTTCCCGATCGGGCTCGGCGGCCAGATCTATTATTCGGAAGGGCTGGAAAAGCTCGCCTCCAACATCGAGGAAGTGCGTCCGACCATCATGGTGGTGGTGCCGCGGCTGTTCGAGGTGCTGCGCCAGCGCATCCTCAAGACTGTGGAGAAGCAGGGCAAGCTCAGCAATTACCTGATGGACCGGGCGCTCAGCATCGGCGCCAAGCAAAGCGCGGGCGGGGTACCGCTCTGGGACCGGCCGATGGACTTCATCCTCGGCCGAACGCTGCGACCGAAGATCAGCGCCCGCTTCGGCGGCAGGATCAAGGCGATGGTTTCGGGCGGCGCTCCGCTCAATCCCGATGTCGGCATCTTCTTCCAGTCGGTCGGCCTCACCTTGCTGCAGGGCTACGGCCAGACGGAAGCGGGGCCGGTGATCAGCTGCAATCGCCCGAAGGCCGGCGTCCGCATGGATACGGTCGGCCCGCCGCTCAAGAACACCGAGGTGAAGATCGCCGAGGACGGCGAGATCCTGGTCCGGGGCGAACTCGTGATGAAGGGTTATTGGCGCAACCAGGCGCAGACCGAGCGGACGGTTGTGAACGGCTGGCTTCACACCGGCGACGTCGGCCATCTGGACGAGGCGGGGCGGATCGTCATCACCGACCGCAAGAAGGACCTTATCATCCTCGACAAGGGCGACAATGTCGCTCCGCAACGCGTCGAAGGGATGCTGACCCTGCAGCCGGAGATCGTGCAGGCGATGGTGACGGGCGACCGCCGGCCGTACGTCGTCGGCCTGATCGTGCCCGACGCCGAGTGGACGGCGGAATGGGCGAAGGCGAACGGCACGCCGAACGATCCGGCGGTGCTCCGCGAGGATCCGGACTATGTCCGCGCCATCTCCTCAGCCGTCGACCGGGTGAATGCCGATCTGTCGGTGATCGAGAAGGTGCGGCGGTTCGTGCTGGCGGACGAGCCGTTCAGCACCGACAACCAGCAATTGACGCCCTCGATCAAGATCCGCCGCCACGTGATCCGCGAGGTCTATGGCGAGCGGCTGGACGCGCTCTACAAGCGCTAGCGGACGCGGCGGTAGGGCGTGAAGTCGCCGAGCCCGCAGCCGCCATATTCGGTCCCGCTCGTCAGATCGACCACGCGCGCGATATCGCCGCGGCAGAGCTGGGTGCTGGACGTGCGCGTCACCAGCGTGCGGCCGAGATCGAGCGACGGGCAGCCGCCGGCAGGGCGGTTCACCCACAAGGTCCGGCTCGTCGGGCCGCGGAAGATGATCGCTCCC
>NZ_DASVUE010000336.1:0-12153 GCF_036387215.1 Allosphingosinicella sp. | reverse complement strand
GGCGCGCTCCGTTGTGGAGCGGGATATTGCCGGCCTCTACCGCAACTGGTTCGTCGAGACCTGCGACCCAGCGATGCTGCCGTATCTAGCGGACCTCGTGGGCGCGGGCGATCTTCCGGAAGGCCTCGCGAACCCGCGCGCCCTGGTCGCCGACGCGATCGCGCTTGCGAGGCGGAAAGGCACCTATCCCGCAACCGAGCGGCTGCTCGCCTGCTCCACGGGATGGCCGGTCCTGATCACCCCGTCAAAAGGCGAGCGGACGGTGACGGTCGACGTGTGGCGCGACCCGGCCATGCCGCTCGTGAACGTCGAGCCGCGCCGGGCGCGGCGGCCGGGCTGCCACCGCTTCCACCCGCTGGGCGTCGATTGCCGGCTCACCGCCGTGCCGCGGCCCTTTCCCGGCCTCGATGCAATTTCGGACCGGCATCTGGACGCTCCCGAGCCGCTGACGCGCGGCGATGATCCGGCGCTTCTGGCGCGGTCCGTGGAGATACTGGTCAGGCGCCGCGCCGGCGGGTGGCGCCCCCTTTCTCCCGAGCGGCTGGTGGTCGGCGATCTCAGCGATTGGGGCGAAGGCGACTTTCTTCAGTACGCTGGGGGGCGCGTGCGCGCGATCGTCGATCCGGAGCTCGGAAGGCTGCGTCTGCCGGTTTCGGGCCGAGCTGCCGATGCGGACGTCAGGGTGAGCTTCGGCTATGCGGGCCCTGGCCCCATCGGCGGCGGGTCCTACGGGCGCTCCGATGCGGGGGGAGAAGCACCGTCCTGGGTGGCGCACGTCCATAGCGAGGCCGCGGGTCCCGCTCCGGAGGGGCGGCCGCCGCTCTTCGCCTCGCTTGCGGCGGCGCTGCAGGCCTATCGATCCGTTCCCGGCGACGGCGTGATCAGGATCCTCGACAGCGCGACCTACGAGGCGGGGCGGCTTGCGGTGCGAAGCGCCTCGCTCGTCTGCCCCTCGGATCCCAACGCGCGCCGCCGTCTCGCCATCGAGGCGGCCCCCGGAGAGGCGCCCACGGTGCGCGGGCGGCTGCATGTCGGCGCATCGGGCGCCGGGCTCGAGCTTGTGCTTCGAGGGCTATGGATAGACGGGTCCATCGCCATCGAGGGGCCGGTCGCGGCGCGGCTCGATCATTGTACCGTACACGCAGTCTCCGCGATGCGGGAGCGGGGAGGGGACGCGCGCCCGATATGGGCGATTTCCGCGGACGGGCCGGTGGAGGAGCGTCCGAGCCTTCATCTCGAATCCTGTCTGGCGGGTCCGCTTCGGCTCGCCGAGGGCGTCCAGCTCGTGCTTCGCCGCAGCGTCGTTGACGGCTATGGCAGAGGCACGGCGATCGAAGGACGATCGGGCGCGGCGCTCGTCGCCGCGACATTGCTCGGGCCGTCGGAGTTCCACTCGCTGGACGCCGTGGACAGCCTCTTCGCCGCCCCGGTTCGCACCGGCCGCGGAAGCGCGAGCTACAGCCTGCTTGCCGCCGGCTCGGACGTGCCGGTCGTTCACCGGTGCATCACGGACGAGGCGCCCTGGCTGCCGTTCCGCTCGACCCGGTTCGGAATGCCGGGATATGCGAGGGTCGAGCCCGAAACGCCCCACGCCCTCGCCACCGGCTCTTTCGACGGCGCCGAAATCGGAGCTTTTGGAGGTGAAGGGGATGGCCGGCGGGAAAGGCTGCTCCGATCCGCGCTCGCCGAGCACTTGCCGCTCGGCTGCACGCATTCGGTCCGCTGGCGGTAGGCGCGCCGGAAGCGGTCGCGGCCTCGCCATCGTCTGCACCTTGGGCGGCAGGGAAAATGGTCCACGACGGACGCAACTCCCGGCCTCCGGCCCCGCCTTTTGATTAGAATCGGGGAGCGGCCGAGTCGGCCTCGGCTGTTTGCCCGCCTTCCAAGAACGGGGACCCGACATGCACCAGACGATGAGCAATTTCAGCGCAGGCGAGCTTGCGAAAAGACTGACCTCCTTCCTCGGCGCCGCCGCCGAACGCGCGGATTCCGAAAGCTCCGACGGGGCGCTTGCCCGCGGCATCATCTATTCGTTCGGCGCCTTCCACGATCAGGCGGCGGCGAGCTTCGTCCAGGCGCTGGCGATGAACCCGAAGGAGAATGAGGCAGCTGCCCGCCTCGTCCTGGTCCAGCTTCGCGCCGGCAAGACCGCGAGCGCGCTGGAGACGGCGGTCGGCCTTGCAAGCACCGCGCCCGATTATGCGATGGAGGAGATCACGACGGGCGGGCGGATCAGCTCCTTCTCGCTGCTCGGCCTGGCGCTGATCGCCAACAAGCGGACCCGGGATGCCGTCAAGGCCTTCGAGACCGCCGAGGAAGTGAACTCCGGCGACAGCATCGCCTGGGCCTATCTCGCGCAGCTTCGCGGCGCCGAGGGCAATGTCAGGTCGACATCCTCGACGGCGGATCTGGCGCGCCGGAACCCACGCTTTGCCGGGCTCGGCTCGCTTCTCGACGCCGGCGCCACGAACGGCGGCATTCTTTCGAGCTCGGCCGTCGGTGCCGTATCGCGCCTCGATATGGTGAGCGCGCACGGCCGGCCGCTGTTCATCGACGGCAAGGCCGAAGTGGCGACCGTCGTCGAGGGACGGGAGTGGTGCAGCGCCGCAGCCGCCGAGTGACGGTGTCGCTCGAACCGGCAGACCGGAGGCTGATCGGCGAATTGTGGCTCGGGAGCGGGCTCTACGAGCACGCGTCGATCGCCTCCTTCTCGACCTTCCTGCTGCAGGCGATGCAGCTCGGCGCGCCGCCTTCCATCCTCCGCCGGACCATCCGTGCGATGGACGACGAAGTGCGGCATTCGATCCTCTGCTTCCGGCTTGCGGCGCGGTTCCTGGGGGTCGAGCAGGGGCCGGGTCCGTTCGTTCAGCCGATCAGCCCGCGCGGCACGCCCGACGAAGCGGCCATACTCGCCGCCGTGATCGAGGAGGGCTGCGTCAGCGAGACCATCGCGGTGGCCTTCGCGGCCGACGCCCTGGAGCGGACGAGCGACCCGGACGTGCGCGCGGCGCTCGAGGCAATCGTCGCCGACGAGCGGGAGCATTCGCAGCTCGCCTGGGACTTCGTGGGCTGGATGATCGAAACCAGGCCCCATCTCGCGGGCCTTGCGGATGCGACCTTCGCGCGCTGCCTGAAAGTGGGCGACGAAGAGCCGGACGTTCCCGGCTGGAGCCCCATCGCCGAGAGCTTCGGACATCTCTCGGCGGCGTCCAAGGCCGAGGTGCGGCGCCGGATGATCGAGCGGGAGCTTCGGCCGCGGGCGGCGGCGCTTGCCGGCGGCGGCGCGGCGGCCGCGGGCTTCAGGGATGCGGTCGCGGCTGCCGGCTGAGGATATGAGGGATGTAGCGGCGCCGCTCGAAGCCGCTCTGGCGAGCCGCGGGCTCTCCGTCGCGGACGTTGCCGAACACCTCGTTCGGCATCTGGAGGTCGATCCCTCCAGCACGGTCTTCGCCTACGGATCGCTGGTGGAAGGCCTCGGCAATGCGAGCTCCGACCTCGATCTGTGCATCCTCACCGGCGGCGCCGAAACCGACATAACGCCAAGCAGGAACAGCGCCTTCGAGATTGCCGGCCTGCAATGCGATCTGATGCCGGTCTCGAAGCGCGCCTTTCGCCGCGCGATCGAGCTTCTGCGCGAGCTCAACCGGGAGCCGGTCGACGTCCGGCGGGCCGCGCTCGAGCTCGATTACCCCCAGCGCCGGATGCTCCACGCCTTGCTGAACGGGGAAACCCTGATGGGCGCGGAGGCCCAGTCGGTGCTCGGCACCGACCTTGCTCCGCGCGAGCTGATCCGCAACCTCCTCGCGCGGACCCGCTACTGGTTCGGAAACTTGCAGGCGGATCTGGCGGGCATGCGCAGGGCAGGGGACTGGACCTCGATGATCCTGCCGAGCCAGGAGGCGGTCCTGCTCGGCTGCGATGCCTTGCTCGCGGCGCTCGGAAAGACGAACCCGACGCCCAAGTGGCGGGTCAAGCAGCTCGAAACCATCGCCGCGGCCGGCACTCCGCTCTCCGGCGGGGGGACGGCGTCCCCGGCGGAGCGGCTCTTCGATCTCCTGCGGGTGCCGGCGACGCTCGGGCACGCCGATATCCTCGGTTTTGCGCTGCGTGCGGTCGCCTTCGGCCGCCGAAGCCTGCTTTGGGCGGAGCGGGCGCTGCTGGGGCTCGGCGAGACGCGCGACCCCGGCGACGGAGGGGCCCCGGGCGCCTCCGTTCTCGACCTCGACATCGGCATCCTGCCCGACGGCGAGAGGCTCCGCTTCGTCCGGCCCGGAGACGGAGCCGCGGTGACTGCGCCGGCGGACCTCTCGCGGCTCATCGTCGGGCTTGACGAGGGGACGGTGACGACGGCGCTCGAAGCGGCCGCGATGCGGGCGGGCGGGACGCCGCTCGCGTCCGAGGCCGCGCTCTTCCTGGGCGAGTGCGAGCAGGCCGGCTTCCTGATCGCTCGCCCGGATCTTGAGGCGCGGCTGTCCGCGCTCCTGGGGTAGCCCGCGGGGGCTCAGAACAGGCCGCGATAGGCTTCCGTGTCGAGCGAATTGCGTCCGCAATCGAGGTAGAAGGGGCGCATCCGGGGATTGGCTTGGAACACCTCCTGGAGCGCCCGGCCCATCTCCAGGATGGACCCGGCGGACGGGATCGGGTGCTGCTCCATCGGCGTCCCGGGATCGGCGTGGAAGACGTTGATCACCGGGGTGACGCCCCAGCCCGCGAGCCTCTGCATTCCCGTGCTTAGCGTGGCCAGATCGTCGAGCCCGCCGACGATGATCGAATAGACCGCGCCTTCGCCGAGGATCTCGGCTCCGCGGCGCAGGGCGGCCGCCATGTGCCCTTGGCCGGCGACCTGCTCCTTGCCCGGGCAGAAGCGTGCGAACAGCTCGGGGTCGAACACCTCGGAGTTCATGGCGACGCAGGCGCCCGTGCCCTTGAGTTCGCCGAGGAGTTCGAGGTCGCGGGGCGGGAAGACGATCAAATGGAGGTCGACGCTTCGGCCGGAACGGTCGATCGCGCGCCGCGCCGCGCGCGCCGCTTCGACATAATAGAGGAAGCTCCGGTCCGGGTCGGGGAAGTTGCCGCCGTTCAGCATCACCTGCGAGATCGGCGCGGCCTCGTCCTTGAGTGCGAGGAACACCGTCTCCTCGATCCGTTCGGGCCGGATGACCTTCTCGAAGTCGACATCGTGGCTCCGATTGGGCGCAATCGAGCAATATTGGCACGCCTTGCCCATGTCCACGAGAGCGCAATTCCCATATATGAATATCCCCAGCGCCCCCCCGCCATAAAGCGTAATCACGCGCGAGAGCCTGAGGTCGTCGGGGGTTTTGTAATCGTAGAATTGGGGGCGGAGCGGGAAGGTGATCGGAATCCGGCCGCTCTCGCCCCGGATGCAGAAGCCGCCGTCCCAGTCGAGCTTGTGGGGAGAACGGGGGCGTATGTTCACGGAGACAACAAGGCCGTCCGGCTCCAGGATCAGCTCCTGCGGGAGGGTGAGGTGCCGGACGGAATCCGGGTCGGGATTCCCGTAGGCGCGCCTTTTCTCGAGAAAGGGCGGGCCGTAGCGGCGGAGGAATTCCGCCGAGACGTCCACGCCCGCGGAGAGCAGCTCCGCTTTCCGGACGGCTGCCGGAGCGGCGCTTTGAAGGACGCGGGTGCGGTCAAGCTGCATTGATATGCTCCCAGCCCGAGCGGCCGCGCCACCGCTCGTGCTCCTCGGCCAGGCGGCGCGCGAGGCCGGCTTCCAGCTTCGGCAGGAGGAGGTCGATCTCGAGCGCCATCTCGCTTCGCAAGAAATCGAAATTGCGGTCCAGCAGCGACGGCGCGCGATGGCTGTCGGCTGCTCCGGCGCCTGCCAGCATGTCGCTGAGCAGATCATAGGCGCTGGCCTTCAGCAATGCGCGCGTCCCCCGAACGGCCGCCCGAGCCTCGCCGCCGGTCACCTTTTCGAGGCTCTTCAGAAGGTAATCGAGGCTGAAGTTGCGATCGATCCAGCTTTGCGACCAGTAGCTCATCATTCCGATCCGCTCGTCGGAATAACGGGCTTCGCGGCGGCCCATGTTGAGGTTCGTCGCCCCCGCCAGCCCCCGCTGCTGGACCAGCTTGAGGTAGGGGGAGCCGATCAGGCATTCCATCGAGACGAGCATGTAGCTCACCGCAGCGTAGAATGGCCGTCCTGCGCTGTGCGCCTTGACCCAGTCCTCATCACGGACGGCGTCGTGAAGCTCGCTTTCTTGCATTCCCGGCTGCGGCTTCAGGATGAGGTCGGACCGGCCCAGGAATTCGTGCGTCTGCCGCAATTCGTCCATCGACATCAGCGGATCGAAGGTGATGTAGGTACAGCGGATCGGCACTCCGAGCGCGGTGAGCGTCCGGATGGCAAGCACGTTCTGCTGCGAGCTCGTCTTCTTGTTGAAGCGTTCGAGAATGGAATCGACGCCGGACTCGACGCCGAAGAGGCAGCGGTCGAGGCCGGTCTCAACCAGCTTCCTCCAGCTCTTCATCCGTTCATGATGCCAGGAGGGGCCGCGCGTGGGGCGGCAGACCTGGTCGACCCGCGAACTTGTCTCGAACCTGAAGCCGTGGCGCGCAAGCATCGAAGCGACGCCCTCCGCACGCTCGGCCGCCTCGGGCCGATACCCGAAATATTCCTCGTCGACGAGGAAGAGCTTCCGCGCGACCGCCGGGCGCTCGTCATAGACGCCGGCAATGTCCGGGAGGACCGCGTCCAGCGCTTCGGCCGCTTCTCCGGCCCAGATGCCCTTATGCCCGCGCGGGCAGAAGGAGCAGGAATAGCTGCAGCCGCGGCTCGACTCGAGCTGGGTCACGCCGCCGGCATCGAGCGTCGCCTCGACGAGGTCGAGCTCGGGCAGGATGTCGTCGTAAAGCCGGTTGCTGACCTCCGGCGTCCGCCGGAGCTGTCCGTCGTCATCGACGAAGCATGCCGCGGGGATGGACGTTGCCGGGATCTCGCCGAGGAAGAAGCGAACGACTGCCGACATGGTAAGCTCGCCCGGCCCGAGCGCCACCAACATGCCGCGGCGGGCGAGATGGTCGGCATTGAGGGCTGCAAGGCTCCCGCCGGCGACGATCAGCGGCGCATAGCCTGCGATGCCGCGGATCCCTTGAAGAACCCGCTCGAAAACGTCGTGCTGCCCGAACGTCGAGGATATGCCGACGATGTCGGGCCGATCCCGCTCGATCTCGGCGACGACTGCTTCCGCCGTCGGCCCGAGCTGCATGTCGCACAGGCTGACGCGTCCGATCATCTGCTTGCGAAGGCTTCGGGCGATGTCGGAGATGCCGAGCGCGAAGCGCGGCAGCGGGAAATTCTCGGGATGATAGAGCGAGACGAGCTTCACATGCGGCCAGGAAAGGCGCCGGTATGCGGCCTCACCGACCACTGCCTCGCGGACCCATTCGGTCCCGCTTCCAAGCTCGATCCCCTCCGGACGGCCTGAACCTTCGAACAGCTCTTCGAGACGAACCGAAAGGCTGGCGATCCACGCTCTTTCGCCCGCACCGGGGATCAGCAGGAACCGGCGGTCCAGCGCACCTGCAGCCAGGCTCCCACGCATGGGTAAACCGCGGCTCTTCGAAAGCGCGCGGTCGATCAGTTGCTCCATCGCGGCGGGGCGCAAGCCGGCGCGCGCGACCGAAGCGGCGCATTCGTCGGCTTCGTTCCGCTCCAGCCCCGCAAGCCGAAGCGCCTCGCCCACCACATGGGCGCGCTCCGCCCGGTCCAGGCGCCGGTGCGCAGCGGGCGGCGAACGTATGATCGCGGGACGCGTCAGCACCCGATCCTGCCTTCCCTCTCTCCACTGTGCGGCCGGCCATGTTGAAGAGAGACGACGCTCGGTTAAACAGGAATTTCATCCACTTCGGCGCGGTTCCTCTGCGGATGCGGCCATGGCCGCTGCCGGCGAGTTGCGCGGCAATTCGGCCCCGCTTAGTCTCTGCTCCCAAGGGGGCGGATTCGGACATCGATGAAGAAGCTGCGCGAGCATGTCGTGGATCCGGAACCGTTGCCGCTCTTCGCCCAAGTCGCGGCTCTGCCGCGATTCCAGACGCGCCGGCGTGCCAGCCGCTTCATCGAGCTGGTGCAGCTGAACCCTTATGTCCGGCATATCGTCGACCGGCTTCCAAGGCTGAGCGTCGAGGCTGCGATCACTTCCGGCTGCCTCGTCCAGACGATCTGGAATTTGAGGCAGGGGCGGGCGCCGCATCGCGGCATAGACGATTACGACCTCATCTATTTCGATCCCGACACCACGTGGGAGAAAGAGGATGAGGTCATCAGAGAGGCGGAGGGGCTGTTCGCGGACCTCGAGGTGAAGGTTCAGATCAGGAACCAGGCCCGCGTGCCGCTCTGGTACCGGGAGAAGTTCGGCTTCGATTATCCGGCGGTGGCCGAGGCCCACCATTCGCTTCTTCGCTATCCCTCGCGAAGCACGGCAGTGGCGCTCACCAGGAACGCCGCGGGAGACTGGCTCTTCTATGCGCCGTTCGGCCTTGCGGATCCGCACGATCTCAGGGTGCGGCCGAATCCCAAGCTGCCGCTGGCGCATGTCTATTGCAGCAAGGCTGCGAGATGGCAGGAGGAGTGGCCGCAAATCGAGGTCGAGCCCTGGGATGTGCCGGATTGCAGCGGCGCCGACTGCGAGGGTCAGCCGGTGCGCGCCTGAAGCGCGCCGAGCGCGCGCTCCAGAACGCCTTCCAAGTCCTCGTCCGCGGAGCCGATCTCCGTCCAATCCTGCAGCTCCGCCATCTTCCTGAGCTGCTCGCGGACACGCCCCTGATAGGCGATGAAGTCCGATCTCGGGTCGCCTCCATAGCCGTCGGCAGCGCCGGCCTCGCTCGGCTTCAGCGCCTGGCGCCGCTCCATTGCGGCAGCCGGTTCGATGTCCAGAAGGATCACTTCGTCGGGTTCCGTCAGGCCTAGGAACGCGCGCTTCAGATCTTCATCTCCGATCTCCGGTTTCAGGCTGAAACGGGCGGCATATTTGTAGCACCAACCGCCGGCGATCACCGTGATCCCGCGCTCGAGCGAGGGGCGCACCAAGCATCGATCGACCAGTTCGAACCAGAGTGCGATCAATCCCAGCCAGTAGCGGCTCCCAAGCCGGCCGATGTCGGCATCCTTCGGGTAGCGCCAGAGCGCGTCCCCCAGCGCACGGACTTCCCAGCTCACGAGAGGGTCCTGCGGGGCCTCCAGCTGCTTGTCGACCACGATAGTAGTCCTGCCTTCCCGGCGGAGGCGCTCCGCGAGCGCCAGCGCCAGGCTGGACTTGCCCGATCCGTCGATACCTTCGAAACAGATGAACCGGGCCTCGACAGAATTGCTGGCATCGATCAGGTGGTCCGGCATCCGGCTCCCCAAGCTGTGGCTGGCCGGATCCGGTAGCATATGGCGAAGCGGGTTTATGCGCGAAATGGATCCATCTCCAATCATTCGCCGGTTCGTGAAGGGAGGCGCCTTCACGTCCGGCGGACCGCTTCTGATCCTCGACGAATTTGACGGGTCGGCGGTGCGTCGGATCCAGCTGCCGATCGTCGGGCAAACGATCGCCCTCCAGCGGCTGAGGTCACGGCGCTGCACCGGCTTCTATGATCTCCGCACCTTCGCCGAATTCACCTGTCCCTCGTTCCGGAAACTGCCCGAAGGCGGCGGCACCCAGTGCGCCGAGTGCTTTCGCCGGTCCGGCTTCAATCCGGCATTCTACAACGTGCTCCGGTCCGAGCTCAGCGAGCAGCAGCAGGCCTATAATCTGGAGCCGCACGCGGTCTATCTGGCCTCCTTCGGGCAGGGCCTGGTGAAGGTAGGCATTTCCAATGCGCGGAGATTGCGCACCCGCATCCTTGAGCAGGGGGCGCTTGCCGCCGCCATCGTGGCGACGGTCCCGGACGCATATGAGGCGCGCACGATCGAACGGAGGGTAAGCGAGCATCTCGGACTGACTGAGGCACTCACGGGCCGCGCCAAGAGGCTCGCGCTACGCGCCCTCACCGATCCCGCCGAGCCGATGACAAGCCTGGAGGCGGCATTGCCCGGCCTTGAGAGGCTTCGGCTCCCGGGCGCCACGCGTGAGATCGTGGGCGGCATTGCTTCGGCCTATGGCGCGCGGTCGGATGACCTTGGCTTTCTTGCCGAGCCGATCATCGACCTGTCCGACACGCGGCCGCTGGCGATCGGTGGGGTGGGGCGGGCGCTCGTAGGTTCGACGCTCCTCGTCGAGCACGGACGGCTCGGCCTCACGGCGGTGTCGTTGCAGCGCCTCGTCGGCCACGGCGTGGCGCAAGCAGCGCCCGAACCGGCAGTGCCCGATGACCAGCGGCAGCAGGCGCTCCTCTAGCGAGGGTCACGAAGCAGCTCTGGCCAATGCCTGCCGCGAATGACTTCGGCTTCTTGCGAGGCAAAGATGCGATGCCCGTAAATTCCGGGAAAGCATCGGCAAGCGCTTCAGGGCGTCGGGACAGGCAAGCCGTAGCTGAGCAGAAGCGCCCGGATTTCCGGTGCCCGGCGGAGGAGGATTTCCTCCACTTCACGCTTCAGCGAACGGTCCGCTTTCCGGATGCCGGCGGAGACGTCGAACAGCATCGGCAGCTGCGGCCCGTCGAAGGCGGGGGTAACCGGGGTGAGCGTCAGTGGGACCTTCTGGCGCTGCGCGAAATAGCCGGCGACGGGGCCCCAGACGAAGGCCACGTCGACCTCGCCATCCGCGACGGCCCGGACGATCTCCTCCTGCGGCGCCGGCGCGCCATAGTCGCCGTAGATCATGTAGCCGCGCACGTTGCCGGTGATCCCCCTCCTGGCGAGCGCGTGCGCCGGAGGGGAATTGGCGCCGTCGTCGCCGACCAGCTGCACGCCGATCCTCGATGTCTTGAGCCGGGGATCGTCGAATGAGGCGATGTCGAGGCCGCGGCCGGCGCGGACCACGCTCACGTAGGTGGAGCGGTAATAGGGCCTTGTGGTGCCGAGCATCTCGAGCGTCGGGCCGACGCCGGGGATGAGGTCGCACAGCCCGGCGTTCAACGTCTCCCGCACGTTGCCGCGCCGCTGCGCCCACCAGACGTAGGTGACCTTCGCGTCCAGATCCTTGGCGATGATGTCGACGAGCTTGTTTTCGAAGCCTTCGCCCGCCTTGTTCGAAAAGGGCAGGTTGTTGGGATCGGCGCAGACCTTCAATTCGCGCTGGGGAGCGGCGGCGATGAGGAGGGCGAGGAGCAGGCTCATGGCGCGGCGACGATGCCCCAGGGGCGGCCGCCGAGCTTCACAGTGGCGACCGGCTTATTTGAGACGATGTCGATCACGCTCATGTCGCCGCTGAGGCCGTTGGCGGTGTAGAGGCGCTTCTCGTCCGGCGAAAGAGCGAGGTTCCAGGCGCGCCACCCGACGGGATAGGTGCGGACGATGGTGAAATCCCTCGGGTTCACCTCGGCCACCAGGCCCGCGCGGCCCAGCTCTGCGGAAAGCTGCCGATCGCTTACCCGCACCACCTGGACATAGGTCTGGGTGAGCCGTTCCGGCGTGACGACCTCCGCGACGTCGGCGCCCGCGATAAGTTCCAGAGCGGCAACGAAGGCGGGCGCGTCCAGGGTTCCCGTTGTTTCCAAAGCGGCGAGCGCGTCGACGACGGGTGCTGCGGCAGTCCCCAATCCCTGGAGCGCTCCTAAAACCATAGCCTCGGCTGGGTCGGCCGATTGCAGGCGGCGCGGACGACCGACGAAGTCGGACGCTGCGGCAAGTAAGGCAGCCGCCTCGGCCGGTTGCCGACCCGGTGCTTCGCCTTCGAGGAGCCGTTGGAGGAGCCCCAGTCCGTCGTGAAGTGCTGTTAGAACACGCTCGCTATCGTGCGCCTCGCCCGCCGGGACCATTTGCGCATAGGAGTGGAGGGTCAGCAACCAGCAGCCCAAAGCGCAGGTCGTCTCCTGTATCAAGAATTCGGCGATCAGCAGGGGATGGCGAATGGCCCGCTGTGCCAGCATCTGCAACAGATCGGGGCGCTCCAGCGCTGTCTCGGTGAGCCGCACGAACTGCGCATCCGGCGCTGCTGCAAAGCGCCTGAGCTCGACATCGCCAGCGACGAGGCCGACGTCGCCGCGAGTCAGGCGGTCGTGGTCCAGCTCGTCTCGACGGCCGAGGCGATGCTCGACCGGCGG
>NZ_DASVUE010000335.1:0-4580 GCF_036387215.1 Allosphingosinicella sp. | reverse complement strand
CCGCGCTTCGAGCAGGAAGGCTATGCCGAGGCCAGCTACGGCAATTACGATTTCATGCGCCTCGGCGCCGGCTTCAACGCGCCGCTCAGCGAGGGCGTCGCAGCCCGCATTGACGGCGTCTACGTGAAGCGGGACGGCTTCCTGAAGGACGTGATCTCCGACCGCAGGTTCAACGGCCGCGACCGCTATCTCGTCCGCGGCAAGCTGCTGTTCGAGCCGAGCTCGGCCCTGTCGGTCCTGCTGATCGGCGATTATTCGAAGCGCGACGAGGAATGCTGCGCGGCAACCTATCTGCCGACGCAGGACGTGACCCGGGCCGCCGACGGCAGCCTGGTGTTCAGCCCCTCCTCCGTCGCGGGACTCATCCGCAAGACGACCTCGGCGGTGCCGGGGTCGGGCCTCGGCCGGGTGCTCGAGGACACCTATGCGCGCCAGGTGGCGATCACGCCGGGCCGCGACTTCCGCTCGGACGTCGAGGATTGGGGCCTGTCAGGCGAGATCAACTACGATTTCGGCGCCGCCACGCTGACCTCGATCACCGGCTACCGCCATTACGACCTGCAGCGCGGGCTCGATGCCGATTTCAACAATCTCGACATCCTCGCGCGCGCCGGCGACGGCCGCTTCTACAACAAGTTCAGGACCTTCACCCAGGAGGTCCGGCTCCAGGGATCGGCACTGGATGGCGTGCTCGACTGGCTCGTCGGCGGCTATTATGCCGACGAGACGCTGAAGACTGCCGACAACATCGCCTATGGCGCGGACTACAACCAGTTCGCCGCCGGCCGCGTCGGCCTTCTGAGCCCCGCGCTCGCGGCCTTCCCGCTGTTCGGCTTCCAGAACCTCAACGGCTTCAGCCAGGTCTTCGTCAACAGCCAGCTTGCCGGCATCCCGTCCGTTCCGGCGGCCGCGCGGCCGCTCGTGGTCAACGCGATTGCAAGCCAGGTCGTGAACACGTCCCTCAACGGTGGTGGACTTGATGATCGGTATGAGCAGAAGAGTCGCAACTTCGCGCTTTTCACGCATAACATCATCAATCTGACCGACCAGCTGTCGGTGACGCTCGGCGCCCGCTACACGAACGAGCGCAAGACGCTGGATGCGGATCTCAACAGCACCTCGGCCTGCGGCGCCTATGTCGGCAACATCACCCGGCTCCGGGCGCTCGCGGCTGCGTCGGCGGCAAATCCGACCGGCAACGGCGGGCTCAACCCGGTCATCGCGGCGCTTGCATCCGGCCTCGCCAACAGCGTGCTGGCGCCGATCGCCGGCCTTCCCTGCGTGATCAACTCCGTCAACGGCGACTTCTCGAGCCGCAAGAAGGAGAGCGAATGGTCGGGCACCGCGGTCGTCAGCTACAAGCCGACGGCGAAGCTCATGGCCTATGCCAGCTACTCGCGCGGCTATAAGGCGGGCGGCTTCAACCTCGACCGCGCGCCGCTCTTCAGCCCGGTGACGTTCGCCAGCACCACCAACCTCGACGTCCTGAAGTTCGCTCCGGAGAAGGTGGACGCGTTCGAAGTGGGCGCCAAGTTCAACGGCCGCAAGTTCGACGTCAACGTCGCCGCCTTCTACCAGATGTTCAAGACCTTCCAGCTGAACACGTTCAACGGCACCAACTTCTTCGTGACCGACGTGCGCGGCTGTAAGAACGATCTCGGCACGACCGACCAGGACATCACCGCCGGCAACAGCCTCTGTCAGGACACCCGCTCCGGCGTCACTTCCAAGGGCGTCGAGGTCGAAGCGTTCGTCTATCCGGTCCGCGACTTCACGCTCACCGCCGGCTTCACGCTCGCCAAGACCGAATATTACAAGGACCTCGCCGGCACCCCCGATTTCTACCAGCCGGCGAACGGAAACTCCCTGATCCCGGCGCTCTTCCTGATCCCGGGGCAGCAGCTTTCGAACGCTCCCAAATATGTGATCACCGGCTCGGCGACCTGGACTCCTCCGATCGGCAACCTGCGCGGCCTTTTCTACGGCGACTTCCGCTACCAGTCCGAATTCAACACCGGCTCCGACCTCTTCCCCGAGAAGAGGGAGATGGGCGTGATGGTGGTGAATGCGCGGGCCGGCATCGGCGCCCAGGACCGCCGCTGGAGCCTGGAGCTCTGGGCGCAGAACCTGTTCAACGAGGATTACAAGCAGGTGGCGTTCAATGCGACGCTGCAGGGCTCAAACACCTCGCTCGCTCAGACGCAGCGCTTCGGCACTCCGGCGACGCAGCTCTTCGGCGCTTTCCTCGCTGAGCCGCGCACCTACGGCATCACGGCGCGCACGCGCTTCTGATCGCCGCTGCCTGAAGAAAGAAGGGGCCTCGCCGGCGACGGCGGGGCCCTTTTCTATGCGGCCTTGAGCTTCTGGCCGCGGGTGGCGCCGGCGGCTTTCAGGAGGCGGGACTGGATCGACTTCAGCCGGGTGGGGTTCTCGATCTTCGTTCCGTCCCGGTCGGTGACGTAGAAGACGTCGACGGCGCGCTCGCCATAAGTGGCGATATGGGCGGAGTGGATGGTGAGCCGGGCCTGGAACAGCGCCTCGCCGAGCGCGCTCAGCAAGGCGGCGCGGTCGCGGGCATTGACCTCGATCACCGTATAGCGGTTCGAAGCCTGGTTATCGATAAACACCGCCGGCCGGATGTGGAACGCTCCCGCGCGGGCAAGCGGCAGCGCCTTGCCTTCGAGCCTGGCGGTGAGCGGCTCCTGCCCGTCCAGCGCTCCCAGCACCGCCTGCTCGAGCCGCTCGAGCTGGTGCGGATCGCCGAAGGGCGTGCCGTTCATGTCCTGGACGAGGAAATTGTCGAGCGCCATGCCGTCGATCGAGGTGTGGATGCGCGCATCGATGATGTTGCCGCCGGCAAGGCTGATCGCCGCCGCAAGCCGGTAGAAGAGGCCCGGCTGGTCCTTGGCGTAGACGGTGAGGAGGGTTGCGCCCCTTTCCTCCTGGACGCTCAAAGACAGCGGCTTGGTGCGGGTCGGCGAGCGATCGGCGGCTTCGGTGAAGATGGCGTTCCGCTCGAGCACGTCGATCGGCTCTGAAAGCCAGTAGGCGTCCGGCATCCGCCAGGCGAGGCGGGCGAAGCGGCTCTGCTCCCAGCCGAGCCGCTCGGCGAGCTCCGCCTGGATCGAATCCACCCGCTCGCGCCGCCCCTTCTGCTTGTGTCCGAGGAGGAGCATCTCCTCGGCCGCGTCGAACAGCGTGCGGAGAAGCTGCCGCTTCCAGCTGTTCCAGACCCCCGGCCCGACCGCGCGGATGTCGACGACGGTGAGCACCAGCAGCAGCCGCAGCCGCTCGATGCTCTTCACCTGCGCGACGAAGGCGGCGATGGTCTGCGGATCGGCCAGGTCGCGCTTGAAGGCGGTTGCGGACATGAGGAGGTGCCAGCGCACAAGCCAGGCGACCGCCTCCGTCTCCGCCTCGTCGAGGCCGAAGCGGGGGCAGAGCTCGCGCGCGACATCGGCGCCGATGACGCTGTGATCGCCGCCCCGGCCCTTGGCGATGTCATGGAGCAGCACGGCGACGTAGAGCACCCGGCGGGAGGAGATCCGCTTCACGATCGCGGTGGAAAGCGGATGATCCTCCTTGAGCTCGCCCCGCTCGATCCGGGAGACGAGGCCGATCGCCCGGATCGAATGCTCATCGACCGTATAATGGTGATACATGTCGAACTGCATCTGCGCGATCACCCGGCCGAAATCGGGAACGAAGCGGCCGAACACGCCGGCCTCGTTCATCCAGCGAAGCACCGTCTCCGGATCCCTTTGGCTGGTGAGGATGGCGAGGAAGAGGGCGTTGGCGCGCGGATCGGTGCGGACCTGGTTGTCGATCAGCTTAGAATCCCGGCTCGCGGCACGCATCGCCAGCGGGTGGATCTCGAGGCCGTTCTCCGCCGCCAGGGCGAAGATCTGGATAAGCCGCACCGGATCCTCGGCGAAGAAGGTATCTGACGGGAGGGCGAGCCGGCCGCGGTCGAGGACGAAGCCTTCGAGCTTGCCGGGGCGGCGGCGGATCGCCGGCAGGCCGAAGCGGCGGCCGGCGCGGGCGAACTTCTCGTCGAGATGCGACAGGAAGACACCGGTGAGGTCTCCCACCGTCTTAGCATGCAGGAAATAATGCTGCATGAAGCGCTCGACCGGAAGCTTGCCGGGCCGGGTGGCGTAATGCATTCGGCCGGCGATCTCGCGCTGATAGTCGAAGGTCAGCCGCTCCTCGGCCCGGCCGGCGATCAGGTGCAGGTGGCAGCGGACCGCCCACAGGAAGCGCTCGGCCTTCTGGAACTGGCGGAGCTCGTCCGGCGAGAGCAGGCCCTTGTCCACCAGCTCGGGCACGGAGCGGACCTGATAGACATATTTGCCGATCCAGAAGAGCGTGTGGAGATCGCGCAGCCCGCCTTTGCCTTCCTTGAGGTTGGGTTCGACCACGTAGCGGCTGTCGCCCATGCGGCGGTGGCGCGCGTTCCTCTCCTCGAGCTTCTCAGTGACGAAATTCTGGGCGTTCCCGGCCACCACTTCCGCCCAGAAACGGCTGTGCGCCTCGTCGCACAGGCGCTCGTCGCCCCAGACGTAGCGGGATTCGAGCAT
>NZ_DASVUE010000334.1:0-2110 GCF_036387215.1 Allosphingosinicella sp. | reverse complement strand
CGTGAAGCCGCCCTTCACGCGGCCGAAGATCACGCCCTCGACGCGGTTGCCGGCGGCATGCTCGGTCTCGAGCTTGTCCCAGGCGGCTTCGCGGCGGGCGCGGTCGCGGCTGAGCATCGCTTCGCCCTGGTGGTTCTCGACCCGGTCGACATAGACTTCGACTTCGTCGCCGATCTTGAGATCGGCCTTCTGGCCGGGCGCCGCGAATTCGCGGAGCGCGACGCGGCCTTCGGACTTCAGGCCGACGTCGATGACGGCCATGTCGTTCTCGATACCGGTGACGGTGCCCTTGACGACGCGGCCTTCGAAGCTTTCGTTCTCGCCGCCGAGCGATTCATTGAGCATTGCCGCGAAATCGTCGCGGCTCGGCATTGCCGTGGTGGCCATAAACTTGTCTGTCTTTCACTTACCGGTCCGCACCGCGGTCGAATGAAGCGCGGGCCGGGCCAGAGTTATTTGCCGCAGCGGCCTCATGCCGATGCGGCGTCCCTGGGAGCGGCGAGCGCAAGCGAAGGCGGATAAGCAAAAAGAGCGCGTCGGAAGCGGACCTCCCGGCCTCAACCCCCACGCGCTACCTTATCTTGAGCCTCCGCAAGCGCATACCCGCACCCGCTGGACGGGTGGGCGTATAGGGGAAGGGGGGTGAGGCGGCAAGGGGGAGTTGGGACGAGGCAAAGGGGGCCAGCTTTGAGCGAATTGCCATTCCGCGACCAGATATCCTTCATCAAGGAAAACGGGAGCAAGATGGGTTTCCCAGGCGCAGAGGGCGCGGAGGCGCAGGGCGGCATCCCGGTCGGGAGCGGAACCTTGTTGCGCGGAAGTCCGTGAAGCTCGATCTGCGGTTTTGGTATGACCCTGCCTCGCGGCACATCAAGCTGGCGGGGGCGGGGCTTTCCGCTTCGACTGTGAGCGACGATCCGAAGAGCAAGCGCTATCACTCGAGTCTCTACAAGAAGCTCGCCCGCTTGGTGCGGTAGGTTGGGGCGCCGGGCCCGGGGTAAAGGGATTCGGAGAACTCGAGTTGATCCGGCGAAGCTGGAGGGGCAGATGTCTCGCGCAGTGGATTTTTCAACGCGGCCTAAGCGGCTGGCGGCAGTGGGCGCCTAGAAAAACAGCTCCAGACGCCCGATGCGCCGTTTACGTGAGCAACTACGGAGTTGCTTGACCGGCCGCAGGAAGCCTGCTGCATGTTACCAAAATATTGGAAATGCAGGGTTGGCATTTCGAGCCGGTATCCGCGTCCTGGATCGCAAATCCTGTTACGTAAGATCCAGTTGCGCACGAGGTTTCGCTGCCATAGTGACTTCCCCCATACGCAAAGTCACGGCGACCCTCGAAGCGGGAAACCGGAGCTCCTGTGGCATTCTGCAGAACAGCTCGGTAAGCCGCCATTTCCAAGTGGGCTCGCGCGATTTCTGCCTCAAGCTGCTTGAATCGAGTGTCTGCTGGACCATTCACCATATCGGCGAACTCCATCAAATAGTCGCCTTCTTGGGTCTTCAGCTTCACGTTCGCGTCCGGATAGTATTTGGCATTAACTCCATTCATAGGTATCTGCTCGGAACGTCTAGTACACCTTACGGACCGGGCACTCTGTCCAGAGAGGGTAATGTTCTCATTTCCGCCAAGACGTCCGCCATCCATCATGCATGACATGTTAGTAGTGTCTACGCCACGCAGTCGGGAGGTTCCGGTTCCCCGCCAGAGCAGCTGAAAATCCACCTCGCTATTGTTAGCAAGTGGCGTCATCGTCACTTCGAGGTTCCGGCTAGCCAACTGCTGGCACCGATTCCAGGCGTCAAGCGCGCGTCCTTGAATCTGAACGGTGTTCAGATACTCTTGTGAAGATGTACTAACAGTGGTCTGAAAGTCTCGACAGAACTGCTGATGCTTGTCTCGAGCCGAGGATGAACTTCCCGAAAGACCAACCGGGATGCTCTTGACTACCGCGCTGAATGACAGCTTTTTGTCATTGCTCATACTGTCGTATGATGTGCTGCAATAATGATCCTTGATGACTGAAAGATAGGTGTTCTCAGACGTCTGGGTCCTGAGGTTTGAGATGCCATGCTCCAAAAGTGCGTTACAGCGGTCAATCTGCGCTTGGGCC
>NZ_DASVUE010000333.1:0-2692 GCF_036387215.1 Allosphingosinicella sp. | reverse complement strand
GCACGCGATGGGGCGGGAGCCGAACCTCACCGAGCTCGGCATCTTCTCCGTGATGTGGTCGGAGCATTGCTCGTACAAATCCTCGCGCGTGCATTTGAAGAAGCTGCCGACGACGGGGCCGCAGGTGATCTGCGGGCCGGGTGAGAATGCGGGCGTGATCGATATCGGCGACGGCCAGGCCGCGATCTTCAAGATGGAGAGCCACAACCACCCGAGCTACATCGAGCCCTATCAGGGCGCTGCAACCGGCGTCGGCGGCATCCTCCGCGACGTTTTCACCATGGGTGCCCGCCCCATCGCAAACATGAACGCGCTTCGCTTCGGGCGGCCGGACCATCCCAAGATGCGGCACCTGATCGCCGGCGTCGTCTCAGGCATCGGCGGCTACGGCAATTGCGTGGGCGTTCCGACCGTCGGCGGCGAGGTGAATTTCCATCCGGCCTATGACGGCAACATCCTCGTCAATGCGATGACGGTCGGCATCGCCGACACCGACAAGATCTTCTATTCGGCCGCGAGCGGCATCGGCAACCCGATCGTCTATGTCGGCTCCAAGACCGGCCGCGACGGCATCCACGGCGCGACCATGGCAAGCGCCGATTTCTCCGAGGACAGCGAGGAGAAGCGCCCAACCGTCCAGGTGGGCGACCCCTTCACCGAGAAATTGCTGATCGAGGCCTGCCTCGAGCTGATGGCATCGGACGCCATCGTCGCCATTCAGGACATGGGCGCCGCCGGCCTCACCTCCTCGTCGGTCGAGATGGCCTCGAAGGGTGGCGTCGGCATCGAGCTCGACATGAACGCCGTTCCCGTCCGCGAGGAAGGCATGACTCCCTACGAGATGATGCTCTCGGAATCGCAGGAGCGGATGCTGATGGTGCTGAAGCCCGGCCGCGAGGGCGAGGCCGAGGCGATCTTCCGCAAATGGGAGCTCGATTTCGCCGTGATCGGCCGAGTGACCGATACGGGGCACATGGTCCTTCGCTGGAACGGCGAGGTGGCCGCCGACATCCCCCTCGCCCCGCTGGCCGACGAGGCGCCGCTCTACGAGCGCCCGCACCTGTCGGGCGACGAATACAAGGCGTGGGCGCAGGTGAAGCCGCTCGGCGAGCCGCCGCAATGCGCGGACCCAGCGGCGGACCTCCTGAAGCTGATGGGCTCCGCCGATCTCGCCTCGCGGCGCTGGATCTGGGAACAATATGACCACATGGTCGGCGCCGACACCGTCCAGCGGCCCGGAGGCGATGCTGCCGTGGTGCGGGTCCACGGCAGCGACAAGGCGCTTGCGATCAGCACCGACGTGACGCCGCGCTACTGCTTCGCCGACCCTTATGAAGGCGGCAAACAGGCGATCGCCGAATGCTGGCGCAACCTGACCGCGGTGGGCGCCACTCCCCTTGCCGTCACCAACTGCCTCAACTTCGCCAATCCGCAGCGCCCCGAGATCATGGCCCAGCTCGTCGGCTGCCTCGAAGGAATGAGCGAAGCGTGCGTGGCGCTCGAGTTCCCGATCGTCTCCGGCAACGTCTCCCTCTACAACGAAAGCAAGGCGACCGGGGGCGGGAGCGCGATCCTGCCGACGCCGGCGATCGGAGGCGTCGGACTGCTGAAGGACTGGGGCAGGTCAGCCTCGATCGGCTTCAAGGGCGTCGGCGACGTGATCGTCCTGATCGGGGAGCGGAAGGGCCAGCTCGGCCAGTCGCTTTGGCTTCGCGAGCTCCATGGCCGCGAGGACGGGCCGCCGCCGTCGGTGGACCTCGCTTCGGAGCGGCGCGTCGGTGACTATGTCCGCGCCCACATCGAGAGCGGGTGCCTCACCGCCGTGCACGACGTCGCAGACGGCGGCGTTGCGGTCGCGGTGGCCGAGATGGCCCTTGCCGGCGGCATCGGCGCGCTTCTCTACCCGATCGAGCCGCACGGCGTCGCCGGTTCCTTCTTCGCCGAGGACCAGGGCCTCTATGTCGCCACCGTCCGGGACCGGTCACTGCTCGATTTCCTCGCCGGCGCCACCGCCTCGGGCATAGAAGTCGACGCGATCGGCCGGACGGTCGGCAGCCGCATCATCTTCGAATTGAAGCAGGGCGACTATGTCGTGACGCTGGAAGACCTCCGCCGCGCCCACGAAAGCTTCTTCCCGCGCCTGATGGGCAAGGAGCTGGCGGTCGCCTGATGCCGGCGGGCTATTCAGGAACGCCGCTCGCCCGCAAGCTCTCGCTGAAGGACGGGCAGCGCGTCTGGTGGGAGGGAGTGCCGGAGCCGGTTCGGTCGGAGATCCTGGCGGAGGTGCCCGGCCTCGAGCTGCTCCAGTCGCCTGAGCCGCCGATCGACGCCGCTCATGTCTTCGTCACGTCGCGCGCCGCGCTCGAGGAGGCTGTCGCCCGGCTCCTCCCGCTCCTTGCTCCGACCGGCTTCCTGTGGGTGTCATGGCCGAAGAAGGCGTCGAAGGTGTCGACCGACGTGACCGAAGACGTGATCCGCGACGTGGCGCTGCCCACCGGACTCGTCGACGTGAAGGTGTGTGCCGTCGACGTCACATGGTCGGGCCTTAAACTGATGATCAGGCGCGACCGACGCTGATTAGCTATTGCGACTTACTCGCATTAGCGTTATTTCCGATCACCATGATCGTGTGCATCTGTAACGGCCTCAGGGAATCCCAAGTGCGGCAGGCCGCTCGCTCCGGCGCGTCCTG
>NZ_DASVUE010000332.1:0-1610 GCF_036387215.1 Allosphingosinicella sp. | reverse complement strand
TTACCCAATTTTATGCAGCCCTCGCATATCCTCTGGCGAGACGAGCTGCCGAAGAGTCCGAACGGCAAGCTCGACCGCGAACGGATCAAGAGCGAGCTTCAAGCGTGACGAAACCCATGGGAGCGATACCGGCCGACTTCGCGGCAGGCGGAGAGGTGCTGCGCATCGGCGGGCGAACGGCCGAGGAGCTGATCGCCCAGGCGGGCGATACCCCGCTCTTTGTCTACAACCTCGATCTGATCGAGAAGCGCGTGCGCCGCTTCCGCTCCGCCTTTGCTGGCGTTGAGCTACATTATGCAATCAAAGCAAATTCATACGCGCCGTTGCTGAGCTACGTTGCGAAGCTGGTGGATGGTCTCGATGTCGCGTCCGCCGGAGAGATGAGGCTTGGCCTGGCTGCGGGCACCGATGCTGCCAACATCTCTTTCGCCGGTCCCGGTAAGCGCGAGAGCGAAATTGCAGAGGCGATCGCTGCCGGCGTCACTCTCAACTGCGAATCCGAAGGCGAGGTGGAGCGGGCGCTCGCGATCGGCCGAGGCCGGGGCGTCCGGCCGAAGCTTGCAGTGCGGGTGAACCCCGATTTCGAGATCAAGGGCTCTGGAATGCGCATGGGCGGCGGCGCCAAGCCGTTCGGGGTGGATGCCGAGCGGGTGCCGGCGCTGGTGCGGCGGATCATCGACGGCGGCGGCGACTGGCGCGGCTTCCACATCTTCGCGGGCTCTCAGGCGCTCGATCCGGCGGCCCTCATCGAGGCGCAGCGGGCGACGGTCGCGCTCGCCGGCGCGCTCGCCGAGCAGATCGGCGCGGCCCCGCCGATGGTCAATCTCGGCGGCGGCTTCGGCATCCCTTACTTCCACGGGGAGCAGGTGCTCGATATCGAACAGGTGGGTCAGGCGCTGAAAGATGCGCTCAGCAACCGCCACCAACTCCTTCAAAACACATACTTTACCATCGAGCTCGGCCGCTGGCTGGTCGGTGAGTGCGGCGTCTATCTGACCCGGATCGTCGATCGGAAGGTGAGCCACGGCAAGACCTTCCTCGTCACCGACGGCGGCATGCACCACCAGCTCGCCGCGTCGGGCAATTTCGGCCAGGTGATCCGCCGCAACTACCCCGTCGCCATCGCCAGCCGCTTTGGGGATGAGCCGATCGAGGAAGCCACAATCGTCGGCTGCCTCTGCACGCCGCTCGACCGGCTCGCCGATGATGTAATGCTCCCCCGCGCCGACGTGGGCGACATCGTGGCGGTCTTTCTCGCCGGCGCCTACGGCCTGTCCGCGAGCCCTCAGGCCTTCCTCGGCCAGCAGCCGGCGCTCGAAATGGTTGTCGGCGGCGGCGATTAACCGTTTTCCGGCCGCCGTCCCATCGCGGGACGCGCTCTGAAAGCCGCTTGTTCCTAACGGTAATTTTACCTCTTCACGCCATAGCAGACCCAAATCTGCACCTATTCCGCCTCTCAAAGGGCCGGGCGGGTGCAGGGGAAAAGGCAGCGAAGAGGTATCATCATGCGCGTATCCGTGAAGTCCAAACTGGCTCTCCTGGTCACCGTCGGCGCGGCTGCGCTGGGCGGGTGCACGACTTCCTCCTCCACCGGAAAGTCGCTTCCCGCG
>NZ_DASVUE010000331.1:0-2009 GCF_036387215.1 Allosphingosinicella sp. | reverse complement strand
GGGCGTATCGACGATGCTGATATGGTGGGTCTCGCCGCCGCCCGGAGGCGACCATTCGACGCTGGTGCACTTGGCCAGGATGGTGATGCCGCGCTCTTTCTCGAGGTCGTTCGAATCCATCGCCCGCTCTTCGACGCGCTGATTGTCGCGGAAGGTGCCGGACTGGCGGAACAGCTGGTCGACGAGGGTCGTCTTGCCGTGATCGACGTGCGCGATGATCGCCACGTTGCGGAGGCTCATGGGAATATCCTGATGGAGAGAATTTCCGGCCCTATACGCATGATATTGCGGCGCAACAAGGGCAGGCTCGCCGCGCCGCCGCGTGGTTATCCGTCCGTTAACCATTCCCGCTTATCGTGGACCCGCACTCGAAGGCTCGCATCACGCGAGGAGGGGGGCGACATGATGGCTTTGATCGCATCGCAATTGCTTGGCTTCATTCTGGGCGGCGGAGCGTTCCTGCTCCGGCACGACCGCGGGGATTTCACGACCTTTCTCCCCTAGCGGCCAGCGCTCTCCCTTCCGCCGGAACGATTCGGAGGCGTTCTCGTTTGGCGGTGTGCGAGGCTGTGCTGCCCCAGCCGCTCGTGCCGCCGCCGAGGCCGGTGTTTCGCCTCGGCGCCATTCAGGGAGATGCAAATGAAAAAGACCTTCAGCGCGATTCTGATCGCGAGCACGATGTCGCTCGGCGCCTGCGCCACCACTGATGACGGCTATGCCGACAATACCAGCACGCTGGAAGGCGCCGGAGTGGGCGCTGCGGTCGGTGCTGCGGCCGGCGCCGGTGTCGGCGCTGTGGTCGGCGGCCTCTCCCCGATCGAAGGCGCGCTGGTCGGTGCTGCGGTGGGCGGCATTGCCGGCGCCATCTGGGCGGACCGCGACAATGACGGCCGCGCCGACGGCTATTATCAGAACGGCACCTATTATGAGGGCCGCCCGGCGCCGCAGCCGGCGCCGCAGCCGGTCTATCAGCCTCCGGTGCGCCGCGCCGGCGAACGCGGCCGGTAAGAGCTCAAGTGAATCCTGTAATGCGTAAGAGCGCCCGCCGATCGGATCGGCGGGCGTTCAGCCTGCCCGGTGCGGCGATCATCCTCGCGCTCGCCGCCGCGGCGCTGCCGGGCGCGGCGCCGGCCCAATATGGCTCGTCGCAGATCCAGGCCGCGATCCGCTCCGCCGGCGGCGACCGCGACATCAAGGCCTTCTACGCCGCGCGCGGCAATCGGCCTTTGTGGGTCCGCGGGTCCGTGCTCGATCCGGCCGCGGACCAGCTGCTCGAGCTCATCGAAACCGCCGCCGCCGACGGCCTCGATGCCGGCGACTACCGTCCGCGCGCACTTCGCTCAGCTGTCGAGAATGCTCGGAGCGGATCGCCCAAGGCGCTTGCCAGGGCTGAGCTTCTGCTGTCGCGCACCTTCGTCGAATATGCGCGGGACATGCGCCGCCCCGCGAACGTCGGCATGGTCTATGTCGACAAGGAGCTGGCGCCCTCAAAGCCCAATGAGCAGGCGCTTCTCCAGGCTGCCGCCTCGGCTCCGTCGCTGGAGCAACATCTGGAAAATATCGGCTGGATGCACCCACTCTACGGGCCGATGCGGAAGGCGCTGGTCGCCTCCTACGATGCCTCCGAGATGAACGGCGCCTCCGCGCAATCGCGGCAGCGCGAAGAGACGCTGCGCCTCAACATGGAGCGCGTCCGCGCGCTTCCGGCAAGCCATGTCGGCAAGTACATCCTCGTCGACGCCGCTTCCGCGCGGCTGTGGATGTACGAGAATGGCCGCGTCCGCGACAGCATGAAGGTGGTGGTTGGCAAGCCTTCCGAGCAGACGCCGATGATGGCGGCCAACATGCGCTACGCGCTCGTCAATCCTTATTGGAACCTGCCGCCGGACCTGGCGCGCGTGAGGGCGCAGGCGGTGCTGAAGCAGGGCCCCGGCTATCTGAAGAAGATGGGCTACCAGGCTTTTTCCGACTGGACCGACAATGCAGTTCCGGTGGACCCGAAGAAAGTC
>NZ_DASVUE010000330.1:0-1577 GCF_036387215.1 Allosphingosinicella sp. | reverse complement strand
CCAGGGTGCCGAGCCGGCCACGCTATCGACGATCAGGTCCAACGACGATCCGCTTCCTGCTGCCGCGCGGCAGCGTTCATGCACGGATCAATGGAGGAACAGCTTTACGGTCCGGTTAAGAGCGGGCGCTACGCCGTGGCGAAGCCGGCCGACCTCGCGCGCCGGAGCGAAGCGCCGACCGCTCCGAAGCCGAGGATCATCATCGCCCATGCGGCCGGTTCCGGAGCGCCGGCGGCGACGCTGGAAATCCGCCAGGCCAGGTTCGCATTGTCGGCGTCGGTATAGCCGCCGAGCGGGGTATAATAGGCTTCGTTCCCGAGCGGGTTGGGGGCAGAGCCATAATGCTGAGCTGCAAACCCGTCGCCGCCGGACGCGAAACCGACCCAATAGGTGCCGGGGCCAAGCTCCAGGTCCAGGTCCGAGAGCCCGTGCCACCCCTCGCCGGCGGCGGTGCCGAAGCTCATCGTCTGCGTGAAGATGAAAGTGCCGGGTGCGTTGGTGCCGCCGAAGCTGAGGTTGAACAGGGCGGTGCCGGGGTTCGTGATCGTGCCGTAGAACTGGATCCCGCCGATGCGGGTCGCCTGCGTCAGCGTGAACTGTCCGTAGGTTCCGAACTGCGGCCCGACGACATAGGGCGCCGTGCTCGTTCCGGGGCCGGTGTCGATCACATAGGCGGCGTCGGCGGTGCCGGCGGCCGCGAAGAGGCTGAGCAGGAAGAGAAAGATCCGCATGCCTTGAGAAGAGTTTAGGCTGCCGGCCCTGTCAACCCGCTACTTGTCCAGCCGCGCCAGTGTCTCGTTCAGCATCACCGGCGGCCCGAAGCCGAGCGCTTCCAGCCGCTTCGCCTGCGTCGCCGCATCCCCCACGATCACGTAATTCATCGCGCCCGGCCGGACGTAGCGGCTGGCCAGCTCCCTGATCTGCGCGACGGTCATCGTATCGACGATCGCCTGCTCCTGCTGAGGATAATCGACGGGAAGGCCGTAGTCGCTGATCGCTCCGAGGTAGCGGAGCTTCGCGTCCGCGGTCTCGAACGAGCGCGAGCGGCTCTTGGTGAGGAAGCTCTTCGTCACATCAAGATCGGCATCGGTAAAGGTGCTTCCGAAATCGCCGAGGATCGTTTTGGTGAGGTCCGCCGCCTCGAGCGTCACGTTCGAGCGGACGCCACTCGTCACCTCGAAAGTGCCATGCCGGACGCCGCCCGAGAAGCCGGCGCGGATGCCGTACGTATAGCCCTTGCCCTCGCGAAGCTGCTGCGTAAGCCGCGATGCGAAGCCGCCGCCGCCGAGGATGTAGTTCATCACCACGGCCGGATAGTAATTGGGGTCCGCGCGGGTGACGGCAGGATAGCCGAACGCGAACACCGACTGCTTGGAGCCGGGAAGGTCGTAGAAATAGACTTTCGATGCAGCGGGCGGCTGCGGCGCCGGATAGGAGGGGATGTTCACCTCCCGCCGCTGCCATCTGGCGCCGAGATCCCGCAGCGCCGCGTTCACCCGCGCCTGGTCCACCGCTCCGACGATGCGGAAGCTGGCGATGTTCGGGGCAAGGTTCGCCGCGTGAAAGCGCTTCAAATC
>NZ_DASVUE010000329.1:0-9266 GCF_036387215.1 Allosphingosinicella sp. | reverse complement strand
CGCTCGAGTGCGAAATCGACTGCGGCCTTCGTCTCGGCGGGCGACATGCCGGCCAGAGCATAGCGGATCTCGGGAAGGACGAGGGCGTCGAATGCATTCACTGCCTGTATGGCGGCCGGATCCTTGCACCGGGCGACGTCGAAGCTCATCCGCGTTCGCGCCAGCATCCAGTAGCCGCGCGCCTTTTCGGGCGAATCAGCCGCCGCGCGCCGGGCGAGCTCATAGATGAAGGGTGTTGGAAGCGAACCGAGGTCGCGTTCGAGCCGCGCCACGACGGAAGGATCGCTGTAAGCGGCGAAGTAGAGCTTCTGGAATTCCTCGGTGAATCCAAGCGCGGGCGGAATGGCGGGATTGTCGAACGTCTTGTACTCGCGAAGCTCGGGCGCCTTGCCCTCGCCTGCCGGCAGCAGCTGGAAGTTGTGGACCTTGTCTTCGCCCTGCAGCATGAAAAGCATGGTGCCCGCGTCGGTATGGCCGGCTGCCTGCGCCGCCTCCAGAATGACCCGGGCGCGATCCGGATCGCGCGGGAACCAGCGCCCGTCGAGATAGAGCATGGCCAGCCGCCTGGCGGAGCCGTGCATGCCGCCGGCCATGGCCTGCTCGAAGAGCGCGGCCGCCTTCGCGGCGTCCTGCGCCACACCCTTGCCTGCAAGATGGAGCGTACCGAGCAGATCCGCCGCGGCGAAGTTGCCGCCGCTCGCAGCGCGCCGGAGGTAGGCCACGGCTTTCGAATAATCCGGTTTGATCCGTTCGCCGGTCGCGAGGAGATTGCCCAGGAGATAAAAACCTGCCGGGTGGGGATCTGCGCCGACGGCCTTCTGGAGCATGGCGATTGCGGCGGCGGGATTGCCTGCGCCCGGCGTCATGACGGTGCGGGAAACGACCGGGAGGATCGCCGTCAGTTTGCCCTGGCTGACGAGCGCTGCGCAACCGGCGTGGGAAGAGACGGTGTCGACCGTATAGGCCAAACACTCCCTGTCGACTTCGACGGCGCCGCTCGTGGCGCTGAAGAAAGCCGCGGGATTGGGCGCCCCAACCACCGGAGGTGCCACTTCAGCCGCGTGGAGCGGCTCCGCAGCCGCAACCATCCCGATCAATACCCAAGCCGCGCCCGCAAGCCTCATTGCATTCCTCTCCACCTCAAACAGCTAAGGCCTTGTAGCGAAGCGGAAAAACGGCGCCACAACTTTGCGACCAGGCTCAGCCCTGAAGGAGAGTGCCGAGGGTCGCCACGAAATGGGGGAAAGAGGTTTCGACGGGCGACATGTCGGCGACCTCTATCGGCCGGCGGGCGTGAAGGCCAGCGACGGCGAAGCTCATTGCGATGCGGTGGTCGAGGCGGGGGTCGATCGAGCCGCCGCCGGGGAGGGGGGCGCCGCCGCTGCCTTCAATCGTGAGGCCGTCGGGCTGCTCGGCAGCATTGACGCCGACGGCGCGGAGGCCCTCGGCCATTGCGGCGATGCGGTCGGACTCCTTGACCCGGAGCTCGGCGAGGCCGCTGGTGCGGGTGGCGCCCTCGGCGAAGGCGGCGGCGATGAAGAAGATCGGAAATTCGTCGATCATCGACGGCGCCGCTTCCTGAGGGACGTCGATGCCGCGGAGGCGGGAGTGGCGGACGCGGATGTCGGCGACCGGCTCGCCGCCGACCTCGCGCGGGTCGGTGAGGTCGATGTTCCCGCCCATCCGCCTGAGCTGATCGATGAGGCCGGTTCGGAGCGGATTGACGCCGACATCCTCGATGCGGAGGTCGGAGCCGGGGACGATAAGCGCGGCGACGATCAGGAAGGCCGCCGACGAGATATCGCCGGGGACGCGGAGCTGCTGCGGGCGGAGCTCGGCCTGGCCGGTGAGGCGGATCCGGCGCTCGCCGCCGGCGCCCGCTGCGGCCTCGAGCGGGGCGCCGAACAGCTTCAGCATGCGCTCGCTATGATCGCGGGTGGGGACGGGCTCGATCACTTCGGTGACGCCGGGCGTGTTGAGGCCGGCGAGCAGCAGGGCCGACTTCACCTGCGCGGAGGCGACCTCCATCCGGTGGACGAGCGGCAGGGCAGGGGAGGCGCCGCGGATCGTGAGCGGGAGCCGGTCGCCGGAGCGGCCGAGGAACTCGGCGCCGATCCGCCGCAGCGGCCGGACCACGCGCGCCATCGGCCGCCGGGAAAGCGAAGCATCGCCGGTGAAGGTGGCGGCGATCGGATGGCTCGCGACGAGGCCCATCAGCAGGCGCGCCGACGTCCCCGAATTGCCCATGTCGAGCGGCGCGCCGGGCTCGAGCAATGCGCCCGCGCCGACGCCGTCCACCTCCCAGGCGCCCGCGGCCTCGGCCCGAATTCCAACGCCCATCGCGCGCAGCGCGGCGGCGGTGGACATCACGTCCTCGCCGGTCAGCAGCCCCTCGATCCGGCTCCTCCCCGCCGCCATCGCCGAGATCATCAGCGCCCGGTGCGAAATGGATTTATCGCCGGGGACGCGGGCGGCGCCGGTGAGCGGACCTGAGGGCGCGAACTCCATCGGCTGCGGTTCGGCGCTGCTCATAAACCTCTGTCCGGGCGGAAGGCGCTTGGCTTTTGACAGCGGCAAACCCATGTGGCAAGGCGCGCGGCGATCACGGAGGGCCCGTCTCGGCGCTCCGCTTTTTCATTTCTGCTGGTTCAATTCTACTGGAGGCTCACCTCATGGTGAAAGCTGAATGGGGCACCAAGCGTAGCTGCCCCAAATGCGGCACCCGCTTTTACGACTTGGGCAAGGACGACCCGGTCACCTGCATCAACTGCGGAATCGCCTGGGAGCCGGAGCCGGTCCTGAAATCGAAGCAGCCGCTGCCGTTCGACGCGCCCAAGAAGGAGGCCGTCGCCGACGAGGCGGCCGATGCCGATCTGGCCGCCGACGAGCTCGAGATCGACGAGGACGCCGAGGAGAATCCGGACGACGAGGTCGATATCGGCGGCGACGACGATATCGGCGTGCCGGGTTCGGGCGGCGACGACGACGAAGAGATTTAAGAGACCCGCTTGATAGGCACCGCCGCTTTATCTAAAGCGGCGGCTGCCGACGCGCCCTCCCAGGGGCTGCGGATTTGGTTCGGGGCCGTAGCTCAGCTGGGAGAGCGCTGCAATGGCATTGCAGAGGTCAGGGGTTCGATCCCCCTCGGCTCCACCACTTCAACTGAAAAGTTAGCGGACTCCCACCCTTTCTAGCGGTGGGATCGATCACGGTCCCACAACCCGCTCCCAAGTCCGGCTGCGCTGTGGCGACACGGCTTTAGGCAACCGAGCGGCTCCTCCGCCGACAAGCAGCTCTCGCTTCGTCCGGAGAGTCGGGAAGTGGCCGCTAGCGGACCCCGCGGGTTTCCAGCGGAGAGAACCGAAGCGCCACCGGGCGCTCCCAAGCCGAATGTCTGCTTTCGACCATTGCGGACATTCAAGTCGCAAAAACTGCAACTCACGCTACTCTGCTGCCGTGATCGTCCTCGCCCTCTTTTTCCTGGTGCCAATCGCTTTGCTCACGGCGGCAGTAGCAATGGCTGCCCTAAAGCTCTTCAACGTGCTCCCCGTCGGCGTCTCCAGACCCGTGACGTACAGTCTCCTAAGCACCGTTTGCCTTGGGCTGCTGTTTCTTGGGCTCACGATAGACGATCTGGTTCTCAGACCTGCGCGGCTTCAGAAGGAGCTTGTGGGGCAGCAGATTGGCTCACCGCTGCGGCTTCGGCGGTACGAGACCCATGGGTTCCAAGACCCTTATTATAAATGGCGCTACTCAGCGCCTCCAGAACTAATCCATCGGCTGAAGAGCAAATGCCGATCGATCTACCGAACGTCGCCAGCTCAATGTCTTGTCGCCGAGCGACAGGATGGCAGCTGGTGGCAAGGCATCGGGTTGGAGGGAGATGCCATATGGCTCATCGGGAGCGACGGTTAACCGAAGGGGGTTGGTTCAAACCCGCAGTGGCACTCGCCGTAACGCTGTTCATTGCCACGGGCGTATGGGAGTACGTCGTGTCGGGCAGGTACAAGCTGATTGTCATTGGCATGCTCGCGCTGGGGCTTCTAATGATTGCGGACAGACAGCGGCGGGCCTCCGCCTCGGGGTCTACGGTAGGTCTCACAGATAGCCTGTGAACACCCGATTCCCAACCATTGCGGATGTGCGCTCGCTGGCTCATTCTCTTAATGTGACCTCTCGTTGCGGCTCTTGCGGGCGGACCTTGGCTGAGGACAGCTTCTACGACGAATGCTGGCGCTGCTCGGCTTTGTCGGTCCGCCCAGTCGCGGGAATCGCGGTGTTGAGCGTGGCACTTGGCGTGGCCGCGCTGATGGTGTGGCTGACCTAATGTCTGCTTACCACCCATTGCGGACATTCAACTCAGAGGCGTTGGCCAGCACAAGAAGCGCGCGTCCTCCGTCGAGTTCATTCCCCGCATCTCGAAGCCGGGGAGTAGCCGCAACCGCTTAAGCGCCGCTTCCTCACCGGTCGCCATCTGCGGAAACGTGACCTTCGTCTCTCCGGCCCTGTCGTTCAGCAGCCACCAAACGTCCGCTCCCCAAGGTCCGCTGTCGTTTGTCTCAACGTAGACCGCTCCAAGGTCAGCAATCTGGATGCGCTGCTCCGCTTGCTTGGGCGCTCGGCAGACAATCTCATCATCTGGCGTCACTTCGACGACAAACCGCGCTTCCTGGTGCTTCATCCGGCCAAGCTGCCTTGATTGCTCCTCTGGCGCAATGTCCGCTTTCCACCCATTGCGGACATTAGGACCGAGGCATGGGTGCCAACTTTGTCGCGAACTGAAGCTGGTCCGGATCGGCTCCCCAAGTCTCTACTGTCCTAAAGCTCTGTTCAAGCAATGCCGAGAGCCGGCTCTGAAAAGCGTCCATTGGCTGGTCACGAACAGCGAAGTCGGTGCGCCAGAAGCGTTCATCGCCTCGATCCTCCGAGCAGCACAACCACATGTTCCATGACGGTCTCGCATAATCCGCCAGATACAGTTGGATCAGGAAGCTGGGGCTGCCGCCCCAAGTTAGCGACCGTTCAGGCGCGTCCTTCGCGTTCCTCGAAACCAGTACGCCGCGAGCCGCAGCGAAACGCTCGAGGATTGGGTCAATGGCCAGTAGCGGCTCTTCCAGCCGCTGCCATTCCTCGGGAGTGCCATACCAACCGCCATTGGCCATCAAGGTGCCATATCACCGCTGACCGCCAATGTCCGCTTTCCACCCATTGCGGACGCTCAGGGCAAGTCCGTCGGCCAAAGCTCACCGTGTCCGCAATGGGTGGGAAGCGGACAGCCTGCTTTGCGGCGCCGGGGGCGGTGACGGAAGCTCGGCGCGCACCTCACGTCTATGTCCGCGTTCGATCCGCACTCGACATCGATCGCTCAGGCCGCGTGAGGCCACTTGCGTGACGGGGCGCGCCGTGATCTGGGACGGCGCCATGCCCAGGGAGTGCCATATGGCTGCGTTACAAGAAGATTTCACGCTTTCGAACGGGCTGCAAATGCCCAAGATCGGCTTCGGCACCTGGCAAATCACTGATGCGTTGGAGGCCTACGGTGCAACGAGCGCGGCGCTTGCGCATGGCTATCGCCAAATCGACACCGCCCGGGTTTACGGCAACGAAGACAGCGTCGGCCGCGCTCTTCGCGACAGCGGGCTCCCGCGCTCAGAGGTCTTCGTCACGTCGAAGCTGCCCGCCGAGATCAAGGATCCGGACGAGGCGCTGGCGAGCTTCGAAACGACGATGGCCGCTATCGGCCTGGATTATCTGGACTGCTATCTGATCCATGCGCCGTGGCCGTGGCACGATATCGGCCGCGATTGCTCGGCAGGGAACAAGGCGGTTTGGGAGGTACTCGAAACGATCTACCGATCCGGCCGTGCGAAATCGATCGGCGTCTCGAACTTCAATGCCGCCGACCTCAGGGTCATAATCGATGGATGTTCGACCAGGCCAATGGTCAACCAGATCCGCTACTTCATCGGCCACACGCAGGAGGACGTCGTCCAATTCTGCCGTCGCGAGGGGATCCAGGTGACGGCTTATTCGCCCCTGGCGACCGGCAAGATACTCCGTCACCCCGACCTTCGGGCAGTGGCGGAGCGATACGGCAAATCGGTCGCGCAATTGTGCATCCGCTACGTCCTTCAGAAAGACGTCGGCCCGCTTCCCAAATCCACCCACGAGCAGCGCATCCGCGAAAATGCCGACGTGGATTTCGAAATAACGAGCGCGGACATGGCGCTCCTCGACGGGCTCAGCGACACCGACAAGGTGCGATGAGGCAAAGCGGCTGGAGCGGCACCTCGCCAGCGTCGGCCTTCCACTCATTCCAGACACTCGCTGAAGGTCCGCCTTCGACCCATTGCGGACATTTGGAACTTTTGCTTTCCATTGCTGCTCGTGAGGGGAAGCACCTATGGCAATTAGAGCAGCGTCTCGTGGGCGGGCGAGCATCGCACGGATTGCGATCGCATTCATCGCGCTGTTCGGCCTCTATCAGGCTTCCGAATGGATGCAGACCGTGTTCGTGCCTATGAGCTCGGTGGGTCCAGCACTCATGATCGTCGCGCTGCTGCTTGCCTGGCCGCTTGGCCGCTGGATGGGGTGGCGCGGCTACGATGCCTACGGTCTTGACCTCCGGGCCGCTTCGTTTTCCCTCCTTGGCGCGGGCATGCTCATTGCCGCACTAGCCTTTCTCGCCTCCCGCGCCCTTGGAACGGCAATGGGCCTTTATACTGCACCAGAGGCCGTCGCTGCCGCTTCACTCGGAGGCATCGCTTTTGCCATTGTTTCCACGTTTGTCCCCTCCGTCGTGGAAGACATCCTGACGCGCGGCTTCCTCCTTCGCACTCTGCCGGTGCAGCTGACTGCTGTGTTCTACGTCATCCTTAGCGCGCTGCTCTACACCGCCAATCATGTGTGGCGCTTCGATTGGGGTATTAGCGAGCAGGTGCGATTGTTCTGCCTCGGCCTCGCCTACGGGGCAGCGGCTTGGCGATGGCGCAACCTCTGGGGTGCCGTTGCACTGCATTGGGGCTGGAACCTGACCAATGTTCTTGCTGGCCAGCTGATGCCTAGTGAGGCCATTTCGACCGATGCTGCTCGCTATCTGTCCGCCGCAGTCAACATCGCGATCCTCGTCATAATCGTTCTGCTCCCGCGCCCGCGAAGACTGCGTGGGGTTGGGGCTATCAGAGACGAGCCCAATGTCGCCACAGCGCCCAATCCGCATTGAGCGAAGGTCCTGTTCGAAGCCACTTCAGGCATCCAGCTGATCATCCGTCATGGTCATTGCGGGCCTCTGCGCCAGCCGTTAGCTTCTCTGCATGGATGAGCACAGTTTCGCCGGACGATTGCAGATCCTCCGGGACAGATACTACATCATGGTTGGGCCCCTCGTGCTGCTGTTTGGCATTGGTGTCGGCAGCTCTCCCGTCCTAGCCTGGACAGCAGGGATACTTCTCGTGCTGATGACGATAAATGTGCTGGTGCCGTACATACGATGAGACCGCGCTCGTCGGATATCCGCCTCCGACCAATGCCATGATGGCTTGAGGCGATCGGAGCGGGACATCTGGATGTCGATCAGCGGCTTTGAAGGCGCACGGGCCATCGGCGCGGATCGCCAAATTGAGCTCCGGTCTCTGATCACCCGCGCTCATGACGTCGGCCGGTCGATAACGCTAAATTGGCAGGCATGCCGGAAGAATATGGTGCACTCGGTGTCGCAACTGCTCCCATCAAGTGAACTCCAGATCAGCGGCGGACATTGTACGCGCCATTGCAGACGCGGGCGCTCGCTCAATCCTGACGAAAGAAGGCTGGCTTTCGACCCGTCTTGGACGTTCATCGGGTGCGGCAGGCTCCATCCGTCCTCTGGTGCGTTCAAACATAGATTAGGAGGATGCGACCATGACCAACCCTCTGACCATGAAGCTGGAGCAATTCACGAGCTTCGACCCGGAGGAGCGGCAGCGTCTGGATCAGCTCCTCAGCTATCCGACGAAGACCTACGCCCGAGGCAAGACGATCATCCGGGAAGGCGAGAAGGTGGACGACATCCATCTTGTCCTCACCGGCCTTGCGGCACGCTCCAAGACGCTCCGAAGCGGAGCACGGCAGTTCATGGCGCTCCTCGTTCCGGGGGACCTTTGCGATGTCGAAGTGTTCGTCCTCGAAGGCATGGACCACGACATCGTGGCGATGACGGAAACGACATGCGTCCTCGTGCCCGCAAAGGTGATCGAAGGGCTGCTGACCGAATCGACCAAGCTGACGAAGGCGCTGTGGTGGAGCACGATGACGGACTCGGCGGTCCTGCGCGAGTGGATCGTCGATCACGGGAGCCGGGACTCGATCGAGCGGATCGCGCACCTCATGTGCGAGATGTTGATCCGTTACCGCATCATCGGGGAGACGACGGACGACAGCTTCCCGTTCCTGCTCAATCAGGAGGAGCTGGCCGATGCGACCGGCATGACGCCCGTCCATGTCAACAGAATGCTTCAGCAGCTCCGCTCCAAGGGGTTGATCGAGCTGACCGGGAAGGTGCTGACGGTCCTTGACCCCAAAGGGCTGCAGCAGCTTGCCAAATATGAGAGCAGCTATCTTCATCTCGTCAGGACGGAGCGCCGCGACCCTGAAGTGTCGCAACGTGCCGGCGACCTGGTTTCGGCATCGCCGCACGGGCTGCTCCACGACGCGGCCGAGAAGGTGAAATCGGTGTTCGGATCGTCAGAAGGCTGACCGACCAGGATCGGTCTACGTCAATCTCCGAAAGACATGCTCGCGCCGGACTTCCTCCCGGAGCCTGCTCGGCCAGGATTCCAAAATGGCTGTTGGCAAAGCGCGCGTGTCGCGGCTATCAGGCCGCGACGCCGCCAGGGGGCGCCTCGGCTCCCCTCACGCGGCACTGTGTGAAGCATCGCCTCCGCCAGCGTCCTTCGGCGGCCGGCGATTGTTCGCACATCCGGAACGGTTACGCTTCGAAGGCAAGATATGGCGACGGTTGAACATACCGACGGAACGGCTCACGCAGGTGCCGCCCATGGCGGCGGAGGCGAGGGGGGCGTCCGCCGGCGCGACTTCATCAACATCGCGGCGGTGAGCTTTGCGGGCGTCGGCGGAGCGGCGGTGCTCTATCCGCTGATCAACCAGATGAACCCGTCGGCGGACGTGCTCGCGCTCGCCTCCACCGAGGTCGACATCTCGCAGATCCAGCCCGGCCAGGCGATCAAGACGATCTGGCGCAAGCAGCCGGTCTTCATCCGCAACCTGAC
>NZ_DASVUE010000328.1:0-1882 GCF_036387215.1 Allosphingosinicella sp. | reverse complement strand
GCCGGCTTTCTTGTGCCTGGGCCGCTTCAGGCATATCGTGCCGTTTCAGCCGCAGCTCCTTGCGGTCCCACGCATCTTGAAAGGTGGCACATGGCCTCTGCTGGACTGGCTGAACCCGCGCGCGCGACCCTCGACATCCCTACAAAAGAGCGGCTGATCGTCGCGCTCGACGTGCCGACGGTCGAAGAAGCGCGATCGCTCGTGCACAGGCTCGGCGACAGCGTCGTCTTCTACAAGATCGGCATGCAGCTCCAGTTCGCCGGCGGCATCCAATATGCGCAGGAGCTGATCCACAGCGGCAAGAAGGTGTTCCTCGATTCGAAGCTGTTCGACATCGACGCGACGATCGAGAAGGCCGCCGAGAATATCGCGCGGATGGGCGTCGATTTCCTCACCGTGCACGGGATCGGACCGACGGTGCGGGCGGCGGTGCGGGGGCGCGGGGACAGTCGCTTGCAAATCCTCGCGGTGACGGTGCTGACCAGTCTCGAGGCCAGCGACCTCCACGAGCTCGGCTACCGTGACGCCTCAGTGGAAGACATCGTGCTCTACCGCGCGAAAAAGGCGCTGGATGCTGGCGCCGACGGCGTCATCGCGTCCGGCCGGGAGGCGGAGGCGATCGGCAGGCTCTCGGCCGGCAAGCTCAAGATCGTGACGCCAGGCATTCGCCGCGGCAGCGATGCGGTGGGGGACCAGAAAAGGGTGGCGACGCCTGCTTCGGCCATCGCGGCGGGAGCGGATTATCTGGTTGTGGGGCGGCCGGTAAGCCAGTCGGAGGATCCGCGGCGCGAGGCCGAGGGGATCGTGGCGGAGATCGAGGACGCGCTGGGATAGGAGCGCCGATTTGAGGGCGGTCCTTCGATATGCCGCTTCGACTTCGCTCAGCGGCTACTCAGGATGAGCGGCTTCTTCTGCTCCCCGCTCATCCTGAGTAGGGACTGAGCTTGGCGAAGGCCCGTATCGAAGGACGGGTCAAGCCGAGCGGGAAAGGGATATTCAGCTCAAAGAAAAAGCGCGGAGAGTTGCCCCTCCGCGCCTTTTCTCATTCTAGCCGCCGAGGCTTACGCCTGCGCGGGCAGGGCTCCGCGGGCCTGGGCGATGATGGCGCTGAACGCCTCGCCTTCGTGCATCGCGATGTCGGCCAGGACCTTCCGGTCGAGGTCGACGCCCGCGAGCTTCAGCCCGTGCATGAACTGGCCGTAGGTCAGGCCCTCGGCCCGGACCGCAGCGTTGATGCGCTGGATCCAGAGCGCGCGGAAGCTCCGCTTCTTCACCTTGCGGTCGCGATAGGCGTACTGGCCGGCCTTCTCGACTGCCTGGCGGGCAATCCGGATCGTGTTCTTGCGACGGCCGTAATAGCCCTTCGCCTGTTCAAGAATGCGCTTGTGCTTGGCGCGGGTGGTGACACCCCTCTTCACGCGTGACATGCCGTATTCTCCTTACTTGAGGCCGTAGGGCGCCCAGAGCTTCACCCGCGCCGTATCGGCGTCGGCGAGAACTTCGGTGCCGCGGTTCTGGCGGATATACTTGGCATTGTGGCTGATCAGGCGGTGCCGCTTGCCGGCGACGCCGTGCTTGATCTTGCCCGTCGCGGTGAGCTTGAAGCGCTTCTTCACCCCGCTCTTGGTCTTCAATTTGGGCATTTTCGTCTCCTTTGTGCGCCACTGGGGCGGACGTTTAGGAACAGCCACGGCAGCCCTTACTGGCCGGGCGGTTCAGTTCTTCCAAAGCTGGAAAGCGGGTGCCTATAAGGGGATGGGCAGCGGAAGGCAAGGCGGGTGCAGGAACCGCGTAGCCCCCGACATGTTTTAGCTTCATGTCCGAAACGACCGTGTCGCGTATCGACGGTCCGCAGCTTCGCCGCAAAGAGCTCGGCTCCAAC
>NZ_DASVUE010000327.1:0-2543 GCF_036387215.1 Allosphingosinicella sp. | reverse complement strand
GTGGAGCACACGCCGGTCGCACTCTCCTTCGCATTGGTGCACGACGACGGTACCGCCGATTTGTTCGTCGAGCCCGAGAAGATGGGGGAGGACGTCCGCCAGCATCTCGGCAACGGGGTTCGAGTGCATGAGCGGAGCGCGTTCGAGCGCCATCTCGCCTCCCTTGCCGGCAAGACCGTCGTCGCCGACCCCGAGCGAGCGGTGGCGGCGATCTTCGAAGCGCTCGAGGGCGCCGGAGCACGAATCGTCCAGAAGCGCGATCCGTCCGTGCTTCCAAAGGCGATCAAGAACGAGGCCGAGATTGACGGCCACCGGGCCGCGCAGGCCCGCGACGGTGCGGCGCTGACGCGCTTCCTCCACTGGCTCTCCATCGAGGCGCCCAAGGGTGGGGTGGACGAGCTTTGTGCCGCCGCGAAGCTGCACGAATTCCGCCAGGGCTGCGGCGACCTTCGCGACACCAGCTTCGACACCATTTCCGGCGCCGGCCCGAACGGCGCGATCGTCCACTATAGGGTGACGGAGGAGACCAACCGGCCGCTGGAGATGAACTCGATCTACCTCGTGGATTCGGGCGGGCAATATCCGGACGGCACGACCGACGTCACCCGCACCGTCGCGATCGGCCAGCCGACGGCGGAGATGCGCGACCGGTTCACGCGCGTGCTGAAGGGGCATATCGCCGTCGCCCGCGCGCTGTTCCCGAACGGCACCCGCGGCAGCCAGCTCGACACCCTCGCGCGGCAATATCTGTGGCAGGCGGGGCTGGATTACGCCCACGGCACCGGCCACGGCGTCGGCTCCTACCTCTCGGTGCACGAGGGGCCGCAGCGCATCTCGCCCGTCGGGAGCAGCCAGTCGGGCGGGGACGAGCCGCTCCGCGCCGGCATGCTGCTGTCGAACGAGCCGGGCTATTACAAGGCGGGCGAATACGGCATCCGGGTCGAGAATTTGATCCTCGTCCACCCTGTCTCGATCGATGGCGCGGAGAAGGAGATGCTCGGCTTCGAAACGCTCACCTTCGCGCCGATCGACAGGAGCCTCGTGGAGCCCGCGCTCCTGGCGGAGGACGAACGGCGCTGGCTCGACGATTACCATCGCAGCGTCGTCGATGTGGTGGGTCCGCAGCTGGAGGGCGAGGTGCTCGGCTGGCTGAAGGAGCAATGCCGACCGGTCTAGGATCGCTCAGGCTTGTCCGGCTCTCCGGCGGGCTCGCCCCGCGCCTGCGCCTTGCGGCGCTTCAAATTCTGGCGGAGCGCCTCGGCCAGCCTTTTTTCCCGTTCCGCGTCGCTTTTCGGCATGGCGGGAAACTAGGCAGGATCACGCACTTGCCGCAAGCCGCCTTGACATTGCATCGGCCCCCCGGCCATAGCGCCGCGTCCTTCCGACATCTAGGCGATGCTGCCGTAGCTCAGTGGTAGAGCGCATCCTTGGTAAGGCTGAGGTCGTGAGTTCAATCCTCACCGGCAGCACCATCGCCTATTTCTATTTTCGGACCATCATCTGGAGCACCGCGGGGTGCAGCGGCCGCTCGAAGGCGCAGCCGATGAAATGGGCGTTGGACCAGGCGACCTTGGCGTGCAGCGCCTCGAGGCCCGGAAGCTTCAGCCACACGTCGGCGCCCTGCTGCAGATCGAGGTGCGTCGAAGCTCGGAAGCCGTGGGTGGAGAGATCGAGGATCTGCACGGTGACACCGCTTGCCCCGCGCTGGCGCAGCCCGGCACCGATTTCGACGCCCGTTCGCTCGGCCTTGCGGCCATTCTCGAGGCCGCCGGTAGCGAGCTCGCCCTTGATATCGACGGGGTTGCTGTAGTGGAGCATGTTGCGGATCCCGTGGGGGAGGCTGAGCCGACCCTTTCCGGTTAGTCTCCAGTGACGTTGATGCCGACCGAAACGCCCCAGACGCGGGCGAGCTTGCGCTCGTGATCGCTGAGGCCTTCGTGCAGGGCGGGACGGCGGAAGCGCTGCTGGCTCTGGTTCGATTTGGACGTGCCGAGCTGGATCAGGACCTCATTCTCGTCGATCTGGCGGAGGAATTCGAGGCCGACACGGTTGCCGCCGCCGGTCCAGGCGACGCGGGCCGGGACCACGGTGCCGCCGCGGATGAAGACCAGTTCGTCGCCGACGCTGAACACTTCGTTCGTCTCGACGAGGGCACCTTTGCGCGAAAGATCGCGAAGCCGGGCGTCGACTTCGGCGAAAGCGGAGGTCCTCAGCCGCGCCGCCAGCAGCACGCGGTTGCGCTTCGCGCTCCGCTGCCCCGCCGGAACACCCGAAAAATTCTCTGCGCCCATTCCCGTTCTTCCCCGTCTTAACCTTGACCGCACCCTAGGGAATGAGGGCTAATTAGAGGTAAACGCCGCGTCAGTATTTTGCCTCGGGCGGTGGTTCGGGCATATCGCGATTGACCTTGCGCGGGCGGCGTCTATGCGGCCCGGCATGCGTTTTTTCTCGGACAATGCGGCGGCCGTGTGCCCCGAAGCGATGGCGGCGATGGCGGCCGCGAACCGGCTCGACACCGCTTATGACGGCGACGCGCTCAGCGG